>CAYNLG010000022.1:0-44772 GCA_964397995.1 uncultured Anaerolineales bacterium
CCGGGCCGACGCCGGGGTAGTCCAGGCCCGCGCTGACGCTGTGGACGGGGCGCGTCTGGCCGTCCTCGTCCTGCATCACGTAGGAGAACGAGCCGTGGAGGACGCCCGGCGACCCCGCACAGAGCGGGGCGGCGTGCTCGCCGGTGGCGATGCCCCGGCCGCCCGCCTCGACGCCCACAAGTTCGACCTCCTCGTCCTCGATGAAGGCGTAGAAGGCCCCGGCGGCGTTCGATCCGCCGCCCACGCAGGCCACGACGGCGTCCGGCAACCGGCCTTCCTCCTTCTGGATCTGCTGGCGGGCTTCGCGGCCGACGACCGATTGGAAGTCCCGCACCATCACCGGAAACGGGTGCGGCCCGGCGGTCGTCCCGAAGCAGTAGTGCGTGGTCTCGACGGTGGCCATCCAGTCCCGCATGGCCTCGTTGATGGCGTCCTTGAGGGTCCGCTGGCCCGTCTCCACCGGCATGACACGCGCCCCGAGGGCCCGCATGCGGAAGACGTTGAGTTCTTGGCGGCGGATGTCCTCGGTGCCCATGTAAATGTCGCATTCGAGGCCCATCAGGGCCGCCCCCGTGGCCGTCGCGACGCCGTGCTGGCCCGCCCCGGTCTCGGCGATCATGCGGCTCTTACCCATGCGGCCGGTGAGAAGGGCCTGGCCGACGGTGTTGTTGATCTTATGGGCCCCGGTGTGATTGAGGTCCTCGCGCTTGAGATAGACCCGGGCCCCGCCCCAAGCCTTCGAGAGGCGGCGGGCGAAATAGAGCGGCGATGGCCGCCCCACGTACTGGCGAAGGAGGAACGCCAGTTCCGTCTGGAACGTCTCGTCGTGGCGGGCCTCTTCGTAGGCAGCGTCGAGCTGCTCGAGGGCCGCCATCAGCGTCTCGGGGACGTAACGGCCCCCGTACGGCCCGAAACGGCCCCTTTCGTCGGGCACCTGTGCCATGGGGTCTCCCTCGCAGGCGGACACGGCGCAGTGTAGCCGCTGGCCGCCCGAGGTCAAGACCGTGGGCATTTCGGCGAAACGCGCCGGGACGCGGTGCGAGGCAATCGCGCCCCCGTTACGGCGCCGGCTTCCCGGCAATCTCGAACGGCACCGCCGGCAGGACGCCCAGGGGCACCTTGCGCACCTGGGGCGGCGGGCCGTCCTCCCGGGCGGGGGGCGTCCGCTCCAGGAAGACGTTCAGGATCAGGTTCCCCTTCAGGCCCGCCTTGGCCGCCTCCGCGTCGGTCTCCAGCACGAAGGCCAGGCCGCCGGCGTCGGGCGTCACCTTCCCCAGGGTCACCCCCTCGGGCGGATTGTCCAGTTCGAGGCCGAGTTGCCCCTTCGGCGCCCGGCTCGGCATGCGAACGTGCGCCACCGTCGTCCCGCCCGGACGCAGCTGCAGCGGCTCTTGGGCGTCCACCGCCCACGTTGCCCGGGTCCAGCGGGCCGGCTCGACGGCCACCGTCCACGCCTGGGCCGGGACCAGGTGGTGGAGGATGAAGGCTTGGGTGCAGTCGTCGGCCGGGACCACCTGCCGCCGGACCGCCCGGCCGCCGATCCGCGCGACGGCCTCCATCGCCAGAGGCGTGAGCGCCGCCGGCGGCTTGGCTGGGACCGTGAGGGTCAGCCGGGCCGTGTCCTGCCCCGCCGGGAGGGTCCCGCCGGCGAGGACGAAGCCCTTCGGCGGGTCCACAAGCCGCACCTCGATGGCCCCGTCGAACCCGTCCCGCCGCACGGCATGGACCGCGAGCGGCACCGTGCTGCCGCCCCGGGCGCTCAGGGCCGACGGCACGACGCGGACCGCGAAGTCCGGCCGCCGCGGACCCAGCCGCAGCCGGTACGCATAGGCCGAGCCGCCCTTGCCCTGGGTGTCGAGCACCTGGAGCAGGTACTCGCCCGTGGCGGGGATCGTGGCCGCCAGAAACGGGTCGGCGTGATGCGTCATCAGGCCCTCGGCCGGGTCGGCGTGGTCGTCATTCATGGCCAGGACCGTGCCCTTGGCGTCGGTCAGCCTCAGGAGCCCGTCGAGCGGCGACCCCAGCCGCCGCGCCTGCACCTCCGCGACAATCGCGTCCCCCCGGGCCGCGTGGAACCGGTAGACGTCGATGTCGCCGGGTCGGCCGATGCGGCCGTTGACGATGCGCGGCACGGCCAGGAGGCCCGCGGCCTTCGCGTCATTGTTCGGCTCGGCCTCGTCGCCCTCCGGCAGGTCGTCCACCGCGAGGGTCACCGGGCGTGCGACGCCCGGCACCCGGAGCGTGCAGGAGTCGCTTCTTTCGGCCGTCACACGGACGGACCGGGCCTCCGGAGGAAGGTTCCAGCCTTCGACCGCCACCGCCGTCGGCCGCCCCTGCCGCACGCCCAGCGGGAAAACGCCCGTCACGGTCGGCAGTTCGCCGACGGCCAGGCGGTAGACGAAATCCTCGCGGCCCCGGTAGATGGCGTCGCGGACCTCGACGTGGTACGTCCCGTCGGCCGGCGCCTCGAAGGCCAGCACCGGGTCCGGGTCGAAGCGGAAATCGTCCGCGTAGGCCACTTCGCGGCCCGCGGCGTCGTAGACGGCCACCGTCGCCTGGAACCAGCCGGGCACGGCGTCGGCCAGGTACGGCACCAGGGCCCGGGCCTGGACGCGGACGACAGTCCGCTGTCCCGCCTCGGCCCGGAAACGGAACCGGTCGACGTCGCCAGGCATGATCTGCCCGTTCACCACGCACGGCAGCCGCGGGAGGTCGCGGGCGGCCGTCGGAATGTCGTTCGGCTCGTGTTCGCGGCCCTCGGGCAGGTCCCCGACGACGAAGCGTACGGGCCCGGATAGGCCGCGCTTGTTCATGACGCGGATCTCGCGAAGGCCGGGGGCGGCGTCCGGGGCGATCGTGATACGGACCCTGACTTCGTCCGTCAATTGCGGGTTCAGTTGCCGTTTGGGGTCCTTACGCTGGTCGCGGACGCGGCGGACGGCGTCGAGCTGCTTCTGCGTGATGCCGGCCTTCCTGGCCAGTTCCATGCCGAGCCGCAGCACGTCGAGCTGCCCGCCGGGAACGCGATGGCCTTCGGTCTTCGCCTCGGCCTGGAGTTGCTTGCGGGCCTCCTCAAAGACCTCGCGGACGGCGGCCACCTCGTTCGGCTTCGGCTGGAGGACAAGATCCACAACCTCGACCGTGACGCCCCCCCCGCCAGCCACCGCGCGGTCCACGTCGCGCAGGTACTGGCCGCCCAGCGTCGCCTCGAACGTCTCGCCCTGCCGCCCCCCGGCGGGGTAGCAGTAGCCGAGGCGCGGCGGCTCGAGCCACGGCTGGGCCCAGGCCGCGCCAGCGGCGCAGACCACCGCACAGATTCCCGCCAGCAGCCCGAGATGTCGGTTCAGGGGGCGCATCGCGGCCTCCGCTCACATGATCTCGCGGAGCGGGGCGAGCGGCGGGCCGCCCGCCTCCGGCTCCATCACGCACACCGGCTCGCCCATCGGATGGGGAAGCGGGGCCGACCCGTCGATGCCCAGCCGCTCGTACAGGCTGGCGATCAGGTCGCACGGCCGCACCGGCCGCTCCCTGACCGTTTCGCCCCGGGCGTCTGACGCCCCGACCACCTGGCCGCCCTGGAAGCCCCCGCCGGCCAGAACCGTCGAGAAACATGCCCCGAAGTGGCCGCGCCCCCCGTTCCACGGGGCTTCGTTCTGGACGCGCGGGGTGCGGCCGAACTCGCCGCCCCACCAGACGATGGTCCGGTCGAGCAGCCCCCGGTCCGCCAGGTCCGCCAGCAGCATGGCCATGCCCGCGTCCAGTTGCGGGAGCTTTTGGCGCATGATCTGGAAGTGCTGCTTGTGCGTATCCCACCCCTTGTAGTTGATGGTCACGTACGGGACGCCGCTTTCCACCAGCCGCCGCGCCACCAGGCACGCCTGGCCAAAGGTGTTGCGGCCGTACTGCTCGCGGAGCGCGTCCGGCTCGCCCGAGAGGTCGAAAACCTTGCCGGCGTCGCCAAGAATGAGGTCGTAAGCCTGGTCTTCGGCCTCAGCGTGGGCCTCCAGGGCCGGGTCGTCGGCCATGGCGCGGCCGAAGGTGTCGAGTCTCGCCAAAAGGGCGCGGCGTCGGCGCTGCTGGGCCTCGGAGATGCCCTTGGCGACGATGCCCTCGACGGCGAACGGCGTCTGGGCCGGGTCGCCGCCCGTCGCGAACGGCTTGTAGCGCGGCCCCAGGAACCCCGCCTCGGAGAACCGGCCCTGTGGCTCCGTCAGGACGATGTACGGCGGAATGAGCCCCTTGTAGCCCGCCCGTGTGCCCTTGAAGTACGAGACGACCGCCCCGACACTCGGAAAGACGCTCCGGGCGCCCGGCGCCCGGCCGGTCTGGACGAGATAGGACGCCGTCTCGTGGGCGTTAATGCCGTGGGTCATGCTCCGGATGATCGCGTACTTGTCGGCCTGCCGGGCCAGTTTCGGGAGCGCCTGGCCGATGCGGACCCCCGGGACGTTCGTCTCGGTGGGCGCATCGTACGGGCCGCAGTAGTCAGGCCCGGCATCCGGTTTCGGATCGAACGTGTCGAGATGGGCCGGGCCGCCCCACATCCAGATTTGGATGACGGCCTTGGCGTGCGGCTTGCCGGGCGCAGCGGCCTTCGCCAGGGCGCCGAGGGCCGTTCCGGGGGCCAGTACGGCCCACGAGCCGGCCGCCAGGCCCGTCTTCAGGAACCCACGCCGCGAGACGGCTCCCAAGCCCCGCCGGGGTGGGTTGCGCTTCCGTGCCATGGTGTCGCTCCATCGGCCCCGCCGGGGCCTCAGTGCCGGTACAGGAACTCCGGGCTGTTCACGAGGGCCCAGAGCATGTCCACGAGCGGCCCCGGCCCGCGCTCCGACCGCGTCTCGTCCACGTACGCCTTCAGGGCCGCAAGCTCGTCCTCGGTCGGATACCGCGAGAGCACCGCCAGGTACAGCTCCGTGGCCGCGCTCGCCGGCACCCGTTGGGCCTGGCGCGCGAGCGCCCGCAGGGCCGGGCTCTTCTCCAGCTTTTCCCGCACGTGGCTCGAATTCAGCAGGTGCAGCCGCTGGGCCGCCGTCGCGGTCAGTGTCCGCTCCGCCGCCATCCCGGTGTCGCGCGGGGGGCGGCCGAAGAGCTCCAGGAACGGACTCGTGATGCTTCCGTCCGGCAGCCGCACCGCCCCGACCCGCCCGGGAACCCACGTAAACGGCTCCGGAATCATGCTGGAGTACTCCTCGGCCGTCCCCGTCAGGGCGCAGAGGGCGTCGATCAGCACCTCCGCCTCCAGCCGCCGCACCGGGTAACTCGCCCCCAGCCGGGCGGCCTCCGGGTGGTCCGAGCGCGGCACGCTGGCGAGCTGGTAGGCCGTGGACGCAAGAATCGTCCGGTAGGTATGCTTCAGGTCCCAGTCCGCGGCGGCCAGCTCCCGGGCGAGCCGCTCCAGCACGTCCGGATGGCTGGGCGGGTTGTCCGGTCGGATGTCGTCCGGCTCGTGCACCAGGCCTCGGCCCATCAGCCAGGTCCACACGCGGTTGACCACGCACCGCCCGAACCACGGGTTCTCGGGCGTGATCAGCCAGTCCGCGAAGACCTTCCGCGGGTCCTCGTCCGGCGCGAGCGCGACCCGCGACCCGTCCGGCAGAACCGCCGACGTGACGGGCTTCGAGGCGAGGTCGAAGAAGACGATCTCCTCCTTCCACTCCGTCGTCGATTTGTAGCCTACGCGGCTGAAAAGGGCCGCCAGGCCCGTTTGGCGGTCCTCCGGCCAGTAGCCCATCCGGTCGCCCATGAACGTGAGCGCCGACGCCCGGGCCAGCGCGGGCGGCTCCTTGCCCTGGACGGCCCGGTAGAAGTTGACTGGCGGGACGCGGAAGTTGCTGCCGCTCGAGGTCAGGAGCGCCCGGGCCATCGCGTCGTACGGCATGCCCTCGGCGAGCGCCGTCCGCAACCACCGGTCGTAGGCCTGGACCGCGTTCGGCCACAGGTTGATCGGGAACTCGGCCTTGATCCGCAGGACGTCGCCCCAGCGCATCGCCTGGTAGTCGGCGAACCGCTCGTCCTCGAGCAGCCGGTCGACGAGCGCCAGACGCTTCTGCGGATGCCTGTCGGCCAGAAACGCCCGGGCCTCTTTGGCGGTCGGCAGGGCCCCAACGACGTCCAGGTACGCCCGACGCAGGAAGACCGCATCGGCGCACAGCCGGGCCGGCCGGACACCCTTTTCGGCCAGGCGCGCCAAGACCATCTCGTCGATCGGGCCGGCCGCGACGGGTTCGCCCGGGGCCTCGTAAATCGTTAGCGCAGGCGGACTTAGGGCCTCGTCGGGCTCGGCCACGGGCCCCTCGGGCGCGAACAGGGCCGCGAGCATCACCGCACTGGCCGCCAGGGTCGGCATCGTCGGTCCTTTCGTCGCGGGAGGGGCCGCCGGGGGCCCGCCTCTCTCTTGATAACGCTCCACCGGCGAAGGTATTGCGGCCGCTTCCGCGCCGCCTCCGCGCGGCCACCTGGAATCGCCCCCGCTGGAGAAATCGGTTGCCGCGGCCGCGAGCATGACGTATTCTTACGTATGGGGCCGCCCCGACCGCGCGCCCCGACCTCCGGAAAGGGGGATGCGATGCGCCTATGCCGATACGGGGTCATGGCTGCAGCCCTTGCGGGCCTCGTGGCCGCGACCGCCGCCGCCGACTGGAAGGACTGGGCCGAGGGCCACGGCGGCTACAAGAAGGACTGGACGAAGACCGAGATCGACTGCGGCAACGGGATTACCATCGAGGTCGGCAGCGACGGGGGCGTCGACATCAAGGGCGGCGACTGGGACGGCGACGGCGTCGGCGACATGCTGCCCGACGGGCCGGGCGCCGTGACCGAGGACAACATCGCCGAGATCGCCGACCGGTTCCAAAAGATACTCTCCGCTCTATTAGAGCAGGAACGGGACATTACGGCCGATTTGGCGGACGGGAAGCTCCAGGCCGAGAAGCTCGCCGGCGACGACGCCAAACGCCGCGAGCGGTACCTCCGGGCGGTCTATACCAAGGCCATCGGCCGCATGCTGAAGACCAACGCGGCCCTGATGAAAGCGGGGGCCCGGGCGGCGGCGCTGGCCTCGGGAAAGAAGGTCGCGAACGGCCCAAAGGACCGGCTCATCGACATTGCCAAGACGTACCGCCAGTACCGCCATGCCAACGCCCGGACGCTGGCCGGGTACTACGAGGCCATCGGCGGCACCCGCAAGGCCCTGCAGGTCTACCAGAGCGTCTACAAAGAGCTTTCGAAGAAGGAACAGGCCGAGGCGAAGGACCTGAAGACGAAGATCGACGAACTCACCGAAGCCCTGAAGGCCGAGCGGCGACCGGCCGTGCGGGGGCGCGACCAGGCGGGGGACGGCGAGGGCCACAAGCCACGCGTCGACAAGTAACACAGAACGACTACCGTGCAACCGCTGAAGCCGGAATGCGGAATACCGGCAAAGGCAAAACGGCAATGACACCGCTGACGGGGCGTGTGCCCGGGCTCCCGACGCGTATACTATAGGGTCGATTTGTATCTTATAGTATCGCCCGAACGCCCGGGAATTGGCCTTTTTTTGCCTCTTTTTGGCTTTTTTCTGGCGCCGAATAGCTTTTTTTGCCCTCCGTTTTGCCGTTTTGTGTCCTCTTTTTGGTCCCTTCTGTCTCTTTTTTTGCCGGTTTTTGTCTTTTTTTTCCGGTGGCCCGGGGCACAGCGCGCGGCCGCGCGCGCCCCCCGGCCGCCGACCCGGCCCGCGTGGCCGGCGGTGCCGAACGTATGGCGAACCGTTCGCTGCAGAATTGCGAGCGCGCGGAGATGGGAAAGCTGGGCAAGCTGAGAAGCGTGAACGCGGAAGCCGGAATGCGGGGTGCGGAATGCCAACCAACAGCACAACAACATCCCTTGGCACGTCCATGCCTGAGGATGGCGAACGGCACGCGCGGCGGCAAGCGCCCACGTTCGCCCCGGCGCGCCGGGGCTTCGGCGGGCAGGCTCGTGGCGAAAAGCGGCGTCGGGGCGAACGGTCAAAGAGCCGTCACCGGCAGGTGCTTGTGTCGCGCGAAACGGCGCCGTGGCGTCTACTCGAGCAGGGCCACCTCCGGGAGGCCGCCGGTCAGGGGCAGGGCGTAGTCGCGGAAGGCCTCGACGACGTTGTTGCCGGCCTCGTTGATGAACTCCTTGGGCACTTCGCGGTTCTGGCCGGCCACGGTCTCGAGCGGGATGCGTTCGGCGTAGGCCTTGTACTGCGGGCCCTCTTCGCGCAGGAGGGCAATCGACCCGTCGACGTCGCCGGCGCAGGCCACACGGACGGCCTCGCGGCCGACGAGGCGGGCCTCGGCGGCGTCGACCTCGCTCCAGAAGCCCGGGAACGAGCGCTGGAGGTACCCGAACGTGTCGCCGCGCACGCGCTTCACGTCGATGGCGGCCTTGACGCGGGTGGTGAGGTAGTCGGCCAGGGCGCCGGTGCCGGAGAGCTGGAAGTGGCCGAAGGCGTCGCTGGCGAGGTCGGCCTCGGACTCCTCGGCGAGGCGTTTGGCCCAGAGTTTGCCCTTGTCGTCGCGGATGCCCTCGCTGACGGCGACGACGCAGCGGCCGAGGTCGGCGACGACGGCCTCGACGTCCTTCAGGAACCCGTCGATGGTGAAGGGCACCTCGGGGAGGTAGACGAGGTGGGGCCCGTCGCCGGGTTTGCGGCGGGCGAGCATGGAGGCGGCGGTAAGCCACCCGGCGTCGCGGCCCATGATGATGTCGATCTTGATGCCGGGGATGCTTCGGTTGTCGAGGTCGTCGCCGGCGACGGCGTTGGCGACGAACTTGGCGGCGGAGCCGAAGCCGGGGGTGTGGTCGTTGCCGACGAGGTTGTTATCGATGGTCTTGGGGATGTGGACGGTGCGGAACTCGTAGTCGGCGTCGGCGGCCAGTTCGTTGACGATGTGGGCGGTCTTGGCGGAGTCGTCGCCGCCGATGTAGAAGAAGTAGCGGACGTTGTGCTTGCGGAAGATCTCGAAGAGGCGGGCGCACTCGTCCTTGCCGGGCTTGAGGCGGACGCTGCCGAGGGCGGCGGCGGGGGTGTGGGCGACGGGGTCGAGGCGGTCGGCGGGGATCTTGAAGAGGTCGACGAAGTCCTCGTCGAAGATGCCCTGGACGCCGTGGCGGGCGCCGAAGAAGGTCTGGATCTGGTCGTGCTTACGGGCCTCTTCGATGGCGCCGACGAGGCTCTGGTTGATGACGACGGTCGGGCCGCCGGACTGTCCGATGCAGGCGTTGCCTTTGAGGGTGTCGGCCACGGGGGTCTCCTTTGCGTCGCGGGGGCCGCCCGCAGCGTGCGGGCGGGAGCGTATCCTTATCAGGCGGCGGCCGCGGGGTCAAGGGGGTTGTGGCCGACGGGGGGCGCCGGGCGCGGCGTGAACGCCCATGCGGGGAGTGCGTGGGCTCTGTCCGCCCGTGCGGCGCGTTGACACGCCCCGGCCGGGGAGGCTATCGTAATGGCGCGGTGGCCGCCGGGATCGTGGGAACTTTGGCCGGGCGGCGGGTTCTATAGAGGAGGCGCGGCGCCGGGCGTGCGCCGCACGCGACCTGAGGCGACCACGGGGGACCGGCAGTGAACACGGAACAGCGGTTCGGAGCCTACAGCGCGATGCTCGCGGCGGGGGGCCTGCTGCTCGCGCTGGTGGTGGCGGCGATCAACATTCCGTTGGCGGCGGCGGTGCTGGTGCTGGCGGAGTTTGTGGCGGCCATTCTGGGGGCGATTTCGCAGCGGCGGCTGCTGGGGCGCGTGGGGCTGGCCGTCGGCGGGGCGCTTGTCATCGTCGGCGTGCTGATGCTGCTGCCCTACTTCGCCGGGTCGGCCGGGGCCCGGGGGCCGGAGGTCCCCGACGGCGGCGACGCGCCAACGCCGCCCGTCTACGCCCAGCCCGGGGCGCTGCCGTGGCCGGCGTCGGCCGGGGCGGACGGGGGCGAGACGGCGTCCGCACCGCCGACCAACTCGGCCGTGCCGCCCGACACGACGTTCCGCGCCGTGGGGGGCGGCCCGGCGTCGACGCTGCCGCATGTCCAGGACCCCGGCGACGGCGACGAGGACGACTCGCCGGCCGACCGCCCGGGCGAACTGTTCCCGCACGTGCCGTTCGAGGAGAAGCGGCGGTAGGGCCGCCCTGCCCCTTGTGCCGTGCCACCTTTCTCTGACCCCCGCCGGAAGGGGCTCCCATGCCGGTTGACCTGGTCCGCGCCGCCGAAGTGCTGGAGGCGGCGATGCTGGTGGCGTTCGGCGTCGCGTGGCCGGTGGACATCCTGCGGACGCTGCGCACGCGGCGCGTCGAGGGCAAGAGCCTGGCGTTCATGGGGCTGATCCTGGCGGGGTACGGGGCGGGCCTGGCGGCGAAGCTGCTGCGGGCGGCGGACGCGGGGGCGTGGCCGGAGGTGGTGAGCGCGATGTACGTGGTGAACGGGTTGCTGGTGGCGGCGGACATGGCGTTGGTGGCGAAGTATAGAAGAATGCGGAAGCCGGAATGCGGAGTGCGGCATACAGGCGAAGAAAACGGATAAGAAGAAGGCGCGGCATCGAAAGCAGCAAAAACGGCAACGGCAGCCAAAGCGGCGTCGCTGCCGCCGCAGTCCATAGAAAACGGCAAGGACGGAAAACGGCAGAGCGGCGCCGCGCGGGGCGGCACCGCTCGGTCGGTCGCACGGACGGTCGTCCGCGGGGTCCCGCGGGCGGCCGCTACTTCTTCGGCGCCATGGCCTCGCGCTGGGCGTCGGTCAGGACCTCGCGGGCGATGCGGTCGCGGACCTGCTGCTTGAACTCCGAGCCGCCGCGGCAGACCCACAGGTACGGGTCCTTTTCCATGGTGCCGGGCTGGATGAGCGTGCGGCACTCGTCGGCACAGATGGCCTCGGCCATCTGGAGCTGGTCGTCGGAGAGGGCCGCCCGCCGGAAGTGGCCGCGCGTCCGGCCCCAGTGGTCCCACAGGACGAACGTGGCCCAGTCGCGCTGCTGGTCAAGGGTCATGATGCCGACGACGTCGGCGCGGGCGGCGTTGTAGAACGCGCTCCGCGTCTCCTGGAGCGGCTCGATCTCTTTTACGAGCGACGCGACGGCGGCCTCGTCCTTGGCCTTCTTCGCGGCCGCCAACCGGCCGCGGAGCCCGTCGAGCTTCACCATGGCGGGCGTCTGGTCAAAGGCCTCGATCCGGGCGACCCGGTCCTGAACGGCGGCCATGAACGCGCCAAGCTGCGTACCATCCATATTCGTGACGAGGATCATCTCGTCGAACTCGTCGATCCTTTGCGCCGGGTCCTCCTGGCGGGCCCGGATGGCGGCGACGACGGCGGCCCGGTCGGCGGGCGGTCCCGCGTAGTCGGCGGCGCCGGACCGCTGCTGGGCGGGGTCGCAGCCGGCGGCCACCAGCAGACCGAGGGCGAGGAGGCAGGCGAGAGCGGATGCGGCACGGGGACGTGACATGCGGCGGCTCCGTGGGCCGTGGGCACGATGGGCGGCCCCGCCGGCCCCGGCCCCGGGCGGCGCGCCGGACAGGTAGGACGACGTTTCTGCCACCCGGCGGGCGACGGTGCAAGGATAATCCGCGGGTTTCCGGGAGGGGGGTGCCCGGCGTTTATGGCACCACGCGGCCTGGAGCGCCTCGCGTTTCGTGCGCGAACGCGTGGCCTATAACCGGTCCCGGGTCACCGCCAAGAGACTCGGCGCCCCCTCCTCCTGCAAGGCCCGCGACGCCGCGTGGCACCACGCCCGCGCCTCGTCCGTCCCCTCCCCGAAGCACGCCCACGCCGCCCCCACCACGTGATCCATCACGTGGTAATAGTCCAGGATGTGCGCATCCAGCATCGGCAGTTGCGTCTGAAGTTGCCGCCGGATTTACGGCGCCGCGTCCAGCACCCCCACCTTCTCGTCCGCCCGGGCCACCTTCAAACGCCCCGCCGCCCGGCGCGCCAGAAGACGGTGGCCCCCCCGGCGCCCGGGAGGGGATAATCCTTGACGCTCCGGCGGCACGGCCGCTACAAGTGGCCTCGCGAGAGGGGGCCGTGCCCCTTGACCTGTGTCTTCCGGAAAGGACGCCCCCATGCGCCCCGTGGTACGCGAAACGCATCTGCCCGGCCATGAGCCGCGGCGCGGCAAGGTCCGCGACATTTACGACCTCGGCGACCGGCTCATGATCGTCGCGACCGACCGGATCAGCGCCTACGATGTCGTCATGCCGACGGGCATCCCCGACAAGGGCGTTCTGCTCACCCAGCTGTCGCTCTTCTGGTTCGCGACGCTTGAGGACGTGACTCCCAATCACCTGGTCGGGGCGAGCCTCGCGGACCTGCCCGGCCCGGCCCAAAGCCAGCCGGAGGTCTTTGACGGCCGCACCATGCTCGTTCACAGGGCCGAGGTGTACCCTGTCGAGTGCGTGGTGCGCGGCTACCTGGCGGGGTCCGGCTGGCGCGAGTACCAGGCCTCGAGGTCGGTGTGCGGCATTGAGCTTCCCGCGGGGCTCAAACAGTGCGACGCCCTGCCGGAGCCGATCTTCACGCCGGCCACCAAGGCCGAAACCGGCCACGACGAGAACATCTCGTTCGAGCGCATGGTTGACATCGTGGGCGAGGACGTCGGCCGGGAACTCCGGACGCGGTCGATCGCCGTGTACCAGACGGCGGCGGCGTACGCGCGAGAGCGTGGCATCCTCATCGCCGACACCAAGTTCGAGTGGGGATCGGTGAACGGGCAGTTGACGCTCGTCGACGAGGTGCTGACGCCGGATTCTTCCCGGTTCTGGCCGGCGGACGGTTACGAACCCGGACAGGACCAGCCGAGCTTCGACAAGCAGTTCGTCCGGAACTACCTGGACACGCTGGACTGGGACAAGACGCCGCCCGGACCGGAGCTGCCCCCCGTGATCGTGACGCAGACGCGGGCGAAGTACCTCGAGGCCTACGAGCGTCTCACCGGCCGCACTTACGACTGAACCGCCCAAGGAGCCGCGCGTGAGCGAGCTGGTGGTCCGCACCGCCGGAGAGTCGCACGGGCGCGCGGTCATCGCGCTGGTCGAGGGCATGCCGGCGGGTGTTGACGTCGACCTCGACCGCATTGACGCCGAACTGGCCCGCCGCCAAGGCGGTTACGGCCGCGGCGGCCGGATGCAGATCGAGTCCGATACCGTCGAGGTACTCTCTGGGGTGCGGCAGGGCCGGACCTTGGGCTCGCCCGTGGTGCTCGTGGTGGCCAACCGTGACGAGCGAATCGACACCGCCCCCCCGGTGGACCGGCCCCGCCCGGGGCACGCCGATCTGGCCGGCGCCCTCAAGTACCTGACGGGCGACATGCGCGACGTGCTGGAGCGTGCGAGCGCCCGGGAGACGGCGGGCCGCGTCGCCGGCGGCGGGCTGGTTCGCGCGCTGCTTGACGCGTTCGGCGTCGCCGTCACGGCGTACGTCACGCAGATCGGCCCGGTGGCATGCAACGAGCCACCGGAGGACATCGATGCTCGCCGCGCCGCCCGGGACTCGAGCGACCTCTACACCCCGGAACCCAGCGCGGACGAGGCCATGCGGGAGGCCATCGACGCGTCCGGTGAGTCGGGTGACACCCTGGGCGGCGTCATCGAATGCGTCGCGACGGGCCTTCCGCCCGGCCTCGGGAGCCACGTCCAGTGGACCCGCAAGCTCGACGGGCGGCTTGCCCGCGCCGTCATGAGCGTCCAGGCGATCAAGGGCGTCGAAATCGGCCTCGGGTTCGGCGTCGCGGAGCGGCCCGGCAGTGCGGTCCACGACGCGATCGCCTATGACCGCGCGCGCCGCGATGAGGCATGCCTGGGCTTCGTGCGGCCAACGAACCGGGCCGGCGGTCTGGAGGGCGGCATGACGACGGGGGCGCCGGTGGTGGTGCGGGCGGCCATGAAGCCGATCACGACCCTCAGGACCCCCCTGCCCTCGGTGAACCTCGCGACCAAGGCGGCCGAAGACGCGACGTACGAACGGAGCGACGTCTGCGCGGTGCCGGCGGCAAGCGTCGTCGTCGAGGCGGCCGTGGCGACGGAACTCGCGGGTGCGCTGGTTGAGCGATTCGGCGGCGACTCGCTCCGCGCCATGCGGGGCGCCTATGCCGCCTGGCGGGACGCCGCCCGGGAACTCTAGTCATGCCGCTCCGCAAGCGACAGGTCCAGCGTGCGGTTGCCGCGGCCCTGCTTATGGGCGTGTTCGGGCCGCTCGTCGCCCTCGTGGCCTGGTCCACGGTCGTCCGGGGCGGCGCCGCCGAAGCGGCGTGGGAGAGGGCCGTCGGCACACGTCTCCGATGCAAGGTCCTGGCCGAGGGCTGGCGGCCCGACGGACCCGACGCCCTCGCCGTCGACGGGCTCACATGCACCTGGGATGCCGGTGCGGGCCGCGTCACGCTCGCGTTGGAAGACTTCGCGGCCGAACGGTACGACGCGCCCCGCACCGCCTGGGCCGCGGGGGCCGCGCGGGGCCGGCTCGACGTCGAGGCGATTGACCTCGCCCGGGCCTTGACCGTCTGGAACCAGCACCTCGGGCACCAGGCCCCCGAGCCTTCCCTCCTGGGCCTGAACATCGAGGCGCTGACCGTCCACATCCGCTCCGACCGGCTCGACGTCGAGGAAACCGGCCGCCTGCAAAGCTCGATCCCGAAAGAAGGGTGGATCCGCCTTTCCTTCGAGACGCCTGTCGAGGACCCGCAAGCCGAACGGTACGTCAATGCGTCGGCCGAGGTGAAGCCCGGGGCGCCGGGAGGCGCGGTTGGGTCGCTCGATGTCTTTGGGAAGAACCTGGTGACGGCCGAGGTCACACGGGCCCTTCTGAAGGCCGTGCCACCCAAGGGCACCGACGGCGGGTGTCATGTCGAGTACCGCTGGACCGCGGACGGGGAACGGCCCGGCGATGGGTTCTTCGTCCGTACCGAGGACGTGGACTTCGCAGCCCTGACGGCAGGCCTGCCGGGCGGGCCGCTGTATGCCCGCGGCACCGTCACCGTGGCGTCGGGCCGGCCGAAGCCGGAGATCGACGTCGACGGGATCGAAATCACCGTGAGGACGCCATATGACCGGCACCCCGAGCAGAACCTGATCCATGCCGAGCTGCTGGCGTGGCTGGAAACAGGGTTGCCGCCGGTTGAGACGGTGGCGCCCCTCGTCGACGGATACGTCGGGTTCGACCGCCTGATGATGCGGGCGCGGGTCAGCCCGAACGGCACGGGTCACCTGGCCGAAGGCGACCGCTACGTCAGCCGCGTGTGGGCCGACCTCTTCGGGACGGACGTCAACCTGCTGCAGGCCGACGGTCGGCCGTTCGACGCGGCATCGCTGTGGGCCGAGCTCGGCCCCCGGCTGCTGACTCCCGTGAAGGCGGGCACCCTCCCCGAATAGGAAGAAAAGCGGCCCGCCAGGGAAAGCCGGCGAGCCGCTTTCGCCTGCCAACCCGTGGGCGGCAGGCCATCCCGTGCATGGCACGGGCTGCTGGGTCGGATTACTTCAGGAAGATCTCGACGCGCCGGTTCCGCGCGCGGCCTTCCTTGGTATCGTTCGAGGCGATCGGCTGCGAGGCTCCGACGCCGCGCGTCGCGATTCGCGTCGAGGCCACCCCATTGGCCGTAAGGATATCGGCCACCGACTCCGCTCGAGCGATGCTCAAGCCCGTGTTGTTCGGTTCCTTGCCCAGTTCCTTCAGGAGTTGGATGGTGGACGCCTTGGCCACTCGGACGCTGTCGGTGTGGCCGACGATCGTCACGCCGATGCCTTGGGCGACATCCGCCGCCAGGATGCCGGCCAGCCTGGCCAGCGCCTGGCGGGGGTCGGACTTGACGACGTTCGAGCCGGAGTCGAAGGTGATGTCGCTGGCAAAGCGGAGCACGTGCGTTTCCGGATCGAAGACGAACAGGCCCGGGAACTCCTGGGCGAGCATGTTGATTTCGAGGGCGACCTTCTCGGGCAGGCCTCCGCCGCCGGGCGCCACCGTCACGGGCTTCTCCGCCATGGACTTCAGGACGGCATTGGCCTCCTCGTAGGCTTGGCGGTAGGCGTCGCGTTCGCGCCGGACGGCAGCCAAGTGCTCCTCTTTCTCGTCGAGTAGGCGTTGGCAGTCGCCGCCGCGGGCCTGCATGGCGTCGATGCGCTCCTGGAGGCGGGCGACCTCGGCCTCGCGCTCCTGCAGGAGCTTCTCCTGTTCACGGTTGCGGAGGAGGCAGGCGTCGTACTTGGCCTGGTCAACGCACCCGGTGCTGACAAACGCACCGGCCACGACCAGGGCCATCGCCACCACGGCTAAGACGCGTCGCATAGGGACTCTCCTTTCGCTGGGTCGAACGTCGTGGCCCGCACCGCGGCGCAAAGCGGAACGGGCCGACAGCCCACAGGCGGCCCTACCGTCAGCCGCCCAGAGCCTCGCGGCGCTGGCGCTGGCTCTCGAGCACGAAGCCGATCAGCGTCACCACCAGGATAATGAACACGCCGGCGCCGAGCAGGATCAGCGGGCCGTTGCCCTCGCCGAGGTTCCGGAAGAACGTCGGCCGGTTCCCGGTCAGGTAGGCCAGGAACACCAGACCGGTCAGAATCACGCCCAGCAGGCCCAGGACCATCAGCACCGTGAAGCTGCCGTGATGGGCCTGCGGTTCGACGAGGGTGACGATGCGCGTGCGGCTGGGGGCCACGCCGGCCGTGGCCGGCACCATCGCGCTGCCGGAGTCCACGGCGACCGCGGGCTCGTCCCCGAAGACGTCCTCCTCGGCCCCCCCCAGCTCGTCTTCGCTGAGCACTTCCTGGAGGCTCGACTCGTCGGTCTCCGGGCTCAGGGCCAGCGGAGCCGGCTCCGTGGCGGGGGCGGCCATGGCCTCCTGCACGTCGCGCGGCGCTTCGCCCGGCCCCTCGCCGGGGAACACGCCTTCGGTGTCGGCGGCGATCCAGGTCTCGGCGGCCGAGTCGGCCGGGACGTCCTCCTCTTCGGCGAAGAGGATGTCGGCATCGATGCTCATGAGCGTATCGCCGGCCTCGTCCTCGGAGGGCTCGCCCTCGTCCGGGCCGGCCATGGCGTCGATGTCCTCTTTCCGGAACTTCCAGTCCTGACCGTCTCGGAAGGCGCGGATCTCGCCCTTCTTGATCATGCCCTGGAGTTCGTCGTCCGACTTCCCAAGCCGCTGCTTGGCCGTTTCGAAGTTGACAAAGTCCAAACCTGTCCTCCTCACCAACGGGGCGACCGCGGCGGTGCGGCCGTCCGGTCCGCTTGGTTATACGGATGCCGCCCGCAAGCGGCTTCGCTTGTGCCGCCCTTCTCTTCCTACGGCGTCCCCGCCCCGCCCCGCACTGCGTCAACGCGCGCCCGGATATCCTTCGGCAGCGGCGGGTCGTTGTTGTAGTCGGTCAAGGCCAAGTCCGCCCCGATGTCTCTCACGGCCAGAAGCTTGAGCCGCCCTCGCGATCCGTCAGCCTGGTACACGGCCAAGCGTGCCGCCTCGGTATCGAGCAGGCAGACCATGACGCTCCGGTTGTCAAGCGGGGTGGCCGAGAGCACCACCGACCCGTCCCGGGGCAAGTCCGCCGCCCACGCCGGGCTCGCCGTACGCGGACCGAACGCCAGCGCCAGGCCCAGAATGGCCAAGCCGACACCCAGCAGTCCGATAGCCACACAGGTGGACGGACGCGCCATGCGGACACTGCCTCCACGTCAGCAGCCCGGCCTTGCGGCCGGACGGGGCTCCCCTCACTGGCGCATTGTAAAGGTGCCCGGAGCCAATGCAACGGAATTTCCAGACGGTGGCACACGCCGCAGGCCCTTTTCGCTGGATAGAGCGGCCCGGGTCGGCCTATCATGGGCGCCACGGCCCGCGTGCCGCCCGGCTGCCGCAGCCCGAGGGCGGACCGCCGACCGCACAGAGACGACCGCGGGGAGAGCATGGTGGACGTCGAACTGGTGGCCGTCTCCAGGTGGACCCTTTCGGCCGGTGCCGCCACCGCCGCCGGGGCCCTCTTCGGCGCCGGACTCCTGGTGGCGGCGCGCGTCCGCGAGCAGACGGGCCTGCTGCTCCGGTTCCTGGCCATGCTCGGCCTCGCCTGGGCCGCCCTCTCTGCCGCCTACTTCGTCTCGCCGCCGGGCGTGTCGTTCCAGACCTACCTGGTGACCAGCCGTGTACCGACGGTGATTCTGGCGGCAGCAGGCGCCGTCTATTACGTGGCAGGGCTGGCCCGGTTCCAGCCCGCCGACCGGCAGTGGCGGCGTTCGGCGGCCATTCTGGCGGGCATCGCCCTCCTGGGCGGCGCCTTCGTGCGCGCCGCCCAGGACCCGGCTACCGCCCCCTACGTCCAAGCCCCCCTCTCCATTCTGATGCTCGCGACCGTCTGGCGGCTTCAGGCGGAGCCGCTTGTGTACCTGGCGATGCTGGCGGGCGCTTACACCGTGGTACAAGCCGGCCCCGCGCACCTGTTCACCGACCCGTCCGTGCCCGCGACCCTCCGGACAACAACGGTGGCGGCAGCGGTCTCAGCTGCCATGATCCTCCTCGGCGGGCCACTGGGGTTCGTGCCCCGCCAGGAAGCCAATGTTCGCTGGTATCGCCAGGGCCTGCTCATCGTTCCCCTCTTGGTGGCGACCCTGGCGGCCGCGGCCGCCGGCTACTCGGCGGTCTGGTATGGGACCACATGGCACACCGTCTGGGCCCTCGGCGTCTGGTGGGCCGTTCTGCTCGTGGCCGCCATCGGTCTCAAACAGCCCGACCTGTTCGGTTTCTCATCGGTGGCGGCGGGCATGGCGGCGGTGGCCACCTTCGCCGCCCTCGGCGGGCCGCGCGTCGAGGGCTACTGGGGCCGGTACCCCTCGGTTCTCGTGGCGTTGGCTTTCGGGGCCGCCGTGCTGGCCGCCCTGCTTGCCGCGGGACGTAAGCGGACGCTCCTGGCCGCCTTCGCTCGGGCGCTGTACCTGGCGGCTGTGGCCGTCGCCGTGGCGGCCATCGTCATCGAACCGCTCGATACCGAGTCCAGATACGTTGGGGCGGACCTCCTTATCGCCACGGCCGTCCTGGCTCTGGCGCATGCCCACCGGGCTCCCGCGTGGGTCAACTTCCTCGTAGCAGGGGGGGCGACCGCCGGTGTGGCAGCAGTGGCCTGGCCGGGGCTGGGGGCCGAGGCCGCGCTCTGGCACGAACGCATCCGCCAAGTCGCCGCCGCGGCCGCCGTGGGATGGCTCCTGGCGGCCATCGCACTGCGGGAGATTCTGCGGCACACGGCGGCGGACCGGACGGCCCGGCGGCAGACAGAACCCCTTACGCTCGTGGGCCTCGTGGCGACCGTCGGCTTGGCCGTCTACCTGATGGTCCTCGAGGTCGGCGCGTACGCGGAGCTCATGATCGACGGGGCCAGCCCCACGCGCGACCTGTTGGGGCCTGTCTCAGGCCTGGTTTCCTGGGTGGCCGTCCTGGTCGCGCTGCTGCTGTCGATGTGGCTGGTGCGCCACACGGCGAGGACATTCCTGTTCTACCTGGCGGGCATCAGTGCGACGGTCTATCTGGGCCTGCTGCGACCGGCGGTCTCGCCTGAGGATTTTCTCATCTACGCCGTCGCGGGGTACGGCAGTGCCCACCTGCTCGTGTATCTTTACGAACGCAAGTTCATGGAATTGCTGTCGCGCGGCTGCGCCCTGTACCGCGATGAACGCCGCGCCTCCACGACGATCTTCACCTTGGCGGTCATCTCGTGTTTCGTGGCGGCGGTCATGGCGGCGTTCCGCCTCTGGAGCCCCGCGTCGCTTCTCATGCTCGCCATCATGGCCGCCGTCTTCCTCGTCTGGAGCTTCGTGTGGCTCCGCGGGGAAATGCTGTATTTGGCCGTCCTCATGGTTACGCTCTGCACGCTGTCGATGTGGCATACCGTGGAGCGGCCGGAGGTGTGGACGCCCTGGCGTATCGAGGTCAACGCGGCCCTGCTCACGTTCTCGGCGGTTCTCTGGCTGGTCATCGGCGTCCGTATCCACGGGGTGCGGGGAGAGGTGTTCCAGCTCGCGGGCCCCGCGCGGGCGTGCTCGGTGATTCTGGCCCTTGTCGGGACCGGGTTTACCATCGCGCTGGCCCTGTCGCCGGCTCTTCCGGGCGAGGTGTGGCGGGCCGGCCGGACAACCGGCGAATGGGCTCTGGGGCTGTCGACCCTGTCGGCGCTGATCTTTTACTACGCGTGGGCCGCCCACGTCTTCCGGCATCGGTTCTACCATGCCATGAGCGGCTTGGCCGTCTTGGCCGTGGGCCTCTATGTCGGCTTGTACGCCGGCATGCGTCTGTAGCGGCCTCGTGCCTCCCCCCGCTTGGCGTGAGCGGGGCCGGGTGCTATCCTTAAGGGTGCCGGGAGGCCCGCGTGGACCGAGAAGCCCTGGTCGAGAAGGTCCGGACGTTCCCCAAGGCGCCCGGGGTCTACCTGATGAAGGACGACCGGGGGCGTGTCATCTATGTCGGCAAGGCCGCCGATCTCCGCAGCCGCGTGCTCCAGTACTTTCAGCCCTCGGCGGACCTGGGCGCGAAGAAGCAGCAGATGGTGGAGGAGGTCTGCGACGTCGAGTTCCTGCCGGCCGAGAGCGAGGTGGACGCCCTGCTCCAGGAAGCGCGCCTCATCAAAGACATCCACCCGCGCTACAACGCCCGCTTGACCGACGACAAGACCTTCCCGTACCTGGAGATCACGACGCGCGATGACTTCCCCGGCGTGTACCTGACGCGGGCTCCCCAGCGGACAGGCACCAAGCTCTACGGCCCGTTTACGAACGTGGCGGGCCTCCGGGCGGCCCTGGGCGAACTGCAGCGAATCTTCCGTTTCCGCACCTGCACGCTCGAGATCGAGGCCGGCGACCCGGACCTGCGTTACCGCCGCCCCTGTATCCTTTACCCCATCAAGCGATGCACCGGCCCCTGTGCGGGGCACATCACGCGAGAGGCATACCGGAAAGACATCGCGCGGCTGCGCCGCTTCCTGGAGGGGAAGCGGACGAGCGTCATACGCGACCTGACGCGCGAGATGATGGCTCTCTCGAAGACCCGACGGTATGAGGAGGCCGGCGTCGTCCGCGACCAGCTCCGCGCCATCCAGGCCCTGGCGGAGCGTGGCAAAGCGCGGACGCACCTCCAGCCGGAAGTGTTCGCCCCGACGGTCGACCCGGGCGAAGGCATGGCGCGGCTGACGGCCCTGCTGGGCGCCTCCGGTCCGGTCCGCTCCATCGAAGGCACGGACATCGCGAACCTGGGCGGCCGGGAGGTCGTCGGGGTCATCGTCCCGTTCATCGACGGCCGCCCTTTCAAGGCCGGCTACCGCCGCTTTCGCATCCGCACGGTCGAGGGACAGGATGACTTCGCGTCCATCCGCGAGGTCGTCTTTCGGCGATTCCGGCGGCTCACGGAAGAGCTCAGCGTCCTGCCTGACGTGGTTCTTGTCGACGGCGGCCTGGGCCAGCTCCATGCCGCCGAAGCCGCCATCCGCGAGGTCGGCGCCGAGATGCCGCACCTTGTCAGCTTGGCCAAGCGCGACGAGGAGGTCTATGTCCTGGGTCGGGCGGAGGACGCACCGCTGAGGCTTGCTCGCACCGATCCGGGACTGAAGGTGCTCCAGACCGTGCGGGACGAGGCCCACCGGTTTGCCCAACACTACCATCACCTTCTCAGACGGAAAGCGTCCCTGGGCGAGGAGGCAGCCAAAGCCACGCGGCGCGGCGGCAAGGGCAAGCGGAAGCGGCGGCACCGCCGACCGCGGCCGGAGGGGTAGCGTCTGCAGCGCTCAGGAGGGGGTACGGACCCGCGCCGCGCAGACATGACCCGCCTGGGCGCGCCGAAGCGCGAACCAGGCAACGCCCACGAGCACCGCGCCTACCCCATCCGCCACGATGTCCATCACCTCGAACGAGCGGTGGGTCGTCAGCCAGGCTTGCGCGTACTCGATGCCCACCCCAATGGCTGCCGCCACTCCCACCGCGAGCAGGATGCGGCCCAGGAGGTGACGCGTTGTGGGACGCGGCCCGAGCGCGTAGCAGATGAGCAGCGAGATGGCCGCGAACGTGCCGGCGTGGAGGGCCTTGTCGCTGAACTGGATGTCGCCGGGGCCGCCCATGCCCCCCTCCGCCAGCCCCAGTGCCCCCGCGATGCCAACGGCCCCGACGACGAAGGGCCAGTGGGCCATGCCGACACGGCCGGCGGCCGTGCCGGGCCGGTAAGCCAGCGCGTGGAGTTCCCACCCGCGCGCCAGGCCCACGACGGCGGCCACCGTGAGCAGGTTCGGTACCAGCAGCGCCGAGGCATCGGCCCCGAAGGCCACCAGGTTCGCGAGCAGAGCACCCAGCGCGGCCGCCGGCGCCAGCCGCGTCCAAGGGCTTCGTGCGCGGATGACGCGTCGCGCCAGGTAGGCGGCCAGCGCCACGGCCAGCGCCACGGCCAGAACCAGTCCCGCCCAACCGATCTCGGCGATGAGCACGCGGTAGCCGTTCGTATCGACATCGGCGCCGCCCTCGGCCGGCCACCCCGGCGGACCGAACAAGGCCCGCGGCGACACAACCCCGGCCCCGTATCCGAAAAGCGTGCGGTGCGGCAGCGCCCCGACCAGCCCCTCGACCGGCGCCGCCGACGCCGGCAATGACGGACCGGCCAACCACAGCCCGGCCAGCCACCCCGCAACCAACCACGCGCCGGTCACGGCCGTCAGCAGGATCATCCGCCCGCGGCCGCATGGCGCCTGCGGCCCGGCCACGTACAGGAGGAGCACCATCCCCGCCGCCAGCATGGCATACCCCGCCCGGGCGTGAAAAGCCACGTGGCCGGCGCCGAGACCGGCCGCCATCAGCCCCGCCAGCAGCAGCGCCACGCCGGCGGCCAGCACCGGCGGCCCGGCCAGCCACGCCGGTCCGCTCTGGCGCCGCTGCCGGGGTGCCACCGGCATCATGCCAAGGGTCCGGAGGACCACGGCCACGGCAAGCGGCAGGCCCGCCAGCAGGGCCGGTTGCAGGGCGTCGCCGCCCAGGATCGGTACGAGCATGGGTCCGGCGGCCCCGTCGGCCGCTTCGCCGGGAGTCCCGGCCTGAATCAGGACCCAGAGGGCGAGCGCCGCCGTGCCCAACGCGACCGCCCACGTGGCCCGCCGCAGCGCCCGCGCGGTTCGCAGTGCCGACCCCACCGTCCAGAAGAGGCCGGCCGCACCAATTGCCACCACCAGGACGCCCGCCGACTGGGAAGGCATCAGGCTGTACCGTCCGGTCCGCCCCCCGGCAAAGGCGGGCCGCGCCGGCCCATGGTCGACCAGCAGGCCGCGTAGCGCTCCCAGCACGTCCGGCGTCTGCATAACCGGACCGATGCGCGGCACCGGGAGCACGTGGAGCAGGAGGAGCCCGAGGAGGGCCCAGACCAGCAGGTTCGTGAGCCCGCGCCGGTACCGGGGGTCATATCCCAGCAGCGCCACACACACCCAGAGGGCAAGGAGCTGGCAGACGCCGAAGAGCAACGGCAACGTGCCGTAGCGGTGGAGATGCGAAAACACCGATGGCCCGACGGCAAGCATCGCCAGCAGCGCGGCCTGGAACAGACCGCCAAGGAGCCGCGCAAGGGGACGGGGCGCTGCAAGCTGCGTGGCTGTCGCTACGGGCATAGGCGCATCCGGAGCCCTCCCGGTCGGGGGGCGCCCGCCGCTCGGACCCGCGGCTTATTCCGGCCGGTCCTGGGACGCGGACTCCTCGGCGCGATCTTTGATGGCCTGGACCGCCTCTTCCTGCGCGGGAACCCCGGAGCGGGCCAGCACGGACTGGGGAGCCGGTCCCGAGTAGTCGTAGTAGGCCTGGTAGACCTCGCGGAAGTAACCGCCCTTCGTGGCCCGGACACCGTTCAACACGGCCCCGAGGAGCGGGGAGCCCAACTCCGCCAACTGACGTGCCGCACGCAGCGCCAGGCCGCGGGTATTCTCGCCCGCCCGGTAGACCAACACCACGCCGTCCATCGCCTGGGCGAGGAGATGCATGTCGGCAACAAGCAGTACGGGCGCGGCGTCCAGGATGACGTGGTCGTACCTCTCGGTCAAGTCGCGTACCAACTGGCTCATGCGTTCGGAGCCGAGAAGGTCGGCCGGGCTCGGGGGCTGCGGGCCGCCCACCAGAACGTCGAGGTTCTCGACGCGCGTCGCCTGGATGGCCTCGTCCACTGAGTTCAGGCCCACCAGGACGTTCGACAGGCCGACCCGGTCCGGCAAGTCCCAGACGCGGGCCAGCGCGGGCCGCCGGAAGTTCGCTTCCACCAGCAAGACGCGCGACCCGGTCCGCGCAATCGTGATGGCCAGGTTGACGGCCGTTGCCGTCTTCCCGTCACCCGGGTGGGGACTCGTCACAAGCAGGCTCTTGATGGGCTCGTTGGAACTGAACCGCAGGTTGGTGCGGAACTGCCGGAACGCCTCGGCCAACAGCGACTGGGGCGCCACGTGCGAAACCTTCGCCACGTCCGTGTCCAGGCTGAGGCGATCGTCCTCGGCCAAGTCCGGCACCGTACCGAGGATCGGCACCCCCACCTGCCTGACCACCTGGGCCGGCGTCCGGAGCTTGTTGTCCACGAACTCAAGCAGGAAGCTCAGGCCGACACCCAGGAGCAGGCTGAACAGGATCACCGCCGGGATGTAGAGCAGGAGGCGCGGCTCGCTGGGTTCGATGGGAACGCGCGGCCACTGGACGACGCGGATGTTCTGCTGGGCCATGGCGCTCTGGAGCCGGAGCTGGTCGAGGCCCTGGAGGACGTTGTCGAGCTGGTTCCGGACCCGCTGATAGTCGCGCAGACGGGCCTGGTACTCGGCCGCCCGGTTGCCGATCTTAATCGCCTCCTGTCGGGCCTCGGCCACCTGGTCGCGGAGTTCGGCCTCCGACTCACGGGCTCGGTCGTAGGCGTTTTTGAGGGTGGCCCCCGTCTGCTGGAGGAGTTCGGCCAAGACGCTCTGGCGTACGGCTTCGAGCTCGTTGGTCACGGACTGAAGGGATTTCTGGCTGCCTGCTATGGCCTTGTGCTGTTCCCCCAGGCGGCTCTGGAGGCTCTGAAGACTGCGCTCCAGTTCGCCCACGTGGGCCTGGAGACGGGCAACCTCGTCGTTGCGGCGCAGGGCGTCCGTGATGGCCGGATAGGCCATCAGCAACGGCCCGTAGTTCTGCTCCTCCTCGGCCTGCTGCTGGAGCTGCCGGAACTGGAGCCAGGCGGCCCGGGTCTCGGCCAGTTCGAGTTGCTTACGGACCAGTTGCCCCGTCAGCGCGTTCAGCCGCGCCAGTTCCTCGCCCCCCCGCTCTGTGAGGATAACGGCGTTCGATTCCGTCCGGTACAGTTCCAGTTGCCGCTCCAAGTCCTGGATCTGGTCGCGCAGGTGGTCTCTCTCGGCCTGAAGGTCGCCAAGGCGGCGAACTGTTTCCTGCGACTGCTGCTGTTCGGTCCGTTCCAGGTAGGACTCCAGCACCCCGCGCACGATCTCAGCGACCTGCCGGGGCCGGCGTCCCGTCAGGCTGACAAGGATGTTCTGGGTGCGGGGCAGGTACTTGACGTCGAGGTCCTCGCTCAGCGGGACGGTGCCGGCGGCGCTGGCGGGATACATCGACTGGTCTTCGCCTACCGTCTTGAGGGCGTCCTCCAGAACGAGGTCGCTCTTGATAACCATGGTCTGGGCCATCATGAACGGCGTGTACATCTGGGCGGAAATGTAGTCCTGGGAAACGGGGTCCCACTGGGAGCGCGGCACTTGGCCCGGGTCAACGGCCACGATGCCGGACGCCGTGTAGAGCGGTGCCTTGTACCACCAGGCCACGAGACCAGCCGTCCCGCCGAGACCGATGACAACCAAGCAGGCCAGGATCAGCCAGATGCGTTTCCAAACGATGCGCCAGACGTCGCCGGGACCCGCGATGGCGGGCCCGGCTTGGGGGGTGGCGTGCGTAGTTTGCTGCGACATACGTTCTCCCTCCGGCCGACCGTGCGCTCTCTATATCGGAAGGGCGCGCCGGGCGCGGCCAGTATTCTGCCGCGTCCGCCGGGGCCACCTAGCCGGCGGCACCCGCCGTCTTCAGGGCCTCGAGTCGCTTCTCGGCCTCCGCGGCGTCGTTGGCTTTCAGGCCCATCTCCAGGGCCGTTTCGTACTGTTCGCGGGCTTCGTCCACGCGCCCGCGGTCTTGGAGCACGCGGCCCAAGTGGTACCGGGCTTCGGCATTGTCACCCCGGGCGATGCTCTGACGCAAGGTATCCATCGCCTCCTGCGCATCGCCCCGCAAGAACGCCACCCACCCGTAGGTATCGAGGATCTGCGGGTTGTCGGGCACCAGGCGGGCGCACGTTCGCACCATCCGCCACGCCCGGTCAAGGTCCCTCTTCTCGGTGGCGAGCATCCAGGCAACGTTGTTGGCGTTAGCGACGTCGGTCGGCTCGATTTGCCAGAGCTTCGTGCCCCAATCGACGGCCTCATCGACGCGCCCCAAGTAGTATAACGCGAGACTGTACAGGCGTACACCCGCGAAATAGGGACGCAGTTGCGGGACGTCCTGAGGCAGGCGGCTGTAGTTCTCGCCGAAGTACGTCGCCACGGGTTCGAGCACCGTGACGGCTCGCTCGTAGTTCTCGGCCTCGACCTCGATGTTGCCAAGGAGCGTGCGGATCTGGACGCTTTGCGGCATGGCCTGAAGGCCGCTCATCAGCACCTGCCGGGCCTGTTGCGTCAACCGGTCCTGCACGGCCGGCTCGGCCGCCTGGCTGGCCTGGCGCAGGATGTGCGCCAGGCGCACGTACCCGATCTCCCACTGGTTGTTCTGGACCAGACCCGTCTGCAGCACGTCGATGGCCTTGTTCAGTTCGCCCTCGGCCTCATGGACGGTGACCAAGGCCAGGCGGGGCCAGACTTCTTTCGGGAGGCTGTTCATGACGTTGTAGACGCGGTCAAGCGCCTCCTGGCGGCGGTCGAGAGCCATCAACGACTGGGCCACACCGACCAGGGCCTCGGGCGACTCCGGCGCCAGTTTGCGCGCCTGCTCGAAGTGCCTGAGGGCCTCGGCCGGCCGGTTCTGCGCCAGCTTGGCACGGCCCAGCCGCACGAACAACTCCGGCTCCGGCCGTTCACGGACGAGCCCTTCCAGCAGGTCCGACGCCCGGCCCGGCTCGCCCGTGGCCATATACCGTTCCGCCAAAGCCGACCGCCCCATGAAGCTGGTCGGCCGGTAGTCCACCAGCCGCCGCAGGTCGAGCACCGACTCGCGCATAAGTCCGCGCCGCGCGTTGATCGAGGATCGGAGCAGCATCGCCTTCTCAAAGGCCCCGTCAGCGGGCTCAATCTGGTCGAGCTGGTTGATGGCTTCAAGCGGGTCGGATGCGGCATACAGTTCGGCCAGCCAGAACCGGGCTTCGCCGTAATCCGGATCCTCTTCCAATGCCCGCCGCATGTACGTCTCGGCGTCCTTGAGGTCTTGGCGGCGGGAGGCGATGCGGCCGCGGATGACAAGACTCTGGACGTCATCCGGATGGTCCGCGAGAACGGCCTCGATGGCCTCGGCGGCCTCTTCCAACTTCATCTGCAGCATGTAGATGTCGGCCAAGCGCCGCCGGGCATGGATGTTGTCCGGGAACCTCTTCACCAGTTCCTTGTGGATGGCCTCGGCTTTGGCCCACTTGCCCTGCGCCGTGAGCTGGTCGCCGTACAGGACCAGCGGCGCGGGGTCCTCAGGCTTCAGTTCGAGCGCCTGGCGGTAGAACGGCTCGGCGTCTTCGATGTCACCGAAGCGAGCCGTGTACTCGCCCTTGAGGATGTAGCCGGCGGGGTCGTCCGGGTAAGCGGTAATGAATTCCTGGATCAGCTTGCGGGCATCGTCGTGGCGGCGCGTCAGGCCGTAGAACTCGGCCAACGCCCGCACCAACCGCGGGTCGTCCGGCATCGCCTCGTGGGCCGCCTTGAACCGGGCCTCGGCCAGGTCCAGCCGGTCGAGCCGCTGGTAGAGCCGCGCGGCGGCGATCTGGTTCGGGGCGTTCCCCGGAGCCACCTGCGCGAGGGCCTCGCGGTAGCGCAAGGCATCTTCCCACTTGCCTTGGGCCGTGGTCGCCTCAGCCGCCAACTCCAGCGCGGGGACATAACGCGGGGTGAACTTCAGGGCCTCCCGGGCCTCCGCTTCGGCACCGGTGTAGGCCCCCTCGCGGTACAGCACCCGGCCGAGCATCAGGCGGGCCGGCACCAGGTTCGGCCGCATCTCCAAAGCCCGCTGGAGCACCGCCTTCGCGTCCTCGAACTTCTGCTGGCGAAGCAGCGCCTGGGCCAGCAGGTAGTTGGCGGCCGACATGCTCGGGTCGTTCGCCACCACCTGGCGCAGCTTCTCCGTGGCGTCGGCCACGCGGTCCTGGGCGAGGTCGACCAGAGGCTCGGCCACCAGCAACTCCGGCGCATTCGGATCGGCCTGGCGGAGGCGTTCGGTCACCTCGGCCGCCGCGGCATAGTCATCGCCCTGCAGATGCGTCATGAAGACTTGCTGCCATGCCTGACGCCACGCCCCGGACCCGGGTTCCGCCTTCTCAAGCACCTCCTGGTAGATCCGCATGCCCTGGTCCTGGCGGTCCGTGACGGCATAGAGTCGGGCCAACGCCACCTGGTCGCCATAGCGGGTGGGGTCTTCCTGGAGCCGGGCCTTGAGTTGGGCCTCGATTTTCTCCGGGTCAATGTCGGCCGCCACGAACGCCGCGTCCGGCACCTTCTCCCGGGCTTCGGCCAGAGCGGCTTCCAGCTTCTCCTCCATGTCGCGCTGGCGGTAGAACTGGAGGAGCTGGCGGTAGACCATCTCGGGGTCCTCGCCGATGGCCTTGGCGGCCAGGAAGGCCTCTTCGGCCTCAGCAACACGGTCCATCCGGTTCAGGATCTCCGCGACCATGACGTGGAGCCGCACGTCTTGCGGACGGGCCGCCGCCCCCTTCTGTGCCACGTCGAGGGCCTGCGGCAGGTTGTCCTGGGCCGCCAGGGCCTGGGACAGCAGCAACTGCATGTCCGCATCGCCCGGTGTGGCCGCGAGAACCGCTCGGGCGTTGCGAATGACGCCGTCGAACTCCTGGAGGCGGAGCTGAATCTCGGCCAAGGTCCGCCGGGCTCCCAGCAGTGTCGGCAGTTGGGCCACGAGGTCCTGGAGTTCGCTCTCGGCGGCACCCAGCTCGCCGGCCATGAAATAGGCCCGACCGAGCAACAACCGTGCCCGGGGCGTCGCCCCCGCGTCGCGGGCCTTCTGAAGCAACGTGATCGCCCGGCGGATCTCCCGGTCGATCATGGCCTGCTTGCCCCGCAGGTACGCCACGTTGCCGCTCTCGGGGTTCGCCTCCTCCATCTCGACGATCAGGGCAGTGGCCTTCTCATACTCCTTTTCATCCAGCAGAAGGTCGGCCCGTTCGGTCTTCAGGGACTCGCTCTCGGGCAACCGTTCGATGGCCCGGTCCAGCACGTCGGCGGCCCTGGTGTTGTCACCGTCCGCCCGATAGAGGGCCGCCAGGCGCAAGTACGCCCGCGGGTCATCGGCCGCCAGGTCGACGGCTTTCTGGAACGCGTCCTTGGCCTCGCCGATCTTGTTCTGTTTGACGGCCACCTCGCCGAGCGCGATGAACAATTCGGGCTTCTCGCCGGCGACCACGAGGCCCAAGGCCAGGACCTCGGCCGCCTGATCGTACTCCTCCTGAGCCGCGAGCCGACCCGCCTTCATCGTGTAGGCCTGAGGTTCCTCGGGGTTGCTGGCGATGGCTTGGTCCAGGACGGCTGCAATCTGGTCCTCCTGGCCAAGCAACGTGTACGTTCGCGCGAGCAGGGCATAGAGCTGCATCTCGCCGGGAGCGGCCTCGATGCCCTCGCTGAGAATCTCGACGGCGGCTTCGTAGAAGGGCCGGCGGCGCGACTGGATCGGTTCGGCGTCCGCGAGCGACAGCTTGATGGCGGCCGCCCAGAGATAGCCGCGCGCGAAGTCCGGCTTGACCTGGATCAGGTTCTGGACCTCGCGCTCCGCGTCGTTCCAGAGGCGCATGGCAATGAGCAACTCGGTCAGGTCGCGCTGGGCTTCGAAGTAGTCGGGCTTGAGAGCGAGCGCCCGCTGGAACGATTGGCGCGATGCCTGAGCGGCCGGCGGCTTCTGCCGCAGCGCCAGGTACCCGCGCAGGTACTGGGCCTCGGCACTGTCCTTGCCCTCGTCGGTCTTGACGGCCCGGCGGATGTAGGTGTACGCGGCAGCCCAGTTCTCGTTGTCCCTGGCCTGCTTGGCCTGCTCGAAGAGTTCCTGAAAGTTGCCCGTTTCGCCGACGGTCAGCACGTCGGTTGCGATGACCGTGACCAGGACGGCGATGGGCAGTCCGACAAAGACCAGGAGCAGTACCAGCAACCGCGTATTGAGTCGACGTGCCATGATTCAGTCCTCTCTTGCGGCGCCGCCGGGCGCCGGGTAGTACTCGCGTTCCAACACGGCCGCGACGTGCTGAAGCAGCCGCAGCCCGATCCGGTACGCCGGATGCTCGCGTTCCAGGGCTCCGGCCCCCGCCCCGGGGCTCAGGTAAATCGCCAATTGCGTCTGCGTCAGGTAGCTGCCCCGTTGACCAAGGCTGCTGGTGGTGGCCAGAAACCGGGCGATCTGGCGGTCCGTGGTGTAGGTGCCGCCGATGTTGAAGTACTGGAACATCAGGGCGTCCGGGGCGTTCTCAGGCAGTTCCGGTCCCGGGCGGAACAGCAGGGCGTTGAAAGGCACTTCCCGCCCCCCGAGTTCCGCCACCGGCACGCTGTCGGCATGCCGCTCTTCGAGCACGTATCCTGACTGGGTCATACAAACCCACGGAACGTGCGGAATTTGCGTCATGGCGTCGGCATTGTAGGGGATGAACAGCAACCCCTGCCACTCGCCGTTCTCGGCGCGGATCTCCAGGTTCAGGTACTCGTCCGCACCGAGGGCCACCTCAATGTCCTCGCGGAGGACCATCGCGCGACCGACCCATCCGGGCGGCACCAGGGCATCGACCAGACGGCTGATCGGCTGCCGCGCCTCGAGGGGCTTCGGCGGCGGCGGCTCATAGGCCGCGAAGAACACGGCCCCCACGCCCAGGGCCCCACAGCACATGGCATATTGGCGCGACCACGCCATGCCGCGCAGCGCCATCACCAGCGCCGCGACCGCGCCCGCAGCCGCCATGAAGTGGACCCAGTTCGCCACGGCGACCAGACCGACGTCCCCGGTACGAACGATGTCCGGGGCAGCATGCACGATCACGTACGTCCCCGGCACGGCCGCGATGGCCGCGAGCCATGCACTCGGGCCAAGGCGCAAGCCCGCCGCCGCCAGAAGCACCAGCCCCACCCCGGCGGCCGCCACGCCGACCCAGCCAAACAACACGCTTCGTCTGGCTTGGGCCTCCACGTCGGACCCTTCGCCCACGCCGCGCATGGACTCGGTCAGGCCCAGCGTCAGGTAGACGCCGGCCAGCAGCGCGACGGCCAGGAGCGCTGCCGCCACGAGCGTGGGCGTGCGGTGAGGCGGGTTGTGGGCCGCTGGAGCCATGGCGTGGGGTGACGCGGCCGGTCAGGCGTGCGTCGCGTGGGTCTCCGTATCGGGTTCCTCGATGAACAGGGACGTCATGAGCTTGTCGAACAGGCGCAACTCCAGCCACATCAGCAGGAACGCCAAGCCCAGCATCGCAAAGCCGAAGGCCTGGTGCGGCGCGCTTTCCGGCTTCAGGATCGTCTGGCGCGCGTCCTCCAGCTGCGCCGGATCGGGGTATCCCAAGGCGATGTGTGCCGTCGTCAGGGTCACGAGCACACCGGCCACCACATAGGCCATGGCCGCCTTCCAGGAAGCAAGCTGCCCCAACCACCCCCGGCCGCCGGGAAAGATCACGAAGAACACGCCCAGGCCGATCAAGGCAACGCCGATCCAGGCAGTCGAGGTCCATTCGACGACGCGCGGGAAGAACGAACTCCATGTCGGCTCACCGTCGGCCACGCGGACCGCTTCGTGGTAGAAAGTGTGGCTGGACACAGCCATGAGCGTCACCCGGACGAAGTTGCAGAAGACGGCGATCGGCACGCTCGAGACCACGATGAGCAGCCGCTGCCACGCGGCACGCTTTTCGATAAAGGCCATGAGCACGCCGAGCGCCACGAACGCCAGCAGCAGCCGCAGGCCGCTGCACGCCTCGGCCACGGTGATCGGACCGGGTGCACCCAGGTCCAGCACGTTGCCGGCGCGCTCGACCCAGATGCCCACGAGCAGGAGGAATCTCTCGGCGAATACGGCGGCCATCCGCTGGGCCGGCAGGGCCAGCGCCCCGTAGATGCGGTCCGGCCAGGGGATCATCAGCCACAGGTAGGCCGCCGACACCCAGACCACCTTGAACATCTCCCAGCCCAGGAGCCAGAGCACCAACCCCAGGGCAACGAGAACGAAGGTGACATCCCCGGGGTAGCCGAACATGGTCACCTGGGCCCAGACCCGGAAGACGAAGGCGGCCAGAACAAGCAGGGCGCCCCAGATACAGGGGCGGATCGGCCGAGCGCCCTTCTCCTCAAGCCGGAAATGCGCGATCACCAGGGCGATGACCGGGACGAAGTAGCTGTACGACCACGCGTCGTTGACGCTCCAGACGGCCTCCCAGCGCACGAGCGGATACCAGTAGGCCGCGACGGCCAACGCCACCACCGGGAGGATGCGGAGGACGGCCCCGGGGGTGATGGCGCGGTTCCAGTCCCACCGGGCGGTGGGGGCGCCTGGCCGCTCGGATTGTGCGGCGCTGCTCGCCATCTCGTGCCTCAGGGGACCTCGGTGTCTCAGGCGATGAAGTCGCCGCCCGGGGCTAGTGCGCCCCCGGGAAGAGCGGGTAGATCCCATCGGTCCAGGGGTAGAAGTCCGCGAAGTTCATGTCGTAGACGTAGCCGAGGCCGTAGGTCGCCCGGAAGGCGTTCCGCAGCACCGCGTTGTAGATGGCGCCCTGGTCCGTACCGACGCGGATGAGGTCCTCCGGCTGGACATAGAAGTCCGGCGCCTCGCCCCGCGCGATCTTGGCCAGGTCACAGTAGATGATCTCTTCCTGGTCCTCGCGGATGCGGCGGACGACCTCGGTCCGCCAAGGCACGGCCACGCCGGTGAGGCCTCCCGCCGCCGCCACGGCCTGGAGGACCGTGATCTTGCGGCCGGTCAGGCTGTACACCCCTTGCCGCACCACTTGGCCATACATATAGAAGTCGCCCTGAGGCGGCGAGGGAATCGTCACGATGTCGCCGTCGCGCAGGACGATGTTCTGGGTCGGGTCGCCCGACATCAACGCTTGGACGTCAAACCGGATAATCCGTTTCAGTTGCCCGCTGCCCTGGACCACGCCCAGGCGCCGCAGCCGGTCCGCCAACTGGCGTCGTGCCGTGTCCGCCGGGGCCTCCTCCGGACCGACCGCGGGCTCCAGCGGCGACAGCCCCTCGGCAAAGACATCGGGCTCGACAGGCTCGGGCACCTTGGGCGGCTCCCCCGCCTCGGGCCGGCCGATATCGGGTTCGACGGTCTCGGGTGCCGTCTCGCCCGACTGGGTCTCCTCGGCGGGCTTGACTTCGACCCAGCGGCCGTCGGACCAGACCCACCGGCCCATCTCCTCGCCTGCAGGCGGGGTGGTCACGGGCGGCACGGGGGCCGTCTCGACCTCGGCAGCCGCGGCCTCAGCCGCCTCCACCTCGGCCACCTCCGGCATCTCGCCCTCGGCCATGCGCTGCAGGAAGGAACGGGCCTCGTCAGGGGTCTCGGCCCCGCCGGCAGGAGCCGCCGGCAGTTCCAACCCCGTGTCCGGCGTGGGCGCGGGCTCCTCGGCCGGAGTCTCCTCGGCCGGCGCTTCGGCCGGGAGTTCCAGCGTCCCCTCGGGCTCGGTCGTCGCGGCAGGCGGCGCCTCTTCCGCGGTTCCGCCGCCGGGCGCCACGTCGGGTAGTTCCAGCCCCGCCGGGATTTCGACCTCCGGCTCCGTTGCCGCGGGCGCGACCTCGGCCTCGGTGGCCGGTGCGGCCTCCTCGACGGCTTCCGTCTCGCTTTCCGCGGGCGCTTCGGCCTCGGCGGCGCCCTCGTCCTCCACCAGTTCCTCCAGCGGCAGGCCGGACTCGAGGATCAGCAGGTCGGCCTCGTCCGGCGAGTACTCCCGGATGACGTAGCCGTGGTCCTCGACGAGCTGGATCATGCCGCCCGCCCGAGCCACGGCCTCGAGCAGCGTCATGTCCTGCTTGTCCATCGGGATGACACCCGGCCGGAAGACGCCGTTGAGGATCGCGACGCTCAGGTTCCGGTACTCTTCGATGAAGATCGTCACCTGGGGGTCGATGATGTAGTCGGGCTCGAGCACGTCCGCGATCTTCTGCTCCAGGCCGCGTGCGGTCAGGCCCGCCGCCTTGATCGTGCCGACGTACGGGATGGTAATCTGGCCACTCTGGGTGATGCGCTGGCGGGTTCCGTAGGGCTGGTTCGGGGCCAGCAACTCGTAGACCGTCAGGTTGAGCAGATCGCCGGCGCCGAGAATGTAGTCGGTCTCGGGCGGGGCGAGGTCGGCCGGCGTGGGCCCCGGAAAGGCCTCTTCCAGCTCGATGTCGCGCTGGATCCAGTAGTTCTCGTTGTCAACGATGAGATTCCGGACCCGCTTGGGGTTTTCGACCACCCAATTGTCGAAAGCGTAGCGGCCGATCTCGTTCTGGGCGCAGCCACAGGCGTTCAGGGCCGCCAAGGTCACCAGCAAGCCCAAGACCGCGGTGGTGCGATTGCATCGCGTCGGGTTGGTCCCCTCAGGCCGACTTCTGCCCACAGTGAGGCTCCTTCGCAGCGGTTCGGACCGCGGGCGGCGTACCCCTCGCCCGTGATGCCGGCGACGACGTCGGCTCGCCGAACGGCTTGGCGTGACGTCCCCCGGGCCGGGCCGTTGGTTGGCGCGTAGCCACCAGTCTAGCACGGCCTCAGGGGCTGTCAAGGCTTGCCCGCATCGGCGCGCGGCGTCTCGGCGGGCGAGGTGGCCGCCGGACCTTCGGCCCGCGCATCGCCAACCCTCGCCGCCGAGTCCTTTTAGACATCGGCCCCCCTCCGGCGGGTTCTTGAGAACCAATCACGGGGCGCCCGGTCAGTACCTCAGCACCACCTCCCCGCCCAGGCCGAAGGCCACCACGTTGTACTCCGGACGGAAGCGGGGGTTCGGCGCGTCCGCACGACCGCTCCCGCCGCTCGCCCCGTTGAACGACGCGGGCGACGCCAGGATGACCTCGCCGTCAGCGTGGTGGTGCGGGCCGAGCAGGTTCCGCAGGCTCCCACACAGCGTGATCTCCACCCGGTTGGCTCCCTCAACCAGCAGATCGCCCACCGGGACGGTGCGCGGCGGCTTCCAGGCCGTGCCGGCCTCTTGGCCGTTCACCTCGACCGTGGCCGTCACCGCGTGGAAGCGCGGCAACTGCAGCACCGCGTCCGGCGAGGGCCGCCGCTTCAGGGTGATCTCCTTCATAAACGTCATGCGCCCCGCATAGAACGGATACCCTTCGAGGGTCAGGTTCTGCCCGCGCGTGCTCTCGGGTTCGTCCACCAGGCGCGGCGTGCCGGTCAGCCAGTGTGTGGCGAGAGAGTCCGGCTCCGGTTTGCCGGTGAACGCGACGCCGAAGTCGCCGATGAGGTAGATTGCCTCGAGTTCCGTCTCGGGCGTCTTCGTCCGGGCATCCCAGCCTTGGGCCAGCCCCAAGAACACGTCCCTCTGCCGCGGGCTCACATGCCACGGCCGACGGATCTCGATCACGTTCCTGCCCGGACGCAGGTAGGGCCCGACATCGACGCGGCGGAAGGCCGCATCCCAGTAGGCGCCGGCATCCCGAAGGGGCGTACGCATCCCGCAGTACCACATCTGGCACGCTTCGGGTTGCTCCAGGACCACCTCGACCCGCCGCCCCTTGACGCCACGCAAGGCGCAGTCGAACTCGAACTTCAGGTACACCAGTTCGTCCGTGCCCCGACGCATCAGCTCGTGCTGCACGTCGAGGATGTACGCGGGCCGGCCATACTCCCCTTCGTCGCCGCGCCAGGCGGCCCGGTCGAGGGTCAGGGCGTTCGGGTCGCGGCGAACCACGTGCCACTGCCCGTCCAGGACGCAGGACCGCTTCGGCGGCGATGCCGGCGCCGCCCACAGGTCCACCGGCTTGGTCTCCGGCCGCACCAGCACCAGCAGGCTGTCCCGCGGGGCGAATGCATGAGTGAACCCGAGACGCCCCTGCCGGGTCGAGCCGTCCATGGCCCACGTCCGGCCCGTGGCGGCGTCCATGCGGACCAGTTGCCCGGTCACCGGCAGGCGGATGCATGCCTCAACCGCTTCTTCGGCGGTGTTCAGGAAGAAAAAGAGGTCGTCGTCACCGTCACGGCGCCACTGGACAAGGACTTGGTCGGCATCCTTGCTGCCGACCCGGACGTCGATAGGCGGCTCGACCTGCTTCTTCAGGGCCGACCGGCCGCGGGCCGTCGCCGGGTTGACCTTGGCCGACGCCTGCTTCATCAACGCCGCCGGGGCATCCGCGGGCTCACCGTCGACCAGGTCTGGCACTCTTCCAGCAAAGACGAGCCGCCCGTCGGACGCCAGAAACCGCTTGAGCAAGTCCACCGTGCTTTTGCGGAGGTTGGTCGCGTCAGGCACCACCACCGTGCGGTAGCGGCACGCGCCGACAACCAAGTGGCCCTTCTCCACGCGTGCGTGCCGCTCCAGGATCAGTTCGTCCCCGAAATGGAAGTCGGCGTGCATGCCCAGCAGCGCATTGCACAACGTCACCAGGGACGCATCCAGCGCCTCCACCGGCGCGGTCTCCAGGGGACTGTACTCGGACCACGCCGAGGCAATCGGATGCACCACCAGGACGTCCACGTGCGGCGTTCCCGCCGTGAGGGCCGAGAGCAGCCGGGCCGCGTAGTCGTTCCACAGGTGGTAGAGAGGCCACCAAGGCTGATGGAGGTGGAGACTGGGCGGGTAGTCGCGCTTGCGGGCGCCGCGGAGCGTAAAGGACGAGAGATGCTGGCAGACGAGATTAACCCCCAGGACAAACTGCCACTCCGCGATCCACCGGAGGTCGTCGAAGCTCGCGTTCCATCCCGAGCAGCCGAACATCTCGCTGAGGACGCGCGGCCGTTCGAGTTGGGCGGCGACGCTCGACGCCTGCTTAGGCAGCACGGGGCTTCCCAACAGGCGCCCCAAGTGGTCGATGCCCGGCAGGTGCATGTACTCGTAATGGGGCATGGCGGCCCCAACATGCCGGACTTGGCTGAGCAACGTGTCCTCTGCCATCACGTGGCCCGTCAAGGCCAGCTTGTGCCGGTCGCACCACTGGTGGACCGGCATGGTCCACGCCAGCAGGAACAGCCGCGTGACCGACTCGTAGAAGTCGAACCGCGTCCGGCGGTAATTCCCCACCGGCAGGAAGAGCTCCGGCAGGTGCGGGGTCAGGTCGTAGTCGGCCGACCGCTGGAAGAACTTCGGGAGCTCCTGTGACCACGGTACGCGGTGCCCCCCGCGTCCGTACATCGGCTCGTCCGTAAAAATGCCGGGAATGAGCTTGCCGAACTCCTTCCCCACGGTGTCCTTGTACCACTCGTGCGTCTGCTTGATGAACTCCTTGGTGGCGGTCCGGTTCAGTGTGTCCACGTACTCGTCCGTGCGGTAGGCGAAATGAAGGAAGACCTCGCCATCGCGCTGGGTCGTGCCGAAGACCTCACGCGGGTCGCTCAGCAACTCGAAATCACGGTATCGCGTCTTGGCATTTCGCTTGGCCAGGAAGACGGCCACGGTCCGCTCGGTCGGCTGCCAGTCCTCGTCGCCGAGTTCCTCGAAGACCAGGTACTTGGCTTGGTACCGTTCGTGGCCGTCGTAGACGCGGCCAGAGCAGGTGCCGCTGGGCCAGCAGTCCTCGTCGTAGAGCCACGGGGCCAAGTCGGTCCGCCGGCCTTCCTCCATGGCGGCCCGCACCGCCTCCAGCCACGCCGAGCTGAGGTAGGGCGTCCTTAAGCCCCGGCGGGCGTGCATGAAATGGCCCCCGAGGCCGGCTTTGGCCATCTCGCGGACCTGGCGGCGAACCTCGTCCGGGTCGAGCCGATCATTCCAGGACCAGAAGGTGGTCGGTCGGAGGGGGTGGCCGTTGTGACCGACCTCCTCGAATCGGCGAAGCACGTCCATGCCGCGATCCTCGTCTATGGTTCTCTGTCAGGGCACATTCCCGCATCCCGGGCGGCATCGGCAAATGCCCTGCCGCGGGCTTCGTAGTCCTCGAACATATCCCAACTGGCGTGGCCCGGCGACAGCAGGACCGTGCCCTGCCCGCCGGCCAGCCTGACCGCCCGACGCACCGCGTCTGCCATCCCTTCGGCGCGCTCTACCGGGAGCGCCCCTGCCAGGGCCTCGGCCAGAACCGGGGCCGTCGCACCCATCAGCACAACCGCCGCGGCCCGGTCACGCACTGCCTCAATGAGCGGTGCCGGATCAACCTGCTTGTCATAGCCGCCGGCAATGAGCACCACGGGCGGTTCCACGGCCGCCAGTCCTGCCGCGGCCGCCTCCGGCGTGGTCGCCTTGCTGTCGTCCACGAACTGGACGCCTCCCGCGCGGCCCAAGGGCTGGAGCCGGTGCGGCAAGGGCCGTAGGGCCGCGACCGCGGCGGCGATATCGCCCAAGGGCGTTCCCAGCAGCCGCGCTGCCGCGGCCGCCAGCAACACGTTCGCCACGTTGTGCCGGCCCAGGAGGTGAAGCCGCCCCGCGAGTCGCATACGCTCCGCATCCCCCCCCAGCCGGAAGACAACGTCGGGGCCATCGGCCCGGACCTCCGCAGCCGGGTCGCCCGCGGCCGAGGTCCGGACGACACGCCCCGGTGCGAGGGGGGCCCAGGCGGCCACCTCGGGGTCGTCGGCGTTCAGCACCGCCACGTCACGGCTGCCCTGGTGCTTCAGGATCGCCTGCTTCGACGTTCGGTAGTGTTCGAGCGTCTCGTGCCAATCGAGGTGGTTCGGCGCGAACCCGGTGACGACGGCCACGTGGGGGGAACGCCGGACCTTGTCCAAGGCCGCAAGCTGGAAGCTCGAAAGCTCCAGCACCACCGTCTCGTCGGGGCCGATCGCGGCGACTTCTTCGAGAAGGCTTCGGCCGATGTTGCCGCCCATCCGCGTCGGCATGGTCCGCGCCAGGGCGTCGGCCAGGAGCGTCGTCGTCGTGCTCTTGCCGCTGGTACCCGTGACCCCGACGATACGGGCCGGGCATCGCTCGAAGAAGAGATTCATCTCGGAGGTGATACGGACTCCCGCCTCGGCCGCCAGCTTAAGGAAGGGCGAGCGCGGCGGGACGGCGGGGCTGGTCACCACGAGGTCCGCTTCCGTGAAGTCCGCGGGCTCGTGGCCACCCAGCCGAAACGAGACGGGCACCCCCGCAAGCCGAGCCACGCTCCCGGCCAGGACCTCCGGGCCTTTCAGGTCGGTGACAGTGACTTGGCAGCCGCGCGAGGCGAAGTAGCGAGCGGCCGCGATGCCGGCGCCGAAGTGGCCCAAGCCCATGACGGTGACACGGCGTGGGCGTGAGGGCGTGGGAGCCCCGGGGGCCGGGGGGTCTCGATGGGTGTTCGGCGTGGCCTCCATCGGCATCCCGGTCGGGGGGTTCGGCGGGTCAGACGGCGCTGACGCGTCGGGCCAGGGCCTCGGCGAGTTGGGCCTTGATCTCCGCCACCGCCACTTCGATGGCCTCTTCCCAGTTGACCTGCCCCACATCCTCGTAGTCGGGCTGGTCCCAGGCATAGATGACGCTCCGCGAAACGGTCACCAGCGCTCCCCAACCGTCGTCGTGGAAGGCCCGGGTGGCATCCTCGATCGTCGCGCCTTGGGCACCAACGCCGGGCACCAGCAGCAGGCTGTTCGGCATCAGGTCCCGCAGTTTCTGCGTGTCGTCCGGATAGGTCGCCGGGGCAACGGCCCCGACGAGGCTGTATCCCGAATCGCCGACACAACCGGCCTGATTGGCCCAGTCGTTGACGCGCTCGGCCACGTGCTCGAAGACGCGGAGCCCGTCACTATCCTTGAAGTCCTGGAAGTCGGTGGCCGAGGGATTCGTCGTCCGGACGACCACGAAGACGCCCTGCCCGGCTTCCTTGGCGCGTTCGATGAACGGCTGGACGCCGTCGATGCCGAAGTAGGGGTTGACGGTAACCGCGTCCAGGGTGACGGCCCGTTCGTCCTTGCCTTGGCCGACGTAGACCTCTTCGAGGTGGGCGTCGGCGTAGGCTTCGGCGGTGGAACCGATGTCGGCCCGTTTGACGTCACCGATCACGAGCAGGCCGCACTCCTGGGCATAGTCCGCCACCTCGAAGTACGCCTGCATCCCGGTGATGCCGCACCGCTCGAAGTAGGCACTCTGAAGCTTCACGCAGGGAACGTGGTCCGACACGATGTCGATGACACTCTGGCAGAACTCCCGGGCGCCGGCGGCCTGCTCGCCGAGGGCGCCGCGGTTGCTGCTGGCGATCTCGCGGATTTGCTTCGGCAACCGCTCGTACATGGGGTCCAGCCCCACGCAGAGCGGCGCCTGCTTGGTCTCGATCGCCTCGAGCATCCGGTCCGCAAAATGGGTGGCCACGCTTCGGTCCTCCGAGACAGGCACTTGCCTCCGGCCCCGGTGGAGGCCGGCCAAGTCGCGAGAGTCTACGGCCGCACCGGGGGGAATGCAAGGGGTTTCTCCCCCGGGCCGCTGATATAGCGATATGTTCTGAACGCGGAAAACGACCCGCTCTCACCCGCCGAGGCCTTCCAGCAGCTCGGCCAGCCGGTCGTTGACAGAGTTCTCCTCGGCGTCGAACGTCCCCGCCAGGTACGGGCCCACGGCCGGGTTCACCGTCACGTTCTTCTCCGCCGGCAGCGCGCTCGCGTCCAGGTACGCCGTGTACCGCGTATACGCCGCCTGCGCCTCGGCCGACGTCGCGTACTGGACCGCGAACAGGTGGTACACATCGCCCGGCTGCGCCCCGCGGTATCCGACGATCGCCATGCCGGTGCTCCCCGTCAGCCCCAGGGCGTCGCGCATCGCCATCAGGTCGCCTTTCGGCACGAACGGCAGGATAGAGAGCGTGGCGAAATGGTGCAGGTAGTACCGCTCGCCCGGCACGGAGCCCACGGGGAAGCTCTCCAGGATCGCCGGCCGGTAGCCGCGCGACGCGATCTGGTCGGCCACCCAGTGGCCGAACTCGAGGAGGACCGTCGAGGCTTCCTGGAGGCCCTGGTACTCGATCCACACGAAATAGCGGTCCTTGACCAGGCCGAGGGTCTTGCCGGTCATCCGGGCCGAGAGGCCGACCGTCGGGAACTGCGTCCCGCGGGTCCGCACGCTGTAGATGCCGAACGCCTCGGCCGGGCTCTCCATCTGAAAGACCCGGAGGATGAGCGTCTCGCCGCTCTGCCCCCGCTGATACCTCCCCGTCGCGCTCTTCACGTAACCGTACGTCTGGTAGAGGACCGCCTGCCGGTCCCCGAGATCCGCGCTCAAGGGAGCCGCATCCTGGACACCGGACCCGGGCACGGTGAAGACCTTGACCTCGCCGGCGGGGGTCCAATCGCCGACGTCCTGGGCCCCGGGCATGAGCCCGAGCAGTTCGCTGTGGGCCCCGCCGGCCGGCGGGGCGGGCTCCTCGCCCGGGCCGCCTTCCTCGGGCGGCGTGGTCTTACACCCCGACAAGGCCAGCAGCCCTGCCATCAGCCCCGCCAGCAACCACATAGTGCGCGGGCCCGCCTGGATGGTCCTCGTCATCGCTCCCTCCTCCTGCCTGGGACGTGTGCCGAGCGTCAAGTGGCGATTATAGCGCCGCCCCGCGGACCATTCAAACCCTTTACGAACCGTGGCGGTCCGCCTCGCTTCCGTCGGCCGACCAGCCGTCCAGCGGCACGACCGCCGGTTTCCGGCCTCCGCCGAGCGCCAGATGGACCGCCAGCCGCGCCTCGGTCACCCCCTTCAGCCGCACCAACAGCTTCCTGAGGCCCTTGGCGGGGCGCTGGGGCGGACGGGGGCTTGCGTCCCCGACCTCGAAGGCCGCCCCCGCGGGCTCCAGCACCTCAGCCGTCAGCGTCTGCCCATCCTGGCGGAGGACGGCGCGCGGCCCATCCACGGTCACGTCCGCGTACGTGTGCATCCCCCAGGCAACCTCGACCGGCGTGTCGGCGGCGATTTCGTCCTGCACGAGTGCGGACCGGTCGCTCACCAGGCGCACGCCTCGCCGCACCTGCTTGGCCATGGGATACCCTGCCGAGAGGTCGGCGACGGCCACGGCAGCCCCGGCGTCGAAGGCCGTGATCGGCGCCTTCGCCCGCGTGTCCTGGTTCGCGTCATCGAGGACCAGCGTGTTCTGTCCGTGGGTCTTCAAGCGGTAGTAAGTCCACCGCTTCGAGCCGAAGTAGGCCGGCAGGTTGTAGTTGTCGCGACCGAGCTCGACGGCCCAGCGGACGCCGCCCGCCTCCAGGACAAAGGTCCCGAGGTCGCAGTTCGAGTGGTTGGCGGCATTGTCGCCCCCCTTGAAGCCGACCCAGAGGGCGTTCGGGTCGGACCAGTCGGTCCTGAGGAAGACAACGTCCACGCCGCGGAAATGCTTGTGGCGCGGCCAGTCGGCCTCGCCCGGCAGACGGCCGTCGGGCCGGTACCAGAGGAGGCTGAACGGGTCGGCCTGCATCCGCTCCCGCTCAAAGGCCGCGTACGTGGGCCGGCCGAAGGTCCGAGCCATCCAGAACATGGCGGCGGAGTGACCGGGTGCTTCGCCGGCGTCGGCGAAATTGAAGTACGCGCCGGTGGGACCGACGCTGTAGATACGGAACGCCCCGGCTTCGGCCAGACCCTCGGTCTCGGCGAGGCCGTGCATGCCGCCGAGGGCCGTTCGCAGGGCCTCCAGGTAGGTCGACGTGTACCGCATCGTGTAGCCCCAGTAGCCGGGGCCCTCGTCCCACCCGCCGTCGACGCCGAAGTTGGCCATCGCCGGCCGGACAGCCTTCAGTCCCGAGGCCAGAATCTCGCCGGCCACCTCGGGCACCTCGTCGGCAATGGCGAGCGCCCCCTGCGCCAGGCCCCCGTTGCAGACCTGGCTCCAGTTGTGCCGCGACTTCGTCCACCACCCGTACTTGGCCTCGCCACGGTAGCACCGGAGACCCGGCTCCAGTCCCTTCTCGACGAGGGCCTCGCGGACGGCCTTGCGGTCGGCATCGGTCATCGCATCGAAGAGCCAGTCGTAGCCGATGGCGAGGGCGGCCGACATCTCGGCCGTATCCAGGAAGTGCGAGGGGTTCCAGTCGCGGAAGGCCGCGGCCGCACGCATCTCTTTGATGCCCCGGGCGGCGTACTTCCGCTCGCCCGTCAGGTGGAACACGAGACCCAGCGTCGCCACGCGGTCGAGGCAGCGGCGGCTGACCGAAAGCAGGCGCGGGCCTTCCAGCTTGTGTTCGACGGGCGAGGCATCGAGGAGGTGGTCCGCTTCCCTGACGAGCGCCTCGGCGTAACGCCTCAGAACGGGGTCGGCTTCGACGCCCCGCTGAAGGCAAGCGAGGGTCTCCTCCGTAAGGAAGAGCCGGGGATGGCCGGGCTTGAGAGCCTTCAGCACTCCCGCGCCGTCGCCGGGCGCCGGGCCTTCCGCCCGGGCGGCCTGGGCCAGGCCGACCGCCAGGATGCCCGCTGCCGCCGCGTACCAGACGGCCTCCATCGTGCTCCTCCCGGTACCCCTTGGCGCGATTCCATTGACACGGTGCCAGGGGACCTTATACTCGCCGCCGCGCCTCCAGTGCCAGCAAAACCCGCCGCCCTGACGCCTTGCGCTGGAGAGGTGCGCCGCCGTTACCCGATAACAGGAACACGGCCCGGTCCAGGCGAGGGGACCGCGCCCGCAACCCAAGGAGCAGCCCACAATGCCGAATACCATCGTCGATGTGCATGCGCGCCAGATTCTGGACTCGCGGGGCAACCCGACCGTCGAAGTGGACGTCCACCTGGCGGGCGGCGCCATGGGGCGTGCGGCCGTGCCCAGCGGCGCGTCCACCGGCGAACACGAGGCGGTGGAACTCCGCGACGGCAAGAAGGCCTATGGCGGCAAAGGCGTGACGAAGGCCGTCACCAACGTCAACGACCTGATCGCCGCCAAAGTCATCGGCATGGACGCCCGCGAGCAGACCGGTGTCGACGAGGTGATGATCGACCTCGACGGCACGCCGAACAAGAGCAAGCTGGGCGCCAACGCCATCCTCGGCGTCTCCCTGGCGACGGCCAAGGCCGCCGCCCAGGAAGCCGGCCTGCCGCTGTACCGCTACCTGGGCGGCCCGGCGGCCCGGGTGCTTCCCGTGCCCATGTGCAACATCATGAACGGCGGCGCCCACGCCGGCTTCGTGATCGACCTCCAGGAATTCATGGTCATGCCGTTCGGCGCGACGTCCTTCGCCGAGGGCCTCCGCATGGCCGCCGAGGTCTTCCACGCCCTGAAGGGCGTCCTGAAGAAGAAGGGCTACTCGACCAACGTCGGCGACGAGGGCGGCTTCGCCCCGGCCCTGACCGAGGGCAACGAGGAAGCCGTCACCCTCATCCTCCAGGCCATCGAGGACGCCGGCTACAAGCCCGGCAAGGACATCTGGCTCGCCCTGGACCCGGCCACCAGCGAGATCTACTCCGGCAAGAAGTACAACCTCAAGAGCGAGGGCCGCAAGCTCTCGGCCAAAGAGATGGTCGAGTTCTGGGCCGAGTGGGTCGAGAAATACCCCATCCGCACCATCGAGGACGGCATGGCCGAGGACGACTGGAGCGGCTGGAAGAAGCTGACCGACGCCCTCGGCGACCAGGTCCAGCTC
>CAYNLG010000023.1:0-43344 GCA_964397995.1 uncultured Anaerolineales bacterium
GCGTCAGGTACATCCGCACCGGGTCGTCGATCCGCTTGTGGACCTCCGCGTCGGTGGGGGCGGCAAAGGAGGCAGCCCGGTCCTTCTCCCGGGGCTCCTCCCACGTGCCCTCGCCGCCCTCGGCGGCCTCGCGCTTCGGCGCGTCGCGCTCGTCGATCAGGTCGACGCCCAGCTCGTCCAGCGTCATCAGGATGCGGTCCAGGCGCTCCGGGCTCACCAGGTCGTCCGGCAGGCGGTCGTTCATCTCCTCGTACGTGAGAAACCCGCGCTGCTTGCCCAGGTCCACCAGGTCGCGGATCGTCTGTTCCGCCGCTTCCCGCAGCTTGCTCTGCTTCTGGTTGGCCATCGTTGCTCCGTTCCCCCGTGCGCCGGCACGGGGCGAGTCCCACCCGTCGTTCCTCTCACGTCACCGGGCGATCCCCAATCGCCCGTTATCCGCTATCCGGCCGCGGCCGCAGAACGGGGGGCACAAACGTGCTCCCGTGCTGCCGCCGAGCCTCTATGAACGCCTGCAGGGCCGCGTCCTCGTCCGACCCGCCGCGCGCCGCCTCGCGGTGCGCCGCCAGGGCCGACTCGGCCTCGATTCGCTCGAGGGCGGCCACCGCCTCGTCGCGCATCCGGGCCACCGGCCCGGGCCCGACGTCCGTCTCCGGGCGGGCCTCTTCGAGGGCCTCGGCCCGGTCGTACAGTTCCACCGCCAGGCTCGCGAGGGCCGCGTCATCGATCCCCCGCACCAGCCGCTGGACGTCCCCGTCGCGGGGTGCCTCCTGCGCCAGCACGGCCTCGTACAACCGCCGGAACGCCTCCGTCCGCACGGCCGACGGTACGACCCGCTCCACCACCGTCCGGGCCGCCGACGGCCGGTACACCAGGGCCGTCAGCAGGTCCCGTTCGGCCACCCAGCCGCGGCCGCGCACGGCCGGTTCGGGCCGATTACGGCCCACTTCCGTCCCCGCGGCCGACCGGCCGGCCTGCCTCCGGAGCCTGGCCAAATCCCGCCGCAAGGCCTCTTCCGAGAGGCCCAGGGCCCGGCCGATGCGGCCCAGCAGGAGATCCCGCTGGACGCTCGCGCCGCGGCTCGTCAGGGCCGTGGCCTTGGCCACGCTCGCGAGCATCGCCTCGACCGCCCGTCGCTGAGCCGCCGGGCTGGCGGCCGCTCCGAACTCCGTACGAACCTGCTCCCACTTGTATTCGAGGGCGTCCACAGCCCCGTCCAGGGCCTTGCGGAAGGCCTCGGCGCCGCCCTCGCGGCACACGTCGAAGGGGTCGCGCCCCTCCGGCAGCGTCGTGATACAGACACGGACGTCCTCGGCGAGGAAAAGTTCCATCGCCCGGTCGGCCGCACGCCGTCCCGCCAAGTCCGAGTCGAAGACCAGCACCACTTGGTCGGCGTACCGCTTCAGGACCCGCACGTGGTCGGCCGTCAGGCTCGTGCCCAGTGTGGCCACAACCTCCGTGACGCCCACCTGGTGGGCCATGACGACGTCCGTGTAGCCCTCCACGACGACCGCGCGGGCGGCGGCCTCGATGGCCGACCGGGCCTGCGGCAACCCGTAGAGGTGCTCAGCCTTGTGAAAGAGCGCCGTTTCCGGCGAATTCAGGTACTTCGCCGGGTCATCCCGAAGCGTCCGCCCGCCGAACGCCACCGGCCGGTTCAGCGGGTCCAGAATCGGGAAGATCACCCGGTTCCGGAACCGGTCGTACCAGCCGGCGCCCTCGTCGCGGCGGCTGACGAGGCCGGCGGCGTCGAGCAGGTCCACCGGCACGCCCGCCTTCTCGGCCGCCCTCAGGAGCCCGTCCCAGGCGTCCGGGGCGAAGCCGATACGAAACGCCGCAATCGTCTCGTCCGTGATGTCGCGCCCGGCCAGGTACTCCCGGGCCGGCCGCCCGGCGTCTTCGTCCGCCAGAGACCGCTCAAAGGCCCGCACGGCCCAGTCCAAGGCCCGGCGGACCTGCTGGCGGCGGGACATCTGCCGCTTGGCCTCGGGGTCCGTCTTAAGTTCGATGCCGGCCCGGTCCGCCAGCAACCGGACGGCCTCGGGGAACGTCACGTTCTCCTTCAGCATCACGAAGTTGAAGACGCTCCCGCCCCGTCCGCAGCCGAAGCACTTGAAGATCTGCTTCGACGGGCTGACGGAGAAAGAGGGGGTCTTCTCGGCGTGGAACGGACACAGCGCGGTGTAGTCCTTGCCCGCACGCTTGAGCGGGAAGTAGCTCTGGACCACTTCCACGATGTCATTCGCACGCGCAACCGCGTCCAGGATGTCGTCCGAGTAGAGTCCCGACAACGCGATGACCCGAACCCCTCACGCCCGTGGTCAATACTCCGTTAGATTGTCGCCAGAAATCGGCCTAAGACCCGTAAGTATACCCCGGTTCCGGGGGCCAGTCAAGCCGGCAACCCGGGTTTTGCGGGTGTTTGCGGGCGTTTCTTCGCTCACAGCCGCACGCGGGGCCGGCGCGCGGCTCCCGGCGCGCCGCAGGGGGCCGCACAATCCGCACAACTTGCCCAGATTAACACCCCGGCCCGTGCGGGTGTCGGCCGCGCAGGAACCACGGTTGCCCGGCCCGTGCCCTGGCCGTAGAATGCCCTCGTCCGAGGGGAACCGCCTGTGGGCAGACTCGATACCAATCGCGACCATGTCTGGTACGCCGCCGGCCTGCGGTTCGCCTGCCAGGAGTGCGGGCGGTGCTGCGGTGGAGCCCCGGGGTACGTCTGGCTGGACTCGACCGAGGTTGAGGCGATTGCCGAGACGCTGGGCCTTTCGCCGCGCGACTTCCGCCGCACGTACACGAAGCGGCTGTGGCGGGGCATGACGCTCAAGGAAAAGGCCAACTACGACTGCGTCCTGCTCGGCCCCGACGGGCGGTGCACCGTCTACGACGTGCGGCCTGCCCAGTGCCGCACGTGGCCGTTCTGGCCAAGCAACCTGAAGAGCCGGTCGGCGTGGGACGCCTCGGCGCGGCGTTGCCCGGGGATGAACCGGGGGCCAGTCTACGCCCTGGAACAGATCGAGGCGAAGCGGCTGGAGATGGAGCTCTAGATGCCCCGCCCGCCGAGGGCCGACGACGGGCCCGATCCCGTGCCAGGGCGGCTGCTGCCGTGGGGCCCGCCGCCGGCACTGCGGCCGGTCTCTCCTGTGGCCGCCAAGGCGGTTCTGGCCGTGTACGGCGACGTGGAGGCGGCTCTGGGTGATGGGGCGGCGACGTGCCGCGCGTGCGGGGCGTGCTGCCGTTTCGACCGGACGCGGCCGGTACTCTTCGCGAGTTTGCTGGAGATGGCACTGCTGCTGGGCGAGCCTCCGCCGGCGGGTGCGGACCCGATCGATCCGGGGGAGCCGGACGCCCCGTGGCGCTGCCCGTACCAGGTCGGCGACGCGTGCACGGCCCGCGAGCGGCGTCCCCTTGGCTGCCGCACGTACTTCTGCGACCCGGCGGCCCGGGCTGAAGGTGAGGCGCTCTATGAAGGGACGCTCGCGCGGCTGCGGGCGATTGCGCGGGAGGCTGGGGTGCCTTGGTGGTACGGGCCCGCGCGCGTATTCCACGCCGAGCCATCGTAGGTGGCTGAAATGTTGCGCGAACTGGCAGTACCGACCCGAAGCACCTCCGTCTCCCTCAGGCAGCTTGGGAGCGAAAGCCCTTGTCTGACGCCCAAGGGCTGGTAGGATGAACCGGCATACGCACACCCGATGGAGGGACACTCGGATGCAGAACCTGCTCCTGAAAGCAACTTGCCTTGCCTTCGCGCTCGTCCTCGTCGCGGCCCTGTGTGCTGGGCCCGCGGCGGCCGCCGACGGCATCTACAAAGAAGGCGGCCTGATCAAGGTTCGGCCGCCCGAAGTGGACCCGAAGTTACAAAACGATGCTTGGCCGAAGGACCTGGAGGAGGGGTTCTGGAAGCGGGCCAACCACGCCATCGGGTGCTACGCCGGGGCGGGCGGCGGGGCCACGACAGGCGAGCACGAAAAGTGGGGCTACCCGAAGTCGCTCTTCGCCATCCTTGCCGGCAACCGCGATCCGGCCGTCGGGTACCTGTCGGCCAAGGACGGCGAGCAGATGCAGACCCTCGGCGTCGACTTCTACTGGTGCTTCTGCCTCAAGAACCAGCCCCGCAAGTACTTCCAGTACGGGAAAGAGTGGGGCATCATCCCCGAAACGCACCTGGAGCTGATGCGCAAGGCGGCGGCCATCTGGACCAAGGAGGACCCGCGGCCGACGATGGAACTGGTTCTCGCGCTGGAGAGTGACGATGCGGACGTCCGGGCCTACGCCCTGAAGCTCCTGAAGCAGATGAAGGCACGGGACCTTGGTAAGGTGGCGGCCGCGTGCACGAACGAGGACGCCAAGGAGGCTGTTCTGGCCTTCAAGGCCACCCCTCTGGCCAAGGAAGACTTCGGCGACGACCTTCAGAGGTGGCGGACCTGGTGGAAGTTCTTCGCCGACCGCGACTGGAAGGTCTTCGAGGAGTACGAGCGGGTCATCAACCCGAATCCGCACCCGAAGTTCGGCGTCGGCACCGGCCCCGTGGGCGGGTCGTGGGACCCGAAGACGCGCGGCGGGTGGGTTGACGCCCGCAACACCGACAACCTGCGGTCGATGCGGGAGGTGGCGGTCTACCTCTTCGCCGAGGAAGTCGGCAACGAGACGATCCGCAAGCTCTACAAAGAGAAGCTGAAACGCTTCGTCGTGGGCCTCTACCACGTGGGCATGGGCGAGTGGGACTCCGAGACGTACCATGGCCACAGCATCGCCCCGTGGCTGGGCTGCTATGACTTTGCCAAGGATCCGGAGGTCAAGCTGATGGCGAAGGCGGCCCTCGACTGGCTGACGATGGCCGGGGCTCTCAAGTACTACCGCGGCGGGTATGGCGGCCCCACGAAGCGGGACTACGGCGGCGGGAACAAGGTCTTCGGGGCGGGCCTCAGCCATATGATGTACCTGTACTTCGGCGACTCGCCCATGGAGGACCCCGAGCCGCACTACGACGATGTCCACGCCATCGCGAGCGCCTACCGGCCGCCCCGGGCCGTGGCGGCCCTGGCGCGGAAGGATTTCCCGCGGCCGGTCGAGCAGCTCGACACGAAGCCCACGTATTCCCACTGGCTGCCGGGGGCGAGCGAGCATCCCGAGTTCTGGGAGACGATCCACTTTGGCAAGACCTATTACCTGGGGACGGTGGTGTCGCGCGGCGGGGCGGGCGACGTCGGGCCGTTCAAGATGCTGGCCTACAATGGAAAGCGCGGCGTCGATTTCGTCGTCATGTGGACCGGCAAACGCTACAACACCAAACGCGCGGGGGACCAGATCGGCCAGTACGGCAACCTCTGCATCCACCTCCGCAAGGACGCGGACTCCTACAGCGCCATGATCCCCAAGAGTGCGACCGTGGAGACCGAGGGCGGCATCACGTTCGGCAAGCTGGAGAAGACGTGGATCGCCCTCCGGCCGGTCAACCTCGGCGAACTCAAGGTTCAGGGCCTCAAGGGAAAGGACGCCGGCACCTACAAGGAAAGCCAGATGTTGACCGCGGCGGCCAGCGGCAACGGCCTTGCGGGGCTGGCGATGGAGGTCGGCGAGTCGCCCACGAGCTATGCGGCGTTCAAGGCAGCCGTCAAGAGCAAGGGCAAGCTGGATCTCTCAAAACTCGCCCAGAACGAGGTGGAACTGACCGGCAGCGACGGCCGCGAACTCCTCGTCACCTATAACACCGAAAACGACCTCCCCACAGTCTGCCGCGACTGTAAGCCCAGGGTCTGGTACCACGAGCAGGACCTCTACAAGAGCGTCGGGCAGGACGGGCCGGTGAACCTGGGCTGGAAAGAAGGGACTCTCACCGTCAAAGCCGGGGGCCACACCTTCACGCAGACCGTGACCGAGGACGGGAAGGTCACCTTCAGCGAGAAGTAGCCGGTCGCGGAGGCGGGCATGCGACGAGGCGGGTCTGTCCTGGCGGCAGCGGCGGCTTTGGCCTTGGCCGCCGGGGCGGACGATACGCCGCCCAGCCCGACCGACCTCGCATGGCTGCGCGCGGCGTGCGGGGATGGCGCCTTGGCTGCCCAGGCCGAAGGGCACGTCTACCTGACGGAGCTTGCCAGCGGCGAGCCGGTCGACCTGGGCAAAGGCGAACGGCCGGAGTTCTCGCCCGACGGCTCCAAGCTGGCTTGGGTTGACGGCAGCACTGCCAGAGGCCGGGCCCGCCGAGGCGGGGATACCTCGGTCCGCGTCTTGGCCGAGGGCGTCGACCCGCGGGGCGGGGTGCATTGGGTCGGCCCGGCCGAACTCGTGGTCCTCAGGAAGGGCACGTGGCACCGGGTGACCCTCTCCGGCACGTGGACGCCCGTGCCGGCGCTTGGCAAGCTAGGCAAGGGTGGCCGCGAGATCGACGTTCGCCTCGGCGCGGACGGTGTCTGGTCGTACGTCGCCGACGGGCGGTGGGCGACGAGCGACGGCCGGCGGGGCTTGCTGAAGGGGGCCTGCTCGTACAGCCTCTCGCCGGACGGGCGCACGGCCACCAGCCTCGCTAAGGACCATCAGACCTGTTACCTGGAGGCTATCCGCAAGGGCGGCCTGGAAGGCACGCTTCGGTGGACCTATGCCTCGCCCGGGGGCAAGGGGTTCGACAACCACCGGTGGTCGGCCAACGACGGCCGCTTCATCGTCTGCCAGGATGAGAAACAGGGCGTGCTCGTGGTGATGCGGGTTGGTGAGGCGCATTGCACACGCCTCGGCCCGAGCGGGAAAGGCGAGATGTACGGCGACTTCGCCGTCGGCGATGGCCATGGCGGGCCGTGGCCGCGGCAGGAGTAACGCGGGCGGGGCTTGGCGACCGGGCTGAGCCGACTCTCAGCCGCCCGCGGAGGCGGCTGCCCCGGGATAGGGCCCGCCGAAAACCTTGGCGACGCGCGATTTCGGTCGGTCCGGAAGGTACGGCACGGCCGCTTGGGCAAGGACCCCCGCTTCCGGGCCGCGCACCACGTACCCTTCGCCCCAGACGTAGTTGTCCAAGCCGCGGACGTAGAGTTCGATAGCATGCACGCCGGGTTGCCTGTTCGGGAAGCCCCGCGGCCAGGACGGGCCCGAGAAGTAGCCCCAGGGCCAGAGCACGGCACGTCCATCGGCCAGATCCAGACCGTCCACGACAACGACCTCCGGCTGGCCACTCCTCTCGACGCGGGCACCGGCCAGGGCATGGGCCTCCGTCCCGCAACACCACCAAACGGGCAGGAAGCCGCCGCGCCCGGCGTTGCGGTACAGAGCCGCAACGAAAGTCGTGGCGTTGATACAGTCCATGGTGCCGGTGTCGAGGCAACTGGCGAGCGTGGAACGGGCCTTGTACCGGTCCCACCCGGCGAACCAGCGGTTCGTCAGGTCGCGGGCCTGCTGCAGAACCTGTTCGTCTGTGCCGTGAAGGGCGGCCGCGGCTTCCATGAGGCGATCGTCATACCGCTCGTCCCACGTGTACCCGCTGGCGCCATCGCCCCGGTAGAAGAGCACATCGAGCAGTCGCTCGCGCGGAGCGCCGTTCGGGTGGACGCGGTCGAATCGCCGAAGGACCTCGACCGCCTTGTCCACCATGCCGGGCCGGCTGCCGTGCCGGAAGAGCATATTGACCACGTATGTCCGGTCGTAAGGGGCTGCCGCGGCGGCATCCCAGACGGTCTGATTGGGCGCCGACAGGGCCGAGCGGAACTGGACGAAGCGGGCCCGCAGGTCAGGGGGAATCCACAAGGCCGCGGGAACGCGGGTTGCGCCCTCGCCGCGGACCACCGATTCGCCGCTCAGAGTCCGTTCCAGATACGCCGCCGGCACCACGAAGAGGGCCTCGGCCTGACGCTCGATCTCGTACAGGTTGTCGATCAGCGGCTTCAGATCGGTGGCCCCGGGGAACCCGTCATAGCTGTTCTCGTCGGGCTCCACCTTCCAGTTTGTGGTGGCCTGGACGAACATGCGCCGGCACCGGGTCTGGAAAGCCAGAGCCTCCAGCTGGTTGGCCAGGACGAACTCCAGCCAGCGGTGGAGGTCGGCCAGAGCGAACGCTGATGCCTCGAACTCCCGGCCCCACGCCTCCGCCGCCTCCGGCATGCCGGCCTGTGCGGCACCCGTCAGCCCCCGCAGACAGAACGCGGGCCACGTCTTGGCGTCCGAGACGGCCGGCAGGGGCTGGCCGAGGGCAATCCGTCCCTTCCGTGCCCGGGCCGCCAGGTCGCGGGCGTGGGACTCCAGCATCTCGGCCGCTTCGAGCGCATCCGCATTGACGCTGCGCATGGCCCGCAGAAGGCCGCCTACCCGGTTCTGGTAATACTCGTAAGCCAGGGTCGGCGTGGCCGGCGTCGCGTCGTTGCTCATCGTCGCGAGCAACTTTGTCCCGCACCCCCCGTTTGGGTCCGCGTAGGTCAGCAGGGTGTTCCCGCGAGCCTGGATGCGGCCGATGCAGGACTGTTGCCGCGGGTCCCGGCTGCCCAGCAACACGGCCCGGGAGACGGGCAGGGCGGCCCTGAGAGCGTCCAGCGTCTCCTGGACGTCCTCGGTGAAGGATGCGGCCACAGGGTCGGCTTCAGCCGCCCACGCGACACCGGGCCCAAGCGCAGCCAAGGTGCCCGCCGCGACGAGCCACGCGGCCCCCCCCCCCCAGGACCCTGAACCTTTGCGCCATCACATCCTCACTTCGGCAGGCGGTGGGTCACCCAGCGCGATGCGTGGCATTACGTGAGCCGCAAGGTACGGAATCGACGCCTGCGAAATGCCTCCCGCTTCGGGGCCCTTCGCGACGTAGCCTTCGGCCCAGACGTAGCTGTCCAGGCCGCGGGCGTAAAGTTCGAAGGCAAAAAGGGGCCACTTGTGGCCGGGCCAGCCGTCGGGCCAGGGGTGCCCCCGAAGAAACGCCCATGGCCACAGTTCCAGCGGCGCATCCGGACGGTCCAGGCCGTCTGCGACCAGAATGTCGACTTTGGGGCCCCGGCGCACGGCCGCTGCGCCCGTCGAGTGGGCCTGCGCCCCGGCCGTCCAACGCAGTACATACAGGCCGCCAACCCCCGCGTTCCGGGCCAGGGACGTCAGCATGCCAGTGGCCGAGAGACAGTCCATGCGACCATCGTCGAGGGCAGCCCTCAGGTCTGGTCGGTAGTCGTAGTTGGCCCACCCGCCGAAACGCTCATGCACCACGTGCTTTGCTTGGCGAAGGACGCTCAGGGTGTCGCCGGGGAGGCGCGCGGCGGCCTCCATCAACCGGGGGTCGAACCGCTCGTCCCAGCGCAAACCGGTATTCATCTCACCCCGGTAAAAGAGCACGTCCATCAGGGCTTCACGCGTACCCGGATCATGTCGCGCGTCGAACCGGCGAAGCACCTCGGCCATGGCGTCGAGGCAATCGACGGCCCGCAGCCGCCACAGCATGTTCGCCAGGTAGCTCTGGTCATAGGGGCTGGCGGCAGCCTCGTCCCAGAGGGCCTGGTGCTTGGCCGAGAGCACAGACCGGAGGCGGACAAAAGTGGCTCTCAGGTCAGGCGGCATCCAGCGGGCGGCCGGTACCGAGGCGGCACCTCCCTGGCGGGCGGTCATCTCGCCCGAGAGGCTCCTCTCGAGGTACGCCCGCCGAACCGAGAAAAGCCGTTCGGCTTGACGCTCGACCTCGAGCAGGTTCTCCGACATCGGCTTCAGAAGGCCCCCCACGGGCATACCGAAAGGCTTGGGCACCGTGCCGTCGGCCAGGACCTTCCACGCCGGATGGTCTCTGTGGTACAGGGCTTCGCAGCGGACCTGGAAGTCGAGCATGTCGCGCTGGTTCCCCACGAGGAAGGCGGTCCACCGGTGCAGGTCCGCCACGTGGGCTGTGGCGGCTTCGAGTTCGGCCGCCCACAGCGCCGTCCGCCGCCGGTCGGCCATCGCTGTGGCGTCGGCTAGCGACGCCCCACAGAAGCCGATCCAGATCGCTGATTGCAGTCCCCCCCCAGACGCGATGTCGGTGCCGGGATACCGTCCGGCGCGGATGGCGGCGGCCAGGTCGCGGCTCAGAACCGCCAGGCGCTCGGCGTTCTTCTGGGCCACGGCATTGGCGTCACGCAGAGCGCCGGTGTATTGCCGGAGGTCCGTCTGGAACCAGCGATACCGGGCGTGCAGGTCGTCCACGTCCAGCCGGGAGGCCAGCACCCACGTGGTGCGCATTCCCACGCCGCCCTGAGGGTCCGTCGGGAAACGGATCCGGTGATCGGCCTGTTCCAGGACCGGCGCCTTGGCACAGCTCTCGCCGTAGGGGTCGCGCTTTCCCAGGAGCAGGGCGCGGCTGCGCGTGGTCACGTCCGGAATGAGGCGTAAGACCTCTGCCAGCAGCCGGTCGGGCTCCGCGGGAACGGACGCTCTTGCTTGGTCCCCGAGAAGGTCCCCGGGCGCCAGTAGCAACACCCCTAGAACGAGTCCCGCAACGGCACTTGGCCGTGCGGTTGCACGCTGCCCCATGGATTGCTCCGGGTGCCGTGACCGTCCCCTCGCGGACCGGCACATCGGCCGGGCCAGCCCGTGGCAGGATGGTTCATGCGGGTGGGTTCTGGACCGTTCCGGGTGCTTCGCTCTGGACACCCCCATCGCCGAGCGCCGAGCACACTATAAGGATACGCACAAGCCATTCCGAGTCAAGCACTTACGGGGTGGCTGTCGGGCCCGACATGGTGCGTGTATCCGTGGCTGCGGCGCGCTGTGCTGCGTCTTTGTCCGGGGGGCCTTGGCGGGCCAACCGCGGCTTCAGGTGTGTCGCCAGGTACGGCACCGACACTTGGGCCAGCGACCCGGCTCGTGGGCCTGTGACCACGTACCCCTCGATCCACACGTAGTTGTCGAGGCCGCGGCCGTACAGTTCGACGCAGAAGACGGGAAGCGACTGATACGGCCATCCCGCCGGCCACACATGCCCCTTGAGGTAGGCCCACGGCCATGGTTCCAGCCCGGCCCCGGGGCCGTCCAACGCATCCGCCGTCAGGACCTCTGCCGGGTCGGTGCCGGGAACGCCCACGCCCGCGACCGAGTGGCCTTTGGGGCCCGTGGACCAGCGCAGCGAGTAGAATCCGCCGCAGCCCGCGTTCCGGGCCAGTGCCACAGCCATTCCGGTTGCCATGATGCAATCCATGCGGCCGGTATCGAGGGCCTCCGTGATTCGGAGGCTGGTCTCGTAGTTCTGCCACGTGCCGAAACGCTTGCGGACGGCCGCCCGGGCTTGGCGAAGGACCTCGACACGGTCACCCGTAAGGCCCCCGGCCACCTGCATCATCTCCGGATTGTACCGTTCTCCCCAGTCCATACCCATGTTGGGCTCGGACCGGTAGAAAAGCACATCCAGAAGGGCATCCCGATCCGGCTCGGGATGCCGGGCATCGAAGCGGCGGAGCACCTCCATGGCCGCCTCGGTACAGCCGGCCGCACGGAGCCGGAAGAGGATGTTCGCCAGGTAGCTCTGATCGTACGGCGACGTGGCCGCCGCGTCCCATTCCGCCTGATGCCGCGGAGATAGCTGCGCCCGGAGCCGGACAAACGTGGCCCGCAGGTCCGGGGGCATCCAGCGGGCCGCGGGAACGGCTTCGCAGCCGTCCAGCCGGACCAGGGCTTCGCCGGAAAGCGAAAGCTCCAAGAAGGATGAGGGCACCTGGAACAGCCGTTCCGCTTGCCGTTCCACCTCCAGGAGGTTCTCGGCCAGGGGCTTGACCAGTCCCGCAGCCGGCAAACCCTTGGGCGCCGGTCGTCCGCCGTCGGCCTCCACCCGCCAGGCGGGACTTCCCGGCCGATACAGAGCCTCGCAAAGGGCCTGGAAGGTCAGCATGTCCGCTTGGTTACGCAGCAGGAATGCCGTCCAGCGATGGAGGTCCACCAGGTGGTCCGCGGCCGCCACCAGCTCGGCGGCCCAGATTCGGGAGCGGGCGGCGTCACCGTCTGCCGCGGCGCTCATCAGGCCACGAAGGCAGAACCCGATCCAGGTCGTCTCAACGGTATGCGGATCAGGCATCGCAGAGGGAGGCACATCATCCGTCTGCAGGGCGTCACGGACGTCGTGGGCAAGACGAGCCACGGTCTCGGCCCCGACCATGGCCGCCCGGTTGGCCTTGGCCTGAACGCGTCCGTAGTCCCGGAAGGTTACCTGGTACCACTCGAAGAGGTCGGCGGCCGACGTGTCGAGGCCGGTGGCCTTGGACTTCTCGGCGATCTTGCTCACTGTCCGCATCCCGATGCCGCCCTCGGGGCTGCCCGGGATCTTGAGGGTCGTGCCTTCGAGTTCCTGGATGCCGACGCAGCTTGGCTCTCTGGCCAGGCTTCGTCTGCCCAGAAGGCGCAGTCTGGAGGCCGGCAGGGCCTTGGCGGCCGCCTCGTCCAAGGCCTGAAGCAGTTCCTGAAGGTCTCCAGCGGCGTGTTCTGGCTCCGGATCAGCGCGCACCCAAGGCGCGGTTGACAGGAAAAGCAACAGCACGAGGAGCGCAGCCCGAAGCTGCACGGGTAGACGTTCCACCATCCGGTCTCCGGTGTGCCCGGGTTCGGGACCAAGGCACTGTGCGGCCCCCCCCGGGGCGCGTGGAAGGTTAGCGCTGGGGCAGGTCTTCTTTCAGTAGGGTCTTCGCTCTGGTCACGCTAAGCCGAGCGCCAAGCACCCGTTAGAAGAATAGGCCGAAACAGGAGCTTGTCAACCCCAAACATCGTGAAGCCATGGTTTTTGTAGAATCAGGTGTCTGTGACGGATGTCACAGCGCCTGGGTGGCGGCGCATGTGGCCGCAGGCGCCCTCAGGGGAGGGCGTCCGCGAACTGGACGCGGTTGTACCTTAGCAGCGACCCCTTGGCACGCTCCAGGGCGGCCAGACTCCGCATGTACGTCGCGCGGGCTCGGACCTCACGCACCCGGGCCTCCGCCAAATCCCGCTGGGCCTCCAGGAGGTCCTTGACCAGGGCCGCCCCGGCCGTGACGTTGGCCTGCTGATCGGCCAATGTCTGGGCGGCCGCTTCGCGTGCGGCCCGCGTCGCGGCGATCTGTTCCTGGGCCGAGGTGACATCCCGAACGGCCTGGCTCACATCGAGCAATACGGCCTGCTTAAGGTCTTCCCGCTGGTGAGCCGCCCGGCCGCGCTCCAGGGCGGCCCGCTCGTGGGCCGCGCGACGGGCGCGGTTGCCCAGTGGCACCTCGAACTCGACGCCGGCCTGCCATTCGAAGAACTCGGTCCCGTAGCCCTCGTCGAGCGAGTTGCCGAGGCGCCCGTCCAGACCTCGCACGCCGTACCCGCCCACGAGGTCGACCCGCGGAAGGCGAGCGTTGCGGGCCACAGACTCGAGGACCTCGGCCTGCTGGACCCGCGTATCGGCCGCAGCCAGCTCCGGCCGGAGCTTCATCGCTTCCGTCAGGCTGGCCGTCAGGAGGTCCTCCCGGGCCTGCGGCGGATTGGGCAGCGGAAGGTCCGCCGCCAGAATCAGCGTCGGGTCCGTCAGCGGCAAACCTGGGGCGCCCAAGAGCCGCTTGAGCCGGTCGCTGGCCTTGGTCCGCTCGAGGCGGGTCGCCAGAAGGTCCGCCTGGCGGGTCTCCACGGCACTGGCTGCCAGGCTGACCACCAAGTGTGGATCCTTGCCGGCCTCGTAACGAAGCCGCGCGATTCGGAGGTTCTCCCGGGCTGCCGCCAGGGCCTCCTCGACGGCCGCCACCGCCTCTTGGGCGACCGCCAAGTCCCAGTAGGCCCGTTCCACGGCCAGGAGCGTGTCCATCAGGGCCGCCTCGAAGTCGGCTTGGGCAATCTGCCGGTCCAAGCGTGCCAGAACGATGGGACTTTGGGTCACACGCGGTCCGGCGTCTCGCAGAAGCGGCTGGGTCAGGGCCAAGCCGAGGGTCGTATCGTACTGCGGGTTCGGCATCACGAACGCGCTGTTCGACTCCAGGTACGTCCAGGCCTGCTCCAGACTGACCATGGCCCCCGTCGGCAGCAGCGACCCCAGCCCTGAGGCAAAGTCCCACTGCTTCGCGACCAGCGTGTTTGCACCCAGCAGGGCCGAACCGGCGTCCAACTTGGACCGGGCGGCCATGTTGCTCATGTACCACGTGGGATCGAACAGGGCCTCAGCCTCGTCAACGACCGTCTCAGCCATCGCCGGGCCGTACCGGGCCACCTGGACAGTGGTATTGTTCTCGAGGGCGCGACGAAGGCATTCCTCCAGCCGCAAGGGCACGGTCGCGGCGTCCCATGCCTCCGGACGGCTGTCCCCCGCGCCTCCGGAGACGCTGGCCGCGGCTTCAGCAACCTCACCCAGAGCTGCGAACTGCCGCCCCGATGGGTCGCGCCGGGCGGGATTAGGCGGCGGTGCCATCCGATAGGACTCCAGGATCTGGCGCCCCGCCGCATCGGCACGAATGGCCGGATCGGTCGGTGTGCAGCCAGCGGCCAAGGCGGCCAAGGCCAGAGAAGCCCATGTCAGGGCGATGCGGCTGCCAGGTTGATCCATGGCGGTCTCGTCTTCGTCGGCGCGGGCCTGCGTGAAGCAGGCCGGTCGGTTCCCCCCGAAGCCGACAATCTAGCGGTACAAGCTGGGTCGGGCAACGAAAATGCGACGGACGGTCAGGTGGGGACGTACTGGGCGAGGGTCGCGCGCGTCATGGCCACAAGCCGGTCACGCAACTCGGGGGGATCGACGACCCGTACATGCGGCCCGTACCCAAGGACCCACCACACAATCTCGTCGAGCCCGTCGACGGTTGCCTCAAAGTGAACCGAACCGTCGTCATCCCAGCGAACGGTCTGGGTACGGTGCCAGACGACTTCTGCGACGTTCGGACTCACCAACGGGCTGAACACCAGGTGGACGCGGTAGGTCGTGTCGCCCCGCATCAGCCGCCACGCGTTGCCCAGGTGGCCCTCAAGGGTCGGGTTCCCGGGGCGGCGGAAGTGTCGGCCCGCGGGCTCGACCGTCCGGAAACGGCCCAGCTTGAAGGTACGGACGGCCCGGTGGCGGGAGCTGCGGCCGATGACATACCACGCCCGTTCGCTGAACAGCAGCCAGTACGGGTCCAACCGCGTGCGGATCTGGCCCTTGTCGTGGAACGAGATGTAGACGCAGTCGAGGGACTCGTCGCGCGCGACCGCGCGGCGAACCTGCTCGTACGTCTGCTGGAGGGAGGCGTGACGGGCTGGGGCGGCCGGACGAACAGCCATGCGACGCAGAGTCGACCCTACGGCCGCCCGCACCGCCAAGGGCAGGGCGGACTCGATCTTGAGGGCCGCGTCCCGGGCAGGCTGGAGCAGCGGAATCCCGCCGGGGCGGCCCAATTCCGTGGCCAGGGCCACCAGCGCGAGCGCCTCGTCCAACGTCAGATTGATGGCCGGGAGCAGGGCGGAGTGGTGCAGCCGGTAGCCGTCGGCGTCGCGGTCGTAGAAGAACGGGATGCCGGCCTGCTCGATCACGCTCAGGTCGCGGTGGACGGTACGCCGCGACACGCCGCACTCGGCGGCCAGTTCGCGGGCATTGCGCGGGCATCCGCCCTGGAGGAGCGTGAGGATCTTGAGGACACGGTGGAGCCGTCCGACGTGCACGCGGGGCCTCTTGCGGGTTCGTGGGTCGCGTCGGTTGGCGGGACTATAGCCCTCTCGGGATCCAATCGCAAGCAAACGGAGCGCCCCCCACGAGGGCGGCCCGGACCGGTCTCAGGCTTGGATTGGCGGTCAGTGGCGCCGCACCCGAAGCCCCAGCGCCGCCCCGGCCGCCACGAGCAGCAGCGTGGCCGGCTCGGGCGTGCGAGACCCGCCGCTGGCGCCGATCGGCGTCGAGGCGAACCAGTGGGCGGCCAGCTCGAAGTAGTCGGCCGTGTCGACCCGCCCATCGCCCGTGAAGTCGCCGGCGTACCAGAGGCAGTCGTCCTGGAACCAGGACCCCGCCAAGGCGAAGTAGTCAGCCGTGTCCACGGCGCCGTTAAGGTCCGCGTCGCCGCGGAAGAGCCGCTTCGGATCGCCCCCGTTCCGGTAGTAGAGGGCGCGGCCGGTCGGGGCAACGCTCGACCCGACGGCCGCGAAGACCAACTCGTCGACGTACACGGCCTCGTCGCCGGGGACGTTGTCAAAGGCGTCGGCCAGGAGAACCTGGCCGGGCGTCGTGCCCTCGCCGAGAACGAGGCGACCGATAGCCATGTTGTCGACCCAGCCGGTGGCCGAGGCGCCGAAGTCGCGGCCGGCGACCTCCAACGTGCACCAGTCCGGCGTGCCGGGTGCCCTGAGGACCACGAAGGCCGTGTCGGCCATGTCACAAGCGGTCGCCTGGGCGGAGGCGTTGGCGAAGTCGCCGCGCAGGCGGACGGTGGTGCCCGTCTCGCAGCGGAGGACGCCGTCGGCCGCGATACCCAGGTCGCTCAGGGCCAGGACGGTCGCGCCCGTCGGGGCAAGGACGTCGAGCGAGCCGCCCAGGGCGAGGGCGCCGAGGGCGTAGTGCGTCCCGAGGCCGGCGTCGCCCGAGGCCCCGAGGAGTCCGGCACTGCCGGTCGCGGTGACGACAGAGCCGAAGACTTGGGCTCCGCCGCGCAGTTCGTACGTGCCGTCGATCTCCAGAAGGCCCCCGCCGGTGGAATCGAGGATGCAGCCGTCAAGGAGCAGGTGGCTTTCCGGCCCGACGTAGACGGTGCCGAGGTTGTCAAGCCGGATACCGTCGATCGCCAGGTTGCCGCCGTCGGTTTCCCCGTCGGCCGTGACGGCCCACAGGCGGCCACCCTCGGCGCTGGTCATGTCCCAGTCCTGGAGACGCACCCAGGCACCGGGCGTCTCGGCCGAGACGATGCCCTCGTTCGCGAGCGGGGCTCCGATGACCCCGTGGCCGCGCACCGTGCCGCCCGCCTCGATAGCGACGGGAGCGGTGCCTTCGACCCGTCCGTCGAGAAGCGAGACGTCGGTGGCGAGCGAGACGGTGCCGGTCAGTGTGCCGCCGTGCAGAGAGAGAGCCAAGTCCTCGCACAGAGCGGCATTGCGGCCGTCGAGGGTGCCTTCGACAACGAGGCAACCATTGCCGCCGAGGCAACCGGAGAGGCCCAGGCGCCCGCCCGGGGCAACATAGAGCTCGCCGTCGATGCGATGGCTCTCCCCGCCGAGGTCGCCCGGCGTCTCGGCTCCGACGAGGCGGAGGTCGCCGTCCGCGGCCACTTGGACGCCGCAGCCCGTCTCGACGTAGAGGTCCTCGATGACGCTCGTCCCGTGCTCGACGAAGAGCGTGCTCTGCCAGTGACCGCCGGGGGGCGCCCCCACGTAAGGGCTGGTAACGCGGACCTGGGCCACGCTACCGCTGTCGGCGAAGTCCGTCCGGGCGACATGGGCCTCGGCGTAGGAGACCTCGACGGTCCAATCCCGAATACGGGCGTCCGCGAAGTCCAGCCGGGCCAAGTCGGCGGCCGTCAACGTGCCGCTCCCGGCGATGAGGCCCGAGACAGTCAGGTGCTCGCCGAAACCCTCGCAGGCGATGGGCGTATCGTTGCCGTGCATCTCCAGGGCGTGGATGGTGCCGCTCCCGCGGATGGAGAAGCCGGCGCCGAAGTCGACCCCGCCCTCGATGAGGCCGCCGTCGAGGGCCAGGGTGCCTTCACCGAACCAGTTCGCGGTCCCGCCCGATGCCGAAAGGGAGCCTTGGAGTGTGCCCTGAACGACGCACGCGGCCTCCTCGCTGTCGAGGTATAGTTCTGTGACCGCAAGCGTCGCGCCGGGGGCGACCTGCACGGTCCCGCCTTCAGCAACCCAGATCTCCTCCATGGCCGTGTCGCCGGTCCGGATACAGAGCAGGCCGGGTACGTCTTCGCTAGCCCCGGGGTCGTCTCCACCCCGGACGAAGGCCGTGGTCGCGTTGGCATCCGGGGCGTCGAACGCGCAATCGTAGACGTTGACGGTCCCGCCGCGGACTCTGAGTTGCTCGGGCCCGACGGCAACTGTCGCGTTCACGAGATCGAGTTGGCCCCCCGTTGTGCCAAGATGGGGGTCGGCGTAATAGCTGTCGTCACCCAGTACCATGCCGGAGAGCGTGAGCGTATCGCCTGTCCGGGCGATGACGGACGCCTCGTTCAGCCAGAGGGTGTCACACCCGACGGTGCCCGTGCCGGTGAGTGTGATATAACTCACCTCAAGGTCTCCGGCGATGGTGCCGCCGTCGAGCGTGACGGTGTTCCAGTCGCCCTGCCAATGGGCTGACCCATCGCCCTCGGCCGGGACGCCACGGACCGTGCCGCGGACGATGAATGATCCGTCGTCCTCGCAGTTGCTCTGCCACAGGTCCGTGACCTGCAGGGTGGCGCCGGTCTCGACAACGAGCCGGCCCCAGTTCTCGATGGTCAGATCGCGGATCTCGACCGTACCGGACTGAAGGAGGAGTTCGCCCCAAATGACGTCCTCCATTTCGTGACCGCGGAGAACCACCGTCGCGTGGGGATCCTGATACGGCGTACCGGTGGCGAAGGTGGTGCCGTTGGCGGTCATGGTGGCGGCATCGACCTCGACATGGTCGCAAAGGACGGTGGCATCGACGAGGTCGAGGCGTCCGCCGCCTTCGGCCAGGACGGTTCCGTCACCGGTCACCGTGCCGGTCAGGGTGAGGACATCGCCCTCCCGCGCAGCGATGCGGTCGTCGTGGTCGCTTATCTCGACGGACGCCGTGCAGACGGCGCCGGTGCCCCGGATCTCGTAGTCGTCGAGAACCACCGTACCCTCGACCGTGCCGCCGTCGAGGGTCAGCGTGCCGCTGCCGTCAAGCGTGACGGGGTCAGGGCCGAGGTCGAGGGCGCCCTGGATGGTGAGCGTGCCTTCGGTGCCCGTGGTCAACTGGTTGGTGACGGCAAGTGTCGCGTCATGGGCCACAACCGCGTCGCCGGCCCAGACATTCAGGTTCGTTGTTTCGGAGCGGCCGCCCTGGACGGTGAGTGTGCCGCCGGCGGGGGTGCGGAGCGTCCCCGTGCCGCCGATGGTCGTACGTTCGAGAAGCACACGTCCTCCGCCCACGTCGTTGCCGACCAAGCCGTTGATAACGGTGGAATCAAGCAGGACGATTGTGCCACCGCGGGCTCGGATAGCGCCAGTCGTGCCCTGATTGACGGTGCAGCCCGTGATCAGAACGGTTTCGCCCTCTGAGGCGACTATCAGGCCACTGTTGTCAAAGGCTCCTGTCAGAACGAGGTCGTTACCGATGCCTCCAGGCGAGACGACCGTCCCGTCGGCGAGGGAGAAGTAGGCCGCGTCAACCGTACCGCGTCCGGTGAGCCCGGCCCCATTCTGCAGGTACGCGATGCCGCGCGCCGTGCCGCCGTCCAGCGTGATGTCGCCGGGTCCGTTGACGATAGCCCCGGTCGGCCCGAAGACGAGGTCGCCACGGACCGTCGCCGAGGCACCCCAGCCGACCGTCATCGTGCCGTGGACATCGAGGATGGCGCCCGACTCGACGAGGACGTGGGCATTGTTGGCGCTCGCGTTGACCTCCTGGACCTCGTTCAGGCCGGTGGAAGCGATAAGCGTCCCACCCGTGCCGACGCTGACGGTGCCGGTGACACTGGCGCCTTCCATGGAGATGGTGCCGTCCTGCTGGGCCTCGGCGCCGGCGGCTTCGCAGCCCAGCAGCGTGAGTGTGCCGTCCTGGAAGGCATGGGCGGGACCCGTCACAGCCCCCCCGTCCACGGTGAGCCGCCCGCCGTTCCAGGCCTCAATGCCGCACGAGATGGTCCCCGCGACGAGGGTCAGTTCGTCTGTGACACCGTCGGCCCGGATCCATCCCCCGCCGGTGATTTGGGGCGTGTAGAGGGTGCCGCGCCCGTTCACGGTATCGCCCACGTCCAGGTGCGACGTGCATGTGAGGGCGGCGTCCGAGGCGAGGCGGAGAACCTGGTCCACGTTCACGGACTGGACGAAGACGTCGTCGCGAATGGCGGCGATGGCGCTCCCGTCGCTCAGGTGGCAGTCCCAGGGCTCCCCGAACGTGCCGTCAGGTACCACCCCGCCAGACCAATGGGCCGGGTCGTCCCAGTAGCCGGAGCCGGCGGTCCACCAAGCATCCATGGCCCAAGACGGGGTCGCCAGTGCCAGACCGACCGCTAGAACCCGAAGGGCTGTTCCCAAGCCACGCTCCGTACTCATCGTGTCCCACCTTCCCTCTCCCAATGCCCCGGGCTTTACGCGAAAAAGGAGACGCCTCGCTCCCGACGAAGCGAGTTCGGCCCCGAGCGCACACTTCTGGCCTGCTCCGATGGGTGCAGTCTACACGCAAACGGGACCGTGTCAAACCGGCTTGGCTCCGGATTCACGGAAAGACGGGGCAGGGTGGCCCGCAGGCCACCCCGCCCGGTTCGCTGCACGTGTGCGGCCGTCATGCGCTACCGGCGGCGCCGGCCGGCCGCAGCCATCGCCAGGCCCGCGGCCACCAGGACCATCGTCGCCGGCTCAGGCGTGGCGATGGCCCCACCCGCGGCCCCCGTGGCCGAGGTCTTGAACCAGTTGGCGGCCATCTCGAAGTAGTCGGCCGTGTCGACGACCCCGTCGCCGGTGAAGTCGCAGTCGTACCACGTCTTGTCGCCGAGGAACCAGCTTCCGGCCATGACGAAGTAGTCGGCCGTGTCCACGGTGCCGTCGAGCGTGGCATCGCCGTAGAACAGCTTCTTGTTGTCGCTGCCGTTCTGGTAGTAGACGTTCAGGTCGTTGAGGTCGATGTACGAGCCGGGAACGCCGAACGAGAGGCCGTCGACGTAGAGAGCCTCGTTGTCGGCTCCGTTACCCTGGTTGTCCGTGGCGTCGGCGAGGGCAATCCGCCCGGCCTGCGTGGCCGTACCGATCTGGAGGGCTCCCAGCACGTAGTTGGCCGACCAGCCGCCCGCGTCGATGCCGACGTCTTCGCCGGCCACTTCGACGTCAAGCGGCACGGCGGTCGGTGAGGCGCTCAGGGACCGGACGATGGCCTGGTCCAAGCGGAACGCGGCCGGGGTTGTCAGGGCGTTGGTGAGGTTGCCCGTAAGGATGAGGGTCGAGCCCAGCTCGGCCTCGATGTCGGCCGTGGCGCCGATGTTGAGGTCGCCGCCCATCGTGAGGATCGTGTCCCCGGTGTCCGGCGCGGCCTGGCCCGTGACGGCCGGGTTGATGACGGTCATCGACCCGTCCAAGTCCAGCCCTCCGAGGGCGAACTCGTTGGCGTCGACCGGGACCGGCCCGCCGGTTTCCTGGCCGCAGGCCCCGACGGTGACGGTGCTGCCGACACCGGCGGCAACCGGGCAGTTGACGATCGACCCGCCACGGCGGAGCTCCAGGTCGCCCAGCACATCGACGGTGCCCACGTCATGGCAGTCGATGATGCCCGCGTCGACCAGCAGCTTGCCCGTCGGGTCGATGTAGACGACGCCATAGTTGTCGAGGCGGATTGCGTCGACGTTGATGGCGCCGGCACCGTAGCCGGTCATGTCTTCGGCGGAGATGGTGCCCTCGTTGACCTTGTCGTTGGTGTCGAAGTGGAGCCAGCCGCCCGGATGGTCGGCGTAGATGGAGCCGTAGTTGGTGAGGGCGGCCGAGATGCGGCCACAGCCGTGGATGCTGTACTCGCCGTAGTGCGTGACGCCACAGTCGCCGCTCAGGACGCCCCCCGCCATCTCCACGCGACCCATGCCGTCGATGGTGCACGGCATCATCGGGTCTTCAGAGACGAAGTGAAGCGTGCCCCGGACCTCGACAAGGTTCTCATTCACGAGGGTGCAGGTGGTCAGGCGGGCCTCCGGGGCGATGTAGACGGCCCCACCGCCGAACGTTTCACGCTCGGGGTCAGAGGTGCCCACCCCGACGTACGGGCACTGGGTGTCGCCCAGGACCTGCCACTCGCCGCCCTCGCGGATGTCGACGCCCTGCAGCATGGCCTCGTTCAGTGTCAGCAGCATGCCCTCGCCGCGCACAATGCCCGGCACGCCGACGTGGGCGCCGCGGACGAGCATCCAACTCCGGAACTCACCCGCAAGGTCATCCTGAACCAGGAAGCGGGCGAGGAACAGATCGGCATTGACGCTCGAGTCCTCAATGGTGAGAGAACCGTCGTCGAGGGCGGCCAGTTCGGCCTCGCCCTGTGGGCCGGTCCCAACGGCACCGCCCCGCAGGAGCGCGGGACCGAAGACCACCTCGGCCTCGTCGAGGTGGAGGGTGCGGCCGGGTTCGTCGCAGTAGACGTCGGCGCCCATCATGTAGAGGTCGCCGGTGATGGTACCGTAGCCTTCGACGTTGTGATCCGTCGCGAGAGCGCCCTGAAGCGTCCCTCCCGACATCTGGATGGTATCGACTCCGCCTTCGCTGCTCAGGTACTGCGCGCCCTCTTCGCAGTCGAGGACGCCTTCGACCTCGATGTCGCCGTACCCCTGGAGCGTGCCGGCGAGGTTCATGCGTCCACCTTCGCGGATGTGGATGTAACCGTCATTGATCGCCTGTCCCAGTTCAGCGCCGTATCCGTCGGTGGGGTACATGCTGTAGACCCTGAGGTCGAACAGACCGCCGACCTCCATGTAGCCATCGTTGTAGAACGCGGTCGTGGCCGGGGACTCGGGGTCCCATGCAGGTTCGACCTGGACCCACAGTTCGGCGCCAGGCTCGACGAGAGTGCGGCCGTAGTTCTCAATGTGACCCACATAGGTGCGACCGTCGTCGATGCGGAGGTCACCGTTCCAGCCGACCAGCACGGGTGTGTAGCCGGACCAGGAGTAGACGTGGTTCTCACCCGTACAGATCATCTGGGCCCTGGCCATCTCTTCGCCACCGGCCGCCACACCGTAGCCGCCGATGTCGATGACCAAGTCACCGGTGTCGTAGCCGGAGTCGATGCCTTCGAGGGTCGCATCATGGAGCCGCAGGATGCCGCCGCCCATGACGCGGATCGCGGCGTTCGCCACGGGCTCATACCCCGTGGTCACCCAGGAGGTGTTGACGAAGAACTCGCTCCGGAAGGCGACCTCGAGCAGGTTGGTATCGAGGGTGAGGGATGAATGCGGGGTGAGTTCCAGCACGCCATCCTGGACGTAGACGTCGGCGCTCTGCCAGAGACCGGACCAACCGTCGGTGGTGATGCTGCCGTAGCCGTGCATCTCATTGGTATTCGTGATTTCGTACGATTGCAGCTCGCCGCCGGCCAATTGGATAACGCCTCCGTCGCTGTCCCAGTAGCTCCACTCGCCGCCCGTCAGGGCGCCCTCGACCAGGTAGGTGCCCATATTCATCATGCTGTCGACCTGGAGGGTGGCGCCGGGAGCCACGTAGACCCCGGAGCCAACGCCGCTCGTGAGGTCGCTGACGTGGCACGTGCCCTGGTAGACGTTCAGCCCGGCGGCGTCGCCGAGGGTGAAGCTGTAACCGGTACTGGCGACCTCGTCATAGAACGTGCTGTCGTAGATATTCGCCGTGCCGTTGCAGACCACGGGGCTGACCAGGACGGAGTCGTAGGCGTCCATGCCGGCGCCCGCCTGCACCTCCACGAGCTTGTGGTCCGGGAGGTCGAGGTCGCAGCTATCGAACTGGAGCGTCGAGCCGGGCAGGGCACGGACGAAGCCGTGACCGTGAACCGTCCCGCCCACCACGAGGGTTCCGCCATCAGCATGGAGTTCGGGGGGGGTGCCGCCGCCGGCGAACTCAAGGTCGGTGCAGTTGACGGTGCCGAACCCGGTGACCCACGTATCAACGCCAAGCAGGCAGTCGCCCGTCAACGTGCCGCCCTGGAGCGTGACCGTCCCGCCCCCAAAGATGAGCCCGGAGCCCGCCGCGTCGCCCATCTCGAGGGTGCCTTGGACGACGGTCGTGCTGTCGGGCAGGGCCTCGCAGAGGCCACGGATCTGGAACCAGCCGTCGGGGTCGATGCCGAGATGGCCCGCTTGGTTGCGGACGTCGTCAGCCGATGAGAGGCCGCCGTAGACATAGGCCTCGCCGCCGTCGATGGCCAGGAGGTTGTTCGTCAGGTCAGAGCCGACAAGGCCCATCTCGCCGTCAAGACCGACGCCGACGTTGCCGCCGTCCACCCAGACATCATCGAGGACCATCAGGCCATCGAAATCGGCCAGCAAGCTGCCGCCGATGTTGTTGACGTCGGCGTCGTAGAGGGTGATCTCGCCGCCGTTGGTGGCATGGATAAGGGCGGCGTCATACTGGTTGATCGTATCGGCCCAAACGTCCATCAGCATGCCGAACTGGTTGACGGTCATCAGGCCCGCGTCGTTGTCGATCTGGGCGGCGGTGAGGAAGCCTGTGCCGCGCACCTCGCCCTGGTTCCACAGGAGGCTTTCGACGGTGAGGGCCGCGCTGTTGGCCAGCATCAGCGTCTGTCCGTTGTTATCGACTTCCCAGACGGTCGCGTTCGTACGCACGGCCGCGATCGTCCCGGGCGGGTCGCCCAGGATACACTGGTACTGCTCGCCGAGCGCCGAGTCCGGATAGGGCATGAGGGCCCCCGGCGGCATGATCCAGTGGTTCGCGTCGTCCCAGAAGCCCGTTCCGTTCTGCCACTGCGCGACGAGCGGCGCGGCCGCCATGGCCGATGCCGCCCACGCAAGGACCAGCACGCCTGTCAGTACGCCTGTACGCATTCGCATTGTGATGCCCCCAAAGAGAGAGTCAGTTCCCTGGTGAAGCGGATGCCCCGCGCGCGGCGTCCCCCAGGACGCACAGTCCTCGCGCGGGAACCCCTCGATGCCTTCAGCAGGATGTGGAGTACCCCCCACACCCGTGCGGCGTTCCCCCGCTCGGGGCCATACGCGGCCCCGGCGCAAGAAAAACGGGCCGGTCCGCTCTCCAGACCCGCCCGAAGCCTATCGTGTCCCCCTCGTTCCCGTGGTCGAGGGAAATCTACACCAGAAATGGCCGGAAGTCAAACAGATCGTACCGACGTGGCGCGTGGATGCCGACGATGCGGCTTGGCATGCGGCAACTCGACGCACGGCCAACAAGCTTCAAGGAGACCGACGCCGGTACAGAAGAGCAACCAGCCCTGCTGCCGTAAGGGCCAGCGTTGCCGGCTCCGGGTTCAATGCCAACGGCATGCACGGCGCCTGCAGATCGCACCCGCCGACCGCATCGCCTCCAACGAACCAGTTGCCGCTCAGGGCGAAGTAGTCTTCCGTGTCAACGAAGCCATCGCCCGTGAAGTCGCCCTCGTACCACGTTCGCTCCGACCCGAACCATGAAGCCGCAAGGGCAAAGTAGTCGGCCGTGTCGACGAGGCCGTCCAGGTTGGCGTCGCCGTACAAGAGTTGCTTCGGGTCGCCCCCGTTCAGGTAAAAGAGGTCCGTGGAGCCAAGGTCCACCCACGACCCCGGTGCGCCGAACGAAAGCGTATCGACGTAAAGGGCCTCGTTGGCGTCGCCATCCTGACGGTTGTCCCAGGCGTCCTCCATCGCAATCCGGCCGACGGTAGTCGCGTCGCCCAGCAGGAGGCCGGCCAAGGCCGAATTGCCGACCCAGCCGGACGGGTCCAGTCCAAGGTGTGCGGACGCCGCCTCGAACGGGTCCGTTACGCCAGGGCCGCCCAGAAATGCCAGCGTCACCTGCTCCATCTGTTGCGTCGCGGTGCTCGTGTTGTGAAAGGCCGCACCCGTCATCGCGACCGTCGTCGGCGCCTGGGCGACGAAGCGTCCAGTGCCGCCGATCGATACCAAGCCGCGCACCTCGATGTCTTCTGTGGGCGTTGTAACCGTGAAGTCGGGGCCCGCCACGACCAAGTTGTCGACCGTGAGGGACCCTCCGGAGAAGGTGTAGCTGCCGCCCGGAAGCAGCGTCAAGCTGCCAACCCGGACGTCGGCGGCCGCCTGGGTCGCTCCGGCATTGGCCTGGAGGCGGACTTCGCCGGAAGTCACGTTCACGGCCCCCCCCGTCATCGCCCCGTTCACGAGGTCGTCCATGCTGAAGACGAAGTCCATGTCGAGTTGCCCGTCGGCGCCGACTGTCAGACCACCCGGAGCCGTCAGGGCGCCGGCATCCCATGCGATGCGGCCGGTCTGGCCGTGGGTGCCGACCTCGATGGCACCCGTGGCCACAAGCGCACCGCCGTCGAGGTCGATATACCCTCCGCCGCCGAGACCGACGGTGACGTCGCCATCACACGCCCACGTCGAGTCGGTGCCGTCAATGAACGCCAGGCCGTAGGAGCCGTCGGCAACGCCGAGGACGGCGTCCTGATTCTCGACCAAGGCGCCGAGTTCGATGCGCAGGGTGCCCGTGCCGACCTTGCCCACGTCGAGGCTATCATTGATCGTGAGGCGGCCGTAGGTGTCCTTGACAGTGATGGTAGCGTCGTCGCCGGCTTGGGGCGCGAGGGTCACGTCCGGTGTCTCGATGGCCCCGTTGTTGACAACCAGATGGGCCGTACTACCCGGCGCGTCGCCGACCACCAAGGCCGTCCCGCCCAGGCCGTTGAGAACATACGTGTGGCCCGCCAAATTGAGGCGTGGCTCGCCGGCGGTGACCTGGACCCGGTCAACGAGATAATTGTCGGCAAAGTTGACGTTGTAGGGGCCGGCCAGGCTAAACGCAGCCGTATCGCCATAGCCGGGGACGAAGCCCGTACTCCAGGTCGGGTACATCCGGTACCAGACCGAGGAGCCGACCCACGTACAGGTCTGGCCGCTGCCCATCATGGGCAGGATCCACGAGGTGGCAAACTGGTTGACCCGGGTAGCGCCGGCTTGGTCGCCGTAATTCGAGTCGGCGCTGCCGTCGGGGGGCGGGGCGGCGAGAACATAGCTGATGACTCCGGCCAAGTACGTCTGCCCGGAGATCGTGATGTAGACGCCGCCGCCGGAGTCTCCGGGCGCCGGGCAGTACTCGAGGTTGTTCGGCGTGGAGCCCCCGAAGCTGGACTGACTCGGATCGCCGGGCTTGTCAAAGTCGCACAGCATGACCCGGTTGGATTGGGTGAACGAGTTGATGTCGTTTGTGCCGGCCCGCTTGGTACCGCCTGTCCCGCTGATCGACCCCGTCAGGCCCGTGCCTGTGAGGCCGTAGCCCACGTAGGTGGCCTGTTTGCCCATGTCCTGGGTCCCGGTGTACAAGACCGCGGGATCAACCGTGCAGGGGGTCCGAAGGCGGATCAGCGTCAGGTCGTACGTGGGCGCCCCCGTGGGAAGCGTCCAGTAGCTCGGGTGCTCGATGAGTTGCGCGGCCCCGTAGGTCTCGCCATCCAGCCAGAATTCGACCTCGCTGTAGGTTCGGTCCTCGGTCACATGGGCGGCCGTTAGTACCCAGTTCTGGGCCACCACGACGCCGCTGCCCACCGATCCGGAGGCAAAGACGCGGCCGACGCCCTCGAACTCCGCGTCGTTGGCGAGGTCCGTGTAGAGGGAATCGTTGCGGTCATGCCGGATGGTGCCGGCGTGGGCTGCGCATAGAGCGGCCAAGAAGACGCAGAGAACCGGGAAAATGCTGGCTAGTGGTCGGTTCATGTGGCGCCTGGCGGCTGCCCCCGTGACCTGGACTGAGCGAGCGTCAGTGGCCCGGTTACCAGATGGCCACGCTCGTTTGTTTGCCCAAGAACAAACCCCGGATGCTTCCTTCTACTGAACTATACCGCGCGCCACCCGGTAGTCAAGCTGGGGATTCGTTGAGAGAAAGGCTCCCAAAGCGGTCTTCGGCCCATTCCGACCACCGCGAAGTAACAGGATGCTTGAAAGCGGCCCCCGGGTCTGCGAAAAGGGAAGGTAGGGCTGTTGCCGCCCCATTTGGAGGAGCCCACGCGTGACAGAAGGCCTGTCATCCCGTATGGCGGGCAACGTGCCCCCGGAGCCCGCCCGCGAAAGGGCCCAAACCCTCCGCGCCGAGATCGCGGAGCACGACTACCGCTATTACGTCTTGGACGCCCCCGTTCTGGCCGACGCCGAGTACGATGCCCTGGTGTCCGAGCTGCGCGACCTGGAGGAACGATATCCGGCGCTTGTGACGCCGCAGAGCCCCACGCAGCGGGTCGGCGGGCAACCTCGGGACGGTTTTGCCACGGTCGTGCATGAGACGCCCATGCGGAGTCTTCTCAGCATCCACAGTGAGGCTGACCTTGAGCGGTTCTACGAAACGTGCTGCCGCGAGCTTGATGTCGACCAGGTTGCGCTGGCGGCGGAACCGAAGTACGATGGCGTCAGCATCGAGATCGTCTACGAGAGGGGCATCCTCGAGACGGCAGCCACGCGTGGCGATGGGGCCACGGGCGAAGACGTGACGGTCAACATCCGGACCATCGGCGAAGTGCCCCTGCAACTGCGGGCGGAGGAGGCCGTGCCACCTGATCATCTCGTCGTCCGCGGCGAAGTCTATATGGGCCTTGAGCGGTTCCGCGCCCTCAACGACCGACAGGAGAAACAGGGGGGACGAACATTCGCCAATCCCCGCAACGCCGCCGCCGGAAGCCTGCGTCAACTCGACCCGCGGGTGACGGCCGAGCGGCCGCTGGGCGTCTTTTTCTGGGAGATTGCGCCGTCTTCCACGAGGCGGCCGGCGACCCAGACGGAGTGCCTCGGCCTGATGCGGGCCTTGGGCCTGCTGACCTGTCCGGAGGCGGGCCGCGTTGAGGGACTTGAGGCTGCTATCGCATACCATCACGGCCTTGAGGCTCGGCGAGACGCCTTGGACTATGAGATCGACGGCTGCGTCTTCAAGGTCGACGACCTGGCGGCCCACGAGATGTTGGGCGTGCGGTCGGCCAACCCCCGGTGGGCGGTCGCCTACAAGTTCGCCCCGCGGCAGCGAACGACGCGGATCCTCGACATCCGCGCCCAAGTCGGCCGCACCGGGGCCGTCACACCGGTGGCGACCCTTGAGCCGGTCAGCATCGGTGGTGTCACGGTGACCAACGTCAGCCTGCACAATCAGGACGAGATCGACCGCAAAGACATTCGGGTCGGTGACACCGTGCTTGTGGAGCGAGCCGGCGACGTCATCCCGCACGTCGTCAAGGTCATTACCGAGAAGCGAACCGGTGACGAGCGCCCGTACCGGCTTCCGGAGACGTGTCCGGCATGCGGCCAACCCGTCACCAAACCCGAGGGCGAGGCCGCCACACGGTGCACGAACGCCTCGTGCCCGGCCCAGGTCAAGGAATCGATCAAGCACTGGGGCTCCAAGCAGGCGACTGACATCGACGGTCTCGGTGTCAAGCTCGTGGAGCAGCTTGTCGACCGGGGGCTGGTCCGCGATGTGGCCGATCTTTACAAACTTGATGCTGAGACGCTGGCCGGGCTTGACCGCATGGGCGAAAAGAGTGCTGAGAATCTTGTCACCGCCATCGCGGCGAGTCGTGACGCCTCGCTGCCGCGCGTCATCTTCGGTCTTGGCATCCGGCATGTGGGCCGCGCACTGGCCGAGACGTTGGCCGATGCCTTCGGGGGGCTAAACGCCCTACTGGAGGCGGACGAGGCGGCGTTGGTGGCCGTTCCGGACGTGGGTCCCCAGGTTGCCGAGAGTATCCGGACGTGGGCCGCGACCCCTCGCAACCGGGAGTTGGTCGGCGAACTCAAGGCTCTGGCCATCGACCCGCCCCGGGAAGCGTGGAAGAGCAAGGCACCTGCGAAAGGGCCGCTTACAGGGATGACCGTAGTCGTCACGGGCGAACTCGACGGCATGACCCGCGAGCAGGCCCATGAGGCCATTCGCAGGGCGGGCGGCAAGCCGACCATAAGCGTCTCCAAGAGCACGGACTATCTTGTCACCGGCGCTAAGCCGGGGGCAAGCAAGCTCCGCAAGGCGGAGCAATACGGGACCGAACGCTTGGACGAGGCCGCGTTCCTACGCATCCTCCGGACCGACTAGGAGAGATCCATGGCTGCATCACGTTGCCTGTTCGTAGAAGTCGAGCCCTGGGAGGCTGACCGCATCAAGTCGCGCTGCGAGGCCTGTGAGGGCCTCGAGACCAGCAGTGAACCACTCCACGAGACCGAGGTCGAGGACCCCTCGGGCATCACCGTTCTGTCGCCGTTCATCCACAGCGACGTCACCGCCGAGGTGCTCGACCGGTTCCCGGACCTCAAGCTTATCGCCACGCGCTCGACCGGTTTCGATCACATTGCCATCGACGCGTGCAAGGAGCGCGGCATCGTCGTCTCGAACGTGCCCACCTACGGGGCGAATACCGTGGCCGAGCACACGTTTGCCCTGATTCTGGCGCTGACACGCCGCGTGCACAAGGCCTACGAGCAGACGGTGCGCGGCAAGTTCTCCATCGAGGGCCTCCGTGGCATCGACCTCCGCGACCGGACGATCGGCGTCGTCGGAACCGGCTCGATCGGCACCCACGTCATCCGTATCGCCCTGGGCTTCCAGATGCACGTCCTGGCTTTCGACGTGCAGCCCGTTCACCACATGGCCGACGCCCTCGGCTTCGAGTACGTCGACTTGGACACGCTTCTCGCGAAGTCCGATATCGTGACCTTGCACGTGCCGTACCTGGAGGCGACGCACCATCTGATCGACGCCGACGCCATCGCGAGGATGAAGGAGTCCGCGATCCTCATCAACACGGCCCGAGGAGCTGTGGTGGAGACGCCGGCGTTGGTGGACGCCCTGCGCGGCGGGCACCTGGGCGGGGCGGGGCTGGATGTCTTGGAGGAAGAGACGGCAATCATGGAGGAGGGGGAAATGCTCTCCCGTCAGTTTGACGAGGAGTCGCTCCAGACGCTGGTGCAGAACAATATCCTCCTCCGCATGGATAACGTCATCATTACGCCGCACATCGCCTTCAACAGCGAGGAGGCGCTCAACAAGATCCTTGAGACAACGGTGGCGAATGTCTCGGCCTTTCTGGCCGGCAACCCGCAGAATACGGTGGGGGGAACCGGCCCGGGGAACTGAAAAAGCGGGCGGATCGCTCCAAGCAATACCCATCATCTTGGGGCCTCGTGTGGCCTCGGCCCTGTTGGTTGTGGTCGGCCGAGGCCCGGAGGCATTTTTCTCTAACGCCAAGGCCTTACATCGCTATAATGAACGCCCAACAGCCGCCATAGGCGCTTCCACGGAAACGCGGGGGCAGCCCGCGGCCGCGCGGGACGACCCGGCGCGGCATGAAGGTGGGGGACCATGTCCGCCGAACTCCATGACGCCGACCTCTGGACGCCAGCCGAGGACGGGTACGTCGACTGCTTCCTCTGTGCCCACCGATGTCACGTCGCCAAGGGCAAGGCGGGGTTCTGCCAGGTCCGCCGCAACGTCGACGGGCAACTCTACTCGCTGGTCTACGGCAAGGTGATTGCGCACCACGTGGACCCGATCGAGAAGAAGCCTCTTTTCCATTTCCTTCCGGGCACGCGGGCCTATTCGGTGGCCACGGTCGGGTGCAACTTCCGGTGCGGCTTCTGCCAGAACTGGCAAATCTCGCAGTGGCCCCGGCAAAGGCCCGGTGAGATGCCCGGCGAACCGATGACGCCCGATGCTGTCGTGGCGGCCGCCACGCGTCAGGCCTGCGCGTCCATCTCGTACACCTACACGGAGCCGACGATCTTCTTCGAGTACGCCCGGGACGTCGGGCGCTTGGCCCGCGAGGCCGGCCTCAAGAACTCATTCGTGACCAACGGGTACGCTACACCGGAAGCCGTGGACGCGATGGCCGATTGGCTCGATGCCGCCAACGTCGACCTCAAGGCATTCGACGACGCCTTCTACAGGCGGCTCTGCAAGGCAAGTCTGGACCCTGTGAAAGCGACCATACGGCGTCTGCACGCTGCCGGCATCCACGTCGAGGTGACGACGCTGCTGATTCCCGGCCGTAACGACGGTGCCGACGTGCTGAAGGCCCTGGCGGAGTTTCTGGCAAGCGTGTCGCCGGACCTGCCGTGGCATGTCAGCCGGTTCCATCCGGACTACGACATGAACGACACGGTGCCCACGCCGGTCGAGACCATCGAGAAGGCCCTCGTGACGGGCCGCGACGCGGGCCTGCGGTTCGTTTATGCCGGGAATGTCTTCGGGTGGCAGGACACTGTGTGTCCATCGTGTGGTAGCGTCGTGATTGAGCGGTCGGGCTTCGGGGTGTCCCGGCAGGACCTGCGCGGAGACGCGTGCGGCCACTGTGGGGTGGCGTTGCCCCTGGTGGTGCAGTAGGCCGTCGGTACCGGACATAGGAGACGCACATGGCCAAGAAGCGGACGAAGGTGTCGTTCCTCGGGCTCGGTCAGATGGGGGCTCCCATGGCCGCCAACCTTCTCAAGGCGGGCTATCCCCTTACCGTCTGGAACCGGACTCTGGACAAGATGGGACCTCTGGCCGCCGAAGGGGCCAAGCGGGCCACCACTCCGGGCACTGCCGCCAAAGGCGCAGACTTCCTCATCGCGATGGTGGCAGACGATGCGGCCTTGGACAGTGTCCTGTTCGGCGAAGACGGCATCGCTCGCAGTATGAAGCGCCGGGCCATGCTCGTCAACTGCTCCACCATCAGCCCAAGCATGAGTTACCGGGCGGCGGCGGCGCTGCGAAGCCTGAATCTGCGATACCTCGAGGCGCCGGTCATGTGGAGCGTTCAGGCCGCCCGCGAAGGCAAGCTCCAGATGCTGGTGGGCGGGAACCGGGACGACTTCGCCAAGGCCAAGTCTATCCTGGAGGTGCTCGCCAAGGACATCCACTACGTCGGCGAGGTGGGGAAGGGGGCCACGCTCAAGCTTGCCTGCAACCTGATGGTCGCGGGGATGACGCAGGTCTTCGCCGAGAGCTTCGCCCTGTGCCGCAAGGCGGGCATCCCCTTCGAGACGATGATGGAGGTCCTCCACGCGGGGCCGCTGGAGTCGCCGGTCTTCCGGTTCGCCGAGCAGGCCGTGGTCAACCCCGGCGGCCGGGCGAGCTTCTACCTGCGCCACATGCTGAAGGACATGAACATGGCGTCGGATCTCGGACGTCAGCTCGAGGTACCCATCCCGCTGACTGGCGTTGTCCGCAGTCTGCTGACGGCCTCGAAGAATCTGGGCCGCGGTGACGACGACTTCTCGGCGATGATCGAGGTGATGGCCGGTTGGGCCGGTGTCCAGATGCGCGGCTAGGATGCGACAGGGGGAGGGACATGCGCTACATCGGCTGGATCTTGGTCTGTTCGTAAGGGGCGCGGCAGCGCATGTCTTTGATGGCCCCCGGAACACCTCCTCCGAGTTCCTGGTAGACCGTTCCAGGGCTCTCGGGCGCGAAAAGCATGCCGTGGGCACTTCGGAACGTCGAATCGGCCATACCGGGTGAGGCCAAGCCGGCTTTGGCCAAGTGGGCGTGGATGCGGCAGAGGCGTTTGGTCTGGGCCACGCGGCCCCAGACGGCGTGAAGGGCCTTGTTCCACATCGGCCCGAAGTTGCGGTTGAACGGCCGCTTCTCGAATTTGGCCTCGACGGCCAGCAGCATCCGGGTCAGTTCGCGTATGTCCTGAAGCGATTCGGCCGCTACCTTCCCGATCGTGTCCGCCGCCGGGCGGAACTGTGTCTTGAGGCTCCGGCCTAAGTCTTCATCCACGGCCCAAGCCGTCCGCAGCACGTTGTAGGCGAACTGAAGATGACCCAGTCGGGCGTCGGTTCGAAGGCCCATTCCCGCTGTCCGAACGATGCGGCACCGCTGGGAGAACTTGTCCAGATCCGGCTTCATCAGCTTGATGAGTTCTTCCTTGAAGGTCGACCAGTCCTTCAGGTCGCTAGGCTCCTTAGGCGGCCGGGCGAGAAGCTTGGCGCACAGGCGATGGTAGGCGCTTACGGCGGGGTCGTCGATGCGTACCGCAACCTGAGCGTGAACGTCGGCGGCCTTCTGGAACTGCATCTTCTGGACGTGGCTCCAGGCGAGAGCGTTGCCGAAGTAGTCCCAGGTGTAGTCCAGGCAGCGTTCTTTCGGCCGCTTCATCACCTCCGGCGCGGCCGCGATTGCCTGGTCCCATTTGCTCGTCTGGGCAAGCTGGACCACGGTTCGCGGCAACTTGCACATGCGGTTCAGGTCGGTGGCGTCGGGGTCCCCCTCGTCGCCCCACACCAAGCGGTCCTTTTCGTCGAAATACGGCTTCTCAGCCGTCTCGTGTGCCAGTGGGACGTCGATTTCGCGCGAGAAGTAGAGCGGCGGGTCATAGCACGCGCGCGGCACCATGCCCGGCCCGAGTTCCTTCGGTGGGATGTGGGATTCGATCTGTCCCAACGCCGTGCCCACAAGCACGAGCACCAGCCCGATGCCGGGTCCGGTCGTACCACGTTGCATGGAGTTGTCCCCTGGGCCCAGACAGTACGCCCGCTCCCTATTCCATACGAACGGGAGGGGGTTTTCTCAAGCGGAATGACGATTGGCGCGCATACCTACTGGGGGCGGTGCTTGCAGCCAAGCCACCCGGAGGGTCTTCTCACTCGGAGTCGCAGGTCCGGCTGCGGCCGACCACGTCGAACTCGTACCGGGCGTCGCCGCCAGGTTCACCGTCACCCGAGGGCAGGCACAAGGGCTCCAGTGGGTCGGCGACCTCCCCGTCAAGGTGCACCCCGGTCTCGGCCGACCTCACGCCATCGGATCGTACGCGGACCTCAACCAGCCCCTCGGCCGGCATGCCTCGCAGGCTGACGTAGAAGATGCAGCCGGAGGCATCGGTGCGAAGGCCTGACACGACGACCGGGCCGCCCGGGCCGTAGACCTTAACGGCATCGGCATCGACGGTTACGCGGCCATCGAACTCCAGGACCAGCGTCCGCACGGCAGGGGCGCGTGCCCCTGGCTCCGGCCCGCAGGCCACCAGACGCGGTGGTTTGGCGGCCAACGTGAGTGGCTGCACTGCAGGCTCGGAAGCTGCATCGGCCTCGGTGGACGGACCGCCTGCCGGGTCGTCCGTTTCTGTTCCTGTCCACACGTACGGTTCCCGGGTCCAGTTCTGCGTCATAATGAAGTAGTCGGCCGTGTTAACGAGACCGTCGCCGTTGAAGTCCCCGTCGGCCCAAGTGAAAGGCCCGGTGCCGTTGAACCAGTTGCCGCTCAAGATGAAGTAGTCGGTCGGGTCCACCTCGCCGTCGAGGTTTGCATCGCCGCCCTTGGCGACGGTCACGGTCACCGGGTCGGCCACGGTGAATTCTCCGTCGTCGTCCCAGGCCGTGGCTGTCAGTGTATGGAGACCGAGCGCCACGTCTGTCCACGTCGCCTCGAACGGAGGCGCTGTCACCTCCCCTAGCGGTCCACCGTCGACCCGCAACTCGACGCGCACGACCTGTCCGTCCGAGTCTGAAGCGATGGCGCGGACCACGACGGCCGCACCGGCAGCCACGATTGCGCCGTCCGCGGGTTCAGTGATCGCGACCGTCGGCGGCTCGTTGAAGTCGACCGTGACGTTGTCGAACGTTGCTGCGCAAAGTTCGCCGTCATCATGGGCCGTTACGGCCAGACCGGCGTACACGGTCTGGCCCATCGGGACGGTGGCCGAGGCGATCTCGGCCCACGCCTGCCCGTCCTCGGACCGATAGCCCGTGAGCGTATCGCCCTCGCGAACGAGTTTGACCCACTCTGGTGCTGCGCCGCTGACCCCCGTGTGCGAGGAGGAACTGTCGGCCGAAGTCCGTCGCTGGAACGCGATGCCCTTGCTCGGGGTGGCGACCGCCATGGCGTGCTTCGACCCGCTGTCCAGCGTCTCGCGGATCATTACGCCCCCCTTCGCCCAGTCGTTCGTGTGGTCGATGGTAAGGACGCGGGCGATGATGTATCCGTCGCCTGTCACGGGCTGGTACACGTAGTGAAACTCATCTGCGGCGCTCCAGATGTCGTTCCCGCTGCCGATGACGGTGAAGGTATCGGTCGCGTTAGCGTAACCGGCGTCGCCGTCCGCCGAAACAGCCCCCACGTCACTGTGCTGCCACGGCGGGGGTAGAGGACCAAGGCCTGCCGAGACGCCCACCGGTGTGGCGTCCCCCCATAGGCCCAAGCCGTCCACCGCACGCGCTGTCAACGAGTGGCTTCCGCCGGCAACGTGCGGCCAAAGGGCTTCGTACGGGGCCGAATCGTCCTCAGCGATCTTTTCGCCATCGGCGTAGAACTCAACGCGGCCGATTCCGTCGGCGTCGGTAGCCGTCACGGCGATCGGTACGTCCGCTCCCGTTTCGAAGAACGCCCCGTCTTCAGGACTGGTGACGGTCACCATGGGCGCGTCGTTGTCATCGTCCGCGATGCTGACCGTGATGCTCGATGCGCGGCTGTCGATGCCGTACGAGGCGTGCGCCGACAGCGTCACCACAACTGTTTCCGCCGCTTCGTGCTCGGCGTCATTGAGCGCTCGCAAGACCATCGTTGCGCTTGCCGCCTCCGCCTGCAGCGTTACTGTGCCAAGCAACGCCTCGTAGTCTGCATCGGGCGTCGCCGTCCCTTCCACGGCGTAGTAGACCGTCAGCGGGTCGGCCAAGTGGCCAACGCGCGAAACCGTCAGGATGGTCTCCGCCTGCCCCCTTTCGGCGATCACGGCGTCATCGACCGTGATGCTGAGGATGCACTCCGAATCGGCGATCGTCACCGCATCCGAAGCCGGAGTGCCCACTGTGTAGGCCGCCCCGGCGAGCGGGAGGGTGAGATTGAGGACGACTGTCTCGTCGCCCTCGGCGAGATCGTCTTCCTTTACGACGACGGGCACCGGCGCCGAAGCCGCGCCGGCCGGGATGGTAACCGAACCCGGGAGTGACTGGTAGTCGCTCACCGGGGTTGCGGTCCCGTTGTAGCTGCAGGGCACAATGAGCGGCAGCGTCGTATCGCCCGTGCGGAAGACTGTGAAAGCACCGTCGTCGGGGCCGATCTCGCTGGCGTCCGGGTCGGTCGCGACGACTGTCAAGATGTGTCGCGGTTCGTCATCGGCAATCTCCAGATCGGCATCGTCCGGATAGCCCACGATATAGGCTGGAGCAGGCTCGATGCCGATGTGCAGGGCTTCGGTCGGCTCGACCAGAGTGTCGTCCAGAACCGCAACGCTCACGTCAAGAGTCGTTTCACCGCCCGCCATGGTCACTACGACAGGAGCGGTGTAGTCGGCATCGTGCGTGGCCGCTCCCCCGAAGGTGAGGGCCACGGCCAGGTTGCCATCGACGCTCCCGGTCCGTATAAGCCGGACCGCCCCGCCATCTCCAGGCTCGGAAAGAAGCGCGTCAACGGGCTCGATGCCCACGGTCGGCAGGGCGGCGTTATCGTCGTCGACGAGCGTCACAGAGGCAACCCCCGGTGCGCCGACTTCATAGCCGTCGCCAGAGGCCAGCGTTACCTCGATAGTCTCATCGCCCTCAGCGACGTCGTCGTCGGTTGGCACGATGAGTAGCGCAACATGGTCCTCGCCATTGGGGATGGTGGTCTGGCCTGTAAAGGCTGCGTAGTCATCGTCTGGCGCGGCCGTGCCGCCGACGCTGTAGTTAACCGTCAGGTTCCCGACGGTGTCTTCGCGCCAGATCGTGACGGAACCCGTATCCGTCCCCGGTTCGGCAGCCAGGGGATCGGTGGCCTCAATCCATACCTGCGGCATGAGGCCATAGATGTGCACCGCGGGGTCGCCCTGGTAGTTGAGGCCGAACTGGACCCAGCGCGTAGACCCGTTCCATGTCGAGGACGAAGCCAGATCGACCTTCGACAGCATGAAGGCTTCGCCGGCGTCGCTATGGCCTTCCTCGAACACCTGGCTGTAGAAACTCCGCATGTAACGCCAGCTCGTTCCTCCGTACGTGCTGCCGGGAGATCCCCACCCATATCGACTGCAGCCGAGGTAAACGAGGGCCCCGCCGTTGCCGTTACGGATGAATGCCTCGGAAAGGCTGGTCGTGCCGTCGAAGTGCCCGGTCAGACACGCGCCCGTCTGGATGATGCCCTGGATACCGGTCAGACTCGATGCTTGGCTCTTGCCGAAGTTCCCCCCTTCGGCCGCCCATATCCCGGAGCCGCCGTGAGTATCGTACATGACGTGAGCCCAGCCCTCGTTGAAGCGATCGACGAGGTGGGACGGGCTCTCGGCATAGTCGCCGCGCTTCGGCGTCGAATCCCACGTGCTGGCGGTATCGTAGAGTTCCCCGTGCGTGGTAGGCACCCAGTAGGGCTCGATGTAGACCCGGTAATTGCGGACCATCCAGATCTCGGCGTCGCTCACACTTCCGCCGTACGGCACCCGATCCTGGAACTCCGCGTCGGACGGGTATCCGGAGTCGCCGGCGCTGTACCTGTTCCACAGCTTGTGCCCACACTGGAGCATCTTCATCGCGACGGCCGATGCCGTGGGGCCCGTTTCGTAGGCGATCAGCTTGTTGATATACGCGTCGGCGTCCGTGGTGGACGCGACGGGAATTCGTCCGACGATGACGTCCGGTGCCAGGTCCACGTCCGTGTCCTGCTGGGCTTCGCCGTATGTGCCGTCGGCATCGCCGTCCCAGGTACCGTCCAGACCCGAGTAGTACAGGTCGGTCGGCATGTCGCTCTCGCTGTACGAGCCACACGTCACGTACGTGTCGCGGTCCGGCACGATGCCGTCATCGCCGCCCAGAACCACGTACAGGGTCCCGTGGTTCTGGACATAGTCGATAATGCAGTTCCGGATGCGGGTCTGATTGTCGGTCCCGCCGCTTGGCCTGTCGCCGGGATACGCGGCATAGATTTCGCTGGTGGTGAGGACGCCGGTTGTCAGCGCGTTGTGGCTCGCCCGGTGGTCTGCCAGACTCTGGAAGTGGGGCGCGAGTGTGTCGCTCGTGATGATGAGGTACTCGACCATATCCAGCGGCGCGTCCCCGTCCAGTTGGGCACTTGGTCCAGGCCCGACAGCGGGTGCGGCCGCCTCTTGGTCGGGGTTGACGACCAACCTATCGACAGCGCGACGGAAGAAGTCAGTGTGCTGGGGGGGCGTGGCCGGCGCTTGGTCAGCGTTTACATAGGATACCGTCACAGTGAGTTCGGTGGCGAGGCTCAGCGACCGTAGTGCTGCCAGGTACCGGACCGGGTTCAGCCGGAGGGACGCGAACGTGTAGCCCCGCATCCGGTGCGTCTGCCCGTATTCCGCCAGCACGGAGGGGACAGCCGTCGCCGAGGCATACGCCGCGGGGTCGGGGGGCACGAACGTGGCCGGCGCCTCGCTGCTGGGATGCGGCGGCTGAGCGGGGCAAATAAGAATGTCTTCGCGGACGACCTCCTCGACGGCTTCGGTCCGGATGGCCATCACGGTTGCCCCTGCCGGAAGCAGGATGTTGACGAACCGTGCCGGCAACCAAGGTGTCCCGGGCGGGTCGTCCGGCAGAACACCGCCGGGGATCTGTACCAGGGGGTACCCGTTCAGGTCCGTAAAGCTCAGGTCCCCTGGGTCGAACGCGAAGCGGACGCTGATCTCGGCACCAGGAGGAGGCGCCTCCGAGAGGCCCCAGGCGGGTAAATCCGCCACCATGAGGCCCGCCAGAAAGACCCCCAGCCCAAGCGCCAGACGGCGCCCACCTTGAAGTCGGGGCATAGTCACTCCTGGTTGTGGCGTGCCGTCTCCGCCGCAGAGATGGACCCTCTCCGCTGCCGGGCGGTCGGTGCCGGTACATCCTCCACGCCCACGATCTGGTGTCCTACTATATACCCCAGACTCGGGGGGGTACGCAAACGCGATCTCGCGACAGCCGCAGCCGATGAGGTCGCCAACGCCTTTCCACAAAATGCTTTAGCGTTCAGGGCCGGCCGTTCATTGTTTTTCAGTTTGCCCTGCTCAACCGATGCAGAAAGAGAGGATGTGGTGGGGAACCAGTCCCCACCGGGCCAAGCTGTCTGCCGCCTGTTTCCCAATCGTCCGAGCATGGTTGCAGCCTTCAACCGGAATTGCTCCGATGGTTTCGCAACGACCCGAAAGTGAAAATCGGGCTCTGTTCGGCGTCTTGGGCGATAGAAGGACGCTGTGCGTGGCCGCGGCGCTTGGCTGACCGGCCCTTTGGCACAGAAGTTGCGTGACGCACAGCCGGTTGACACGTGAGCCTCCTCGGTCTCCGGTCCCGCGGCGATGGCCGGAGCCGGCCGACTCCGTCGGCGGTCATGGCTGACACCAGGAGGTCTTCGAGGAGCCCCCGCTTCTCTCTCCCCCGGCGGGGGCTCTCCTATTCGGGTGAGAACCGCCTACGCATGGGTGGCGGTCTGTGTCGCACCACTCTGTCGGCATGGTGGCAGCACCCGCAACAGTTCCCTTAGATCCCCAATACGCATGTCCGGCTTCGGCCCCGACCCGACGGGAGCCCCGGGACGGGCGATCAGTGCTGTTGGCATACCGATGGCCTTGGCCCCGGCAATGTCTTCAGCCGGAGTGTCCCCGACGAAGAGCGTTTTGCTCGGCGGTAGGCCAAGACGGGCAAGGGCTGCGTTGAAGATCCTCGTATCGGGCTTTCGGTGGCCGATACCGCTTGAGAAGAGACGCACCGGGAAGTACGGGGTAAGCCCGAACCGCGCGAGTTGGGCCTCCCACAAGTAATCAGGTGTCCCCCAGGGGGTATTCGAAATCAGGCCCAATGCGTAGTCTCCCTCCCGCAGGGCCTCCAATACTTGGTAGGTCTCCTCAAAGGGCCTGCCTCGTGCCAGAAGCGGCCGCATACATCGCTCTGCCACGCGAGGCAGGGTCCGGCCGCTAGCCCCTCGGATGATCCGACGCAGAGCGACCGTCATCCGATGGGGCAGGGCGGTGGTGGGTGGGGCGGGACTTCGCAGGCGGCCGGCTTCTTTGGGTGGCGGCAGAGAGGCCGCCGGAGGCGGTTCATCCCCCGGCCGGAATGCCCGCAAATAGACGCCTTTGGCGCACAGTCTGATCACCGTTGGCCAGCGGGGTATGGGGTAGTCCACCAACGTGCCGCCCAAGTCGAAGAGGACACCTTGGACGCCATCGAACACGGCGGGGATTCCTCGCGACTGGAGTCAAAACGCCCGGTACTCGTAATCAGGATTGTCCGGATTCCAGGCTTCGTCCGGCAGGTGCGGGTTCACCGTCAGGTTGGTGTACTTGTAGTCCAGAAGAAGGCGTCCGGCCCAGTCGTAACTCTCTGCCCTCACGGGGAGCAGGAACTGCTGGTCGATCGTCAGGTACAACTGGAAGGCCGGGTACTCCTCCTTCTTCGGCAGTGTCCTCTTGAAGAGGTACGCCGGACGGCCGTCGTGGGTGGTCAGGCCCAGGTACTCGAGCTGCAGGTCGCCCGCCGCCTGCGCCTTCTCGCTTTCAGGAATCGCAAGCCGGAGGACGTTGGCCATCCCGGCGAAGGTGATCGGCCGTCGGCTTTCCTTGACGGCAAGCTTGTCGGTCGGTTCGAGCGAAACCTTTCTGAAAAGCAGGCCGAGCAACCCGTCTGGGTGGACGACCAGCTTGTTGTCGTACTTCCCTTCGACGTAGATGGCCTCACGGCCTCTCTTGGGGTTCTCAATCCACTCCAAATACACCGAGAACGGTTGTTCCCGGAACTTCATCAGCATCGTCTCGGTCGGCAGAAGCTTGTCCTTGACCAACTCCTGTTTCTGGAACGTGCACGTGTAGTCAACGACCTTCGACTCGTACCACGCCAGAGCGGTCGCCAGAAATGCGAGGGGGTCGCCCTTGGCGAGCGGCTCCATTTTGTCCGGGCCTTTGGGGTAGACGACCGTCCGCGCCTCCGGCGTCAGGTCTGCCAAAGGCGTGACAGCGGCCTTCGTCGCACCGTCCGCCTTGGTTTCTCCGGTCAGACCGGCCACGGCAAGAGAGGCCAGCCCAAACGGAAGAAGGACGAGCAGGACCAGCGCCGCTCCCCGCCGGCCACGCCCGGCGAGATCGTAGGTCGGTCGGCCGTCCGTCATGCCGGCACCGTCCCCCGCGTCAGCAGGATGGGGAACGGCGCATAAATGCGCCGCTGGCTGATGTCGGCGAAGCCAGCTCGTTCGAACAGGCGGACCATCTCGCGGGACTCACAGTGGCGGACGGTCCCGCCCTCGACGCGAGCGATCACGATGTCGAAGATGATGCGGCCCAAGAAGTGGTCGGGCCATCCGTCGGCCACCAAAAGTCGCCCGCCTGGTTTCAGCACGCGGGCCATCTCCCGGACGACGTCTCCCTGGCGCGGGTAGTGGTGGAACGAGTTCGCGCAGGTCACCGCCTCGAAGCTGGCGTCGGCAAACGGCAGATGTTCGCTATCGGCGTTCGCCAAATGAACGCGGTCGGCCTCTCCGTTGAGCTTGGACTTGGCTTGGTGGAGCATCGGTTCACAGAGGTCAAGCCCGATGCTTTGCCATCCTCGCCTCGCGAGCCGCCTTGCCAGTTCCCCTGTGCCGCACCCGATATCGAGCGCGCGTCCGGGAGGGAGCCGGTTCAGTTCGTCGAGGAGCAAGCGGTGGCTGGGCTCGAAGAGCACGTGGTTCAGCATGCTGCGGTCGTAGCTCTCGGCCCACGTGCAGAATTCAGCGTGGGCGTGGCGTTTCACGTGGTGGTTCAATGCCGCATCCCCAGCGGTGGGCGAGGCCGGCGCAACCGCCGGACCCGTAACGTCCCCAAGTGCGCGGCATTCTACCCAAATGCTCACGGCTTGCCAACCCCTCCCGTTTCCTTTTCGGCAGTGAATCGCACGAGGCTTGAGACTTCTCCGGGATTTGCGTGGAGCCGTGCGACGCTTGTCGCGGGAACGCGCGGCCGGTAGAATCCCTTGCCCTCAAGAAGGATTACCGCGCGTGATGCTGGAACTCGCGAGTGTCGCCGCCACGAGTTTTGTCGCCGCCCTTAGCGGTGCCCTTGCGCCCGGGCCTGTACTGGCCGTGACGATTGCCGGGGTGCGACGAAGGGGTTTCTGGTACGGGCCGCTTGTCGTCCTGGGCCACAGTTTCATCGAGTTGCCGGTCGTTGTGCTTTTCGTACTCGGGTTGGCGGCTGTGCTGGGCAATCCGTGGGTGCTGGCAGCCATCGGCACCGCAGGGTCGGGGGCCATGGCTTGGATGGGCATCGGGCTCCTGCGTGAGGCACGGCACAGCTTGGGGGCCGAAGGCGCCCTGGCGCCCCGCCAGATCGGTGGTGTCCAGGCTGGTGCGATCACGAGCCTCCTCAATCCCTGTTGGTATGTATGGTGGGTTACCATGGGGGCCGTCCTGATCGTCGGGGCGGCTGAATTCGGGTGGCTAGGGGTTGCCGTCTTCTTTGCCGCCCACCTCAGTGCCGACTTGGCTTGGTATAGCCTTGTGGCACTGGGCGTTGCGCGGGGGCGCCGGTGGCTCAATGGGCGAGGCTACCGCGCCCTGATGGTGGTCTGTGGCACGCTACTTCTGGTGATGGCCATCCGATTTGTCGTCATGGCCGTCCAGAAGGGACACGAGGCCTTGACGGCATAGCCCCCGGGATGGGGAGGGCCGACCTCCCAGGAATCGTCCGATCTGACGCCTTGACGGGCATCAGACCGGTATCTAGAATCAGCCCTTGACCTGCCCCCATTTTATGTGCCAACCGCTATGAGAGTCCGGGGTCCAGGGTCC
>CAYNLG010000024.1:0-42675 GCA_964397995.1 uncultured Anaerolineales bacterium
GATTCGCGACCTGGAGACGGCCGAGATCGCCATTCACTCGTCGCTGACGGGCCATTTGGTCTTCTCGACCCTGCACACGAACGACGCGCCAACGTCGATCACGCGGCTCCTGGACCTGGGGCTAGCGCCGTACATGGTGACGGCGACGGTCGAGGCGATCGTCGCCCAGCGGCTCGTCCGGCGCATCTGCACCAGCTGCCGCGCCGAGTTCGAGCCGACGGAGGAAATGCTGTGGGAACTGGGCCTGACGCCCGAAGAGGTGCGCGGCCGGACGTTCTACTTCGGCAAGGGTTGCGACCAGTGCAACAACACCGGCTACAAGGGCCGGACGGGCATCTTCGAGATCATGCGCCTCAACGACAAGCTCCAGGACCTGATCCTCTCCGAGGCGTCCACGAACGTCATCCGGGAGGAAGCCAAGAAGCAGGGGATGCGGACACTGCGGGACAGCGGTCTGCTGGCCATCTTCGACGGCATCACCACCATCGAAGAGGTTGTCAAGGCCACCATCGCGGAGCAGTGAGCCGCCGCACGAAGGAGTGACGCGCATGCCGGTTTTCCAGTACGAGGCCATGGACGCCCGAGGCCAGGAGGTCCGGGACGAGGTCGAGGCCGCTTCCCAGGAAGAGGCCATCTCCAAGATCCGGGCCAAGGGCCAGTTCCCCACCCGCATCCAGGGCAAGGGCGGCAAGGCGGGCAAACGCCCCGCCGCCGCGGCCACACGCAAGAAGGGCAAGACCTTCGCCATCGGCCGCGTCGGTTCCAAGCAACTCACCATGTTCACCCGCCAGCTCTCGACCCTTCAGGACGCGGGCCTGCCCATCCTCCGCAGCCTCCGCATCCTCGAGGCCCAGACCAAGCCCGGCGTCCTCCGCAACGCCCTCCAGGACATCATCGAGGACGTCGAGGCCGGCTCCACCCTCTCCGAGGCCATGGAGAAGCACCCCCGCGCCTTCGACGCCCTCTACGTCCACACCGTCCGGGCCGGCGAGGCGGGCGGCGTGCTGGACCAGATTCTCCGCAAGCTCGCCGAGTTCATGGAAAAGTCCATGGCCCTGAAGCGCCGCATCATCGGCGCCATGGTCTACCCGGCGGTTGTCATCACCATTACCGTCATCGTCCTGGTGGGCATCATGTTCTTCATCGTGCCCAAGTTCGAGGACATCTTCTCGAAGTTCAACATCGAGGGCGGCCTGCCGGGGCCTACCCAGATGCTCATCAACGGCTCCGAGATTCTCGGCGCCCACTGGTACCTCATCCCGCTCATCCCCATCGCCGGCTGGCTCGTGCTGAAGCTCGTCAAGGCCTCCGGCCCCGGCCGCTACGCCATCGACTGGCTCAAGATGAACACGCCCATCATGGGCGGCATCGTGAACCGGACGGCCATCGCCCGTTTCTCCCGGACCTTGGGCGTCCTGATCGCCTCCGGCGTGCCCATCCTCGACGCCCTGAACATCACCCGCGAGACCGTCGGCAACGAGGTCGTCTCCAAGGCCCTCGGGAGCGTCCACGACTCCATCCGGGAGGGCGAGAGCATCGCCGGGCCGCTTCGCCAGAGCGGCGTCGTCGACCCCATCGTCGTCAACATGGTCGACGTCGGCGAGGAAACCGGCGAACTCGACGCCATGCTCCTGAAGGTCGCCGATAACTACGATGACGAGGTCGACAGCCGTGTCGGCAACCTCGTCAACGCCATGGAACCCCTGCTGATCGTGTTCCTGGGCGGCACCATCGGGACCATCGTCATCGCCCTGTTCCTCCCGCTCGTGGACCTGATCAAGAACGTCGGCCGCGGCTGAGCCCGGCCGGCGGAGGACTCCGCCATGACCACCACGACACCTGCCCGTCGCGCGGCCAGCGGTTTCACTTTGGTCGAGCTCGTCATCGTCATCGGCATCATGGGCATCCTCGTCACCCTCCTCGCGCCGACCCTCGGCAAGGCCCTGGAGATCGTCCGCAAGAACCAGACGCGCAGCATCATCCAGCAGATCGGTGTGGGCTTGGACGCCTTCTACGGCGATTTCAAGGCCCATCCGCCCACCGACGACACGCGTGGCGGCCAGACCTACTACGGGGCCGCTAACCTCGTCTACTACCTCAGCGGGCCCGCCGGCCACGGCTGGGGTACCCACGCCGGCGGCGCCATGCCCTTTGGGGGCGGCCGCGCCACCCGGGCCTACGGGCCGTACTACCTCGCCGAGGAGGACCAGATCGTCCGCGACGCCAGCGGCGTAGCCCACGGGTTCCTGGACGCCTTCGAGCCCGCCGGCATCATCGGCACCCGCTACGTCGGCCGCATCCTCTACTTCCGCCTTGCCGACGACGGCAGCGTCGACGGCACGCCCGGCGACTGGGATGAGGACAAGATGATGCAGAACTTCGCCAGCGACAACGCCCTGATCAGCGCCCTGACCCGCACCGAGAGCGTCTACAGCACCGGCGGCGGCGGCACCCAGGACCGGACCGTCTTCTCCGGCAAACGCTACGCCCTCGTCTCCCCCGGGCCCGACCGACGTTACGGCTACGTCAAGAAGAACAACCAGGGGATCATCGTCTCGGCCCAGCCGAGCGACAGCGGCGCCTATACCGACGACATCACCAACTACGCCGGCACCGGCGCCGACTGAGCCTGGAGGACTTGCCATGCCTACCCGACGTCACGCGGCCGCGGCCCGCGGCTTCACCCTCGTGGAGCTGCTCGTCGTCATGGGCATCATCGCCCTGCTGGTCTCGCTCCTGCTCCCCGCGGTCAACTATGCCTTCACCCTGGCCGCCACCCTGAAGAGCAAGCAGACCATCAACAGCCTCTCGGTGTCCCTGGAGGCCTTCCGCGGCGACTTCGGCGCCTATCCGCCCAGCGACGACGAGCACGAGCCTGGCTTCGCCCGCAAGTACGGCTACGTCAACCTGTCCCTGTTCCTCATGGGGCCGGACGGCCGCGGGTGGGGCGGCGGCAGCTCCGGCGGCTCCGCGGGCATGCCCTTCGATTCCGGAGGCGGCGGCGCCACCGAGCGACGCTTCGGGCCCTACTACACCAGCGAAGACCTCTCCGGGGCCCTCGGCGGCGTCTCCGACGCCTTCAAGCCCGTCAAGAAGATCCTCTACTATCGCGCCGACGAGGGGGCCCAGCACGTCTTCGACATCGCCGACAATCCCACCGACGACGCCGGCGAGTCCGGCTTCAAGGACCAGGCCCACCTCAACCTGCTGGTGATGCGCGGGACGGGGGCGGCCGCGCGGCCGGTGAACCCGAACTACGTCCTGATCAGCCCCGGCCCCGACCGGCGCTACGGCCACGTCAAGGAGACCACCGAGAGCGGTGTGGCCGGTGTCCTCGTGCCCGCCACCGTTTCCGACAACGAACGCATGTGCGATGACGTCACGAACTTCAAGTACTGAGCCTGAATAGGGACCGCCGATGCAAGGTCTAACCGATAGCGCGGCACGGACGGGGAAGGGCGGCTTCACGCTCATCGAACTGATGACCGTCGTCGCCATCCTCAGCATCCTCGTCGGCCTCACCGTCGCCGGCCTTCAGGCCTGGGGCGACAAGGCCGCCTACGACGCCACCGCCAGCACGCTGCGCGCAGTCAACGCGGGGCTGAGGCACTATGCCGAAGACTATGGCGGCCTGTTTCCCTGGCCGAGCGACGACCTGACTCACAACATGGGCGGCGTCGACTGGGACGCCGTCACTGGCGGGGCCCAGCCGGGCGGCGAACACCGCGAAGAGATCGCCCTGTACGGCGCCCTGACCGCCCGGCGCCGACGCGGGCCGTACTTCGGTGCGGGCAGTGACGTCACGGCCCTCGTCGAGGTCGGTACCGATAAGTACACCGTCATCGTGGACGGCTGGAAGCGGCCCCTTCGGTACGAGGCGCCCGGCGACGACGACCCGCTGCCCATCGTTACCAGCGCCGGCCGCGACGCCGAGTTCGGCACCGACGACGACATCACCGCCTTCAGCGAGACCATGATGGACGAGGCACCCGAGGAGGACTGAGCCATGCGAGCCAAACGCGCCTTTACGCTTACCGAACTGCTGGCCGTCCTGGGCATCATGCTCGTCATGGTTCTGGGCGCCGTCGGCGTCCTCGTGGGTCTGGCCGGCCAGATGGGCCCCGGCCGCGCCGTCAACAGCCTCCAGTCCATGGTCTATGCGGCCCGCGAAACGGCCGCCACCCGACTGACCGACGCCAAGCTCGTCTTCCGCGTCAACGACGATACGCAAGACACGATCCGCGAGGGCTCCTACGTCGCCATCTGGTACCGCAACCCCGAGAGCGACGAGTACGAGCCACTGCCCTACATCGAGCCGGTCAACCTCGGCACCAACCTGTACGTTATCCGCCTTGGCGCCGACGACATGAGCAACATGCCCGAGCTGCACGACATCGAGTGTAACGATTGCGGCACCGAGTTCGATTTCCCCACCGGAGGCGACGCGGGTTCGCTGACGTGCACGGGGTGCGGCTCGACGAACCTCAACTACAAGCACCGCGAGCAGCAGCTCCACGAGTGGCTGACCGCCCACGTGACCGGCGGCACCCCCCCCCGCGTCCTCGCCTCCCACACCGACTTCGAGCTCACGGTCCACGCCGGCGGGCACATCGACGTCGTCGTCGACAACGAGCAGAGCCCCGACTACGCCTCCGCCGTCCCTGTGGTCTTGGTCATCGTCCAGTTCAGCGGCGGGCAGGTGCGGGGCCACGCGTACTATCCGATGAACCTGAACACGGGGACGCGGCTCGTCTTCGAGTAGCCCCCCGGCGACGCCGGGCCTTGCATCCGCGAGGCCGGCGCGCGACACTGGCGGCGGACACGGGAGACATCGCACATGGGTCTGCTGGGCTTCTACACGCCGGGGATCTGGGAGATCCTCATCATCGCCCTCGTCGCCCTCCTGCTTTTCGGGCGCCGCCTCCCCGAGGTCGGCCGCAGCCTGGGGCGCGGCATCGTGGAGTTCAAGAAGGGCCTGAGCGACGTGCAGGACGGCATCGACCAGGCTGGCCGCGAAGACAAGGACGCCGACCTCAAGGGGTGACGGTGCTCGCCATCGCCAGACCGGGCCTCTTCGAAGTGCTGATTCTGGTCGTTCTCGGCCTTGGCTTCCTTGCCGTCGTGGGGGGTGCGGTGACCCTCGTGCTGGTCCTCGCTAAGCGGTCGTCCCCGCCGCCGGGCGCAGCGTCAGCGCCACCACCTCCGGGCGGCAGTTCAGCCGCACCCCGTGAAGGTTCCCCACCCCGCGCGTGACGAACAGGGCCGATCCGCCCACGCGCATCAGGCCCTCGGCCCGTTCCTTGTGCCGGATGGGCAGAACCGGTGCCCCGAAGAACGGGATGCGGAATTGCCCCCCATGGGTGTGGCCGCACAGGATCGCCGCCGGCCCCACCGCGTCGATTGCGTCGGCCCCGTCCGGGTTGTGGCAGAGGACGAGGCGCGGCTCCCCCGCCGGGACCGGCGCCAGGGCCTTCTCCGGGCGGAACCGGCCCGTGAAGATGTCCCCGACGCCCGCGACGTGCAGGGGCTGCCCCTCGCGCTCCAGCCGCACCCCCGCGTTCTCCAGCACCCGCACCCCGGCCGCCTCCAGCGGCCCGATCATCGGCGACGGCGGGGCGCTGCGGCCCGGCTTCAGCGGCCGCCCGACCCCGTAATCGTGGTTCCCGAGGCACGCGAAGACCCCCAGCGGGGCCTCCAGCGGCGCGAGCAGGTCGGCCGCCTCCCGGCACCGGCTGAGCGGCCCCAGCGTGGCGAAGTCCCCCGCCCCCGCAATCAGGTCCGCCCCGAGGCCCTGGAGCCGGGCCACGCTCTCGCGCAGGTACTCCGGCGCGACGTGCGGCCCGACGTGGGTGTCGCTGAAGAGGGCCACGGTCGTGCCGTCCCAGGCCGGCCCGAGACCCGGCACCGGCAGGTCCAGGCCGAGGACCCGGAGCCACGTGGGCTCAATCCATCTGGCCCAGCCGCCCGCGAACGCCGTGGCGGCCACGCTCCCGCCCACGAGCAGCATCCCGCGGCGGGTGATGCGGCGGGGCGTGCGGGCGGGCGGGTCGGCCGGTGTCGGGGCGTCCATGGCGCCCTCAGTATACCCCGCCGGGCAGGCCTGTCCACCCCGGGGCCGACCGGCCGGGCAATGGGCCCTCAAGAGGGGTTGAAACCCGTTGGAAAATCATTAGAATGCGGTGTCTTCGACCCCGGACCCAGTGCGTCCGCACCCCGGACGCCGATCGGAGGACCATGAGCGTGGCTGACCTGATCCATGACCTCGAAGCGGCCTGCCGCCAGGGCGACGGCCAGAAGGCCCAGACCATTCTCGAGAAGTTCGGCAAGGGCGAGACCGAGACCGCCGACTACCAGTACGCCCTCGGCTACGTCCGCGAGACCCAGGGCGAGTACGAGGGCGCCATCGAGGCCTACGAGCGGGCCCTCCAGCTCGACGCCACCCACCGCGAGACCCTCTTCCGCCTGGCGTTCCTGTACGACATGCGCGGCGAAGAGCAACTCGCCATGGACTACTACAAGCAGTGCGTCCAGCAACCGCCCATCCACGAGGGGGCCCTGATCAACCTCGGCGTCCTCTACGACGACCAGGGCGACTACGACGAGGCCATCGAGTGCTTCGAGCGGGTCCTGGCGGTGAACCCGAACCAGGCGCGGGCGCGGCTGTTCCTGCGCGACGCCGAGGCCTCCCAGGTGATGTACTACGACGAGGAGAGCGAACGCCGCCGCGACAAGCGGAACCAGGTCCTCGAAATCCCCGTCACCGACTTCGAGCTCAGCGTCCGCAGCCGCAACTGCCTCAAGAAGATGAACATCCGGACCCTGGGCGACCTGATCCGCCACAGCGAGCAGGAACTCCTCTCGTACAAGAACTTCGGCGAGACCAGCCTCCAGGAAATCAAGGACATGCTGGCCTCCAAGGGCCTGTACCTCGGCATGGCCGTCGACCAGCCCGAAGACGAGCCCCTCGGCCTCCCCGGGCCGCGCCTCGCCTTCCCGAAGCCCGCCTCGCCCGGCGGGGCCGGGGCTCAGGTCCGCCTGGAGGATATGGAGCTTTCCGCCCGCAGCCGCAAGGCCCTCACCGACCGCCTCGGCTGCGAGACCCTCGGCGACGTCGCCCAGCTCAGCGAGGAGAAGCTCCTGGCCTGCAAGAACTTCGGCGAGACCTCCCTGAACGAAATCCGCCAGGTCCTCCAGCGCCATGGCCTGGACCTGGGCGAGAGCTGACGAGCGGGCCGGATGCGATGGCCGAGCCGACCGTGCTGGTTCACGCGTGCTGCGCGGCCTGCCTGTTGGGCATTCTGGACGCCGTGCGTCGTCACGGGCGGCCGGTGGTCTATTACGACAACCCGAACGTGCAGCCGCTCGTGGAGTTCCGCCGCCGCCTGAAGGCCGTCCAGGTCTTGGCCGACCGCGAGCATCTGGACCTTGTCTATGACGATTGGTACGACCCGAAGGCGTGGCTCCGGGCCGTGCCGTGGGACCGGCCCGACCGCTGCCGCGCCTGTTACCGCCTTCGCCTGAACGAAGCCGCCCGCGTGGCGGCCGCGCGGCGCATCCCGCGCTTCACGACGACGCTGCTCGTCTCGACGCACCAGGACCACGAGGCGGTGCGCGCGGCCGGCGAGGCCGCCGCCGCGGCCCACGGGGTCGCCTTCCTGTACGAAGACTGGCGGGCGCTGGCCGAGGCGGGCCACGATGCCGCCCGCCGCTACGACCTCTACCGCCAGCAGTACTGCGGATGCCTCTTCAGCGAGGAGGCGCGCTACCGCGAGACCGGCCTCCACCTGTATAAGGGCCCGGGCGGAGGCAGCCGCGTGCCCGCCGCCGACGCCGCCGACACCCCCGACGAAGGAGACGCCTCGTGACTTGCCGCCGACCCGCTCGTCGCCCGACGACTGCCCGCCGCGCCCCTCCATGGCTGGCGGCCGCCCTGGCGCTGCTGGCGGCGGCCGGGTGTTCCTGCGAGGGTCCCCAGCCGCGGCCCCCCGTCAGCCCCGAGGGCGTGCCGCTTGTGCGCGTCAAGCTCGGCCAGGATGCCGATGCCCTCGTCGTGACGGTCGAAGGGGCGTACCACGTCTTCGCCGGCGGTGAGCGGGCGGGGCAGGGCGGCCGGTTGGCCCCGGCCCGCCTCGAGGCCGCCGCCGACGGCATCCTCTTGGGTGGCCGCGCCCTCGGCGCCGGCCCCGTCGAGGTCCGCCCGGCGGAAGGCGGCCGGTTCTGCCTCCAGTTTCCCGCAGCCGGCGGCAAGACCGTCGATCGGACCTACCGCGGGCGGCTCCGCGTCCACCTGATGCCCGAGGGCCGCCTCCGGGCCGTCAACGTGCTCGACGTCGAAGCCTACCTGGCCGGCGTCGTCGCCTGCGAACTCTTCGCCTCGTGGCACCTGGAGGCCTTCAAGGCCCAGGCCGTGGCCGCCCGCACCTACGCCCTGGCCGAGCGCGGCCGCCACCGGGCCCGCGACTTCGACGTCTACGATTCCGTCCAGAGCCAGGCCTACGGCGGCGTCTCGAAGGAGACCGAGCGGGCTTGGCGGGCCGTGGCCGCCACCCAGGCCATTGTCGGCACGGTCGAGAGCGCCGACGGCAAGCCGCGCCTCCTCCGCATGTACTACCACTCGACGTGCGGCGGGGCGACGAGCCCGGCGGCGTCGGTCTTCGGCGGCACCACCCCGCCGCCCCTCGCCGGCGTCACCTGCACCTACTGCCGCGCGTCCAGGCGGTACCGCTGGTCGGGCGTCACGTTCAGGAAGCGCGAGATCGGCGACGCCCTCCGCGCGAGCGGCAACCCGGCCCTGGCCACGCTCGACCGGGTCACGCGGGTCGAGGTCGCCTCGCGCGACCCCGTCGGCCGCGCCACCGAGGTCCGCATCGTCACGGCGTCCGGCCGGTCGCTCCGCATCGCCGCCAACCAGTGGCGCATCTGGGTCGGCCCGGGCCGGCTCCCGAGCACGTGGTTCGACGTTCGCGACGCGGGCGACCGGGTCGTCCTGGACGGCTGCGGCTTCGGCCACGGCGTCGGTCTGTGCCAGTACGGCGCCCAGTACCTCGCCACCCAGGGCATGACCGGCGAGCAAATCCTCCGGTTCTACTACCCCGGCATCGTCCTGGCGCGGGCCTACTAGCTCGAGGATGCCCATGGCCACGCGCGACGGCTTCGGCTGGGAGGTGCTCGCGGAAGGGCCCGGCGCCGCCCGCGCGGGCCGCCTGACCACCCCGCACGGGGCGGTCGAGACCCCCGCCTTCATCGCCGTCGGCACCCGGGCCACCGTCAAGGGCTGTCTGCCCGAAGCCTTGCGCGGCGTCGGCCTGCAGATCGTCCTCGCCAACACCTACCACCTGGCCCTGCGGCCGGGGGCGGAGGTCGTCGGGGCCCTCGGCGGCCTGCACGCCATGATGGCCTGGGACGGGCCCATCCTGACCGACAGCGGGGGCTTCCAGGTCTTCAGCCTGGCCGACCTCCGCCGGGTGACCGACGACGGCGTCACCTTCCGCAACCACATTGACGGGGCCGAGATGACGCTGACGCCGGAGTCGGCCGTCGCCGTCCAGAACGCCCTCGGGGCCGACGTCATCATGGCCCTGGACATCTGCCCGCCGTTCCCGTGTGAGCGCCGCGAGCTGGAAACCGCCGTCGGCCGCACCCTCGCCTGGGCCGAGCGCTGTCGCGACGCCCACACGCGGCCCGGGCAGGCCCTCTGGGCCATCTGCCAGGGCGGTACGGACGAGGCCCTCCGCGGGCAGTGCGCCCGGGAGCTGGTGGCGATGGACTTCCCGGGCTACGCCGTCGGGGGCCTCAGCGTCGGCGAGGGCCACGAGCGGCTCTGCCAAGCCCTGGACTGGACCGTGCCGCACCTCCCGGCCGCGAAGCCCCGCTACGCCATGGGGGTGGGCGAGCTGCGCGACGTCGTGGCGGCGGTGGCGCGGGGGGTGGACCTCTTCGACTGCGTCCTGCCGACACGGAACGGGCGGAACGCCTCGGCGTTCACGTTCGACGGCCCGGTGCGGCTGCGGAACGCCCGGTTCGAGGCCGAGACGGCCCCCCTGGAGGCCGACTGTGACTGCCCCGCGTGCCGCCGTTTCAGCCGCGGAACCCTCCGCCACCTCTTCCAGGCCAAGGAGATGCTCGGGCCGATCCTCGTCAGCCTGCACAACCTGCGGTTCTACACACGGGTGTTCGAGCGGTTGCGAAAGGCGCTCGTGGCCGGGCGGTTGGCCGACGAGGCCCACGGGTTACTTGACAGATACGCCCGCAACGACTAAAAGGGGCGGTCTGTCGCCGGGCCGGCGGCAACCGTTTGCCCCGGGTTAGGGAAGGAGAGGACTGTGGACACGTTCGTCCTGATGGCCGAAGCGGCACCCGAGCAGGCGCCCGCCCAGGACCCGCTGGGGGGGTGGGGCCTGTTCCTCATGATGGGGGCCATCTTCCTGGTCTTCTATCTCATCCTGATCCGGCCCCAGCGAAAGAAGGAGGCCCAGCGGCAGCGCCAGCGTGAGGAAATGCTGGCCGCCCTCGCCAAGAACGACCACGTGATGACCATTGGGGGCATCCACGGCGTCGTGGCGTCGGTCAGCGACGACGCCGTCGTCCTGAAGATCGACGAACGCAACGACGTCCGCATGAAGGTGACGCGCGACGCCATCAGCCGCGTCGTCGGGGACGAGGACGAGCCGGCCGCCCCCGAGCGGTAATGCCCCCGCGTGCGGCCGCCGGCACGGGAGAACCCGGCCTCCGTCGGCCGATAGAGGGGACGCCGCCCGGTTGCGGGGCGGCCCCGAACCGCCCGGCCCGGCGCCCGCGCCGGCGCCCTGGAAGGAAGACGAGGCACCAATGAGTCGATGGGTCTACTGGGTCAGCCTGATCGCTGTTGCCCTGGTCATGCTCAACCCGCTCGTGCACCTGGTGGCCAACGAGGATGCCCGGTTGACGGACGTGTTCCGCCTCGGCATCGACCTGGCGGGCGGGACGAGCCTGATTTACGAGCTCCGCCCGGCGGAGCCCGGCGGGCCCGTCCCCAGCGCCAACGAGGCCAAGAACGTCATCGCCAACCGGATCAACCCGGAAGGGACCCGGGGCATCGTCATCCGCCCCATCGGGGAACACCGGCTGGAGATCATCCTGCCGGGCCAGGTGACGCGTGCGTCGCGGCGGGAGGCGGGGCCGATCACGGCCGCCGACGTCGCGAACGCCGCCCGGACGAGCGACGTCCAGGCCGAACGCCTTCCGCGTTTCGCCGGCGGGACGAAGATGCTCTTCGGGCTGAGCCGGCCCCTGTACATCGGCGACGTCCGCGGCCGCATCCGCAACGCCGCCCGCCGCGCCGCCCCTGTCGGGGCCGAGGCCCTCGTCTTCGGCCGCGACGTGGCCGACGCGCAGCGCAGCGAATACGGCAGTTTCGAGCTCTGGACCACCACGCCGCCTGGCCAGGAGGGCGACCTCGCGGTCTGGGAGCGGCTCGTCGCCTCCTCGCTCGCCACCCAGGAGGACGTCGAACGCGTCAAACGCCTCGTCCGCCAGGCGGGGTTCCTCGAGTTCCGCATCGTCGCCGACCGTAACCGCGACCGCGGCAAGGCCAACTTCGACCGCCTCAAGGCCCTGAAGGAAAGCGGCCAGCCCTCGCCGAATCCCCGCTTCCGGTGGTACCCCGTCGCCGACAACTACTACCGCGACCTCGTCAAGAACGGCATCCCGTCGAACTGGGTCGGCGTCATCGACCGCGAGGCCGAGACCATCGAGCTCCTCATCGACGTCGGCGACGGCCAAGACGTCACCGGCGAGGACCTCTCAAACGTCGGCCCGAGCAGCCAGGCCGGCGACCCCATCGTCCAGTTCAGCATCAAGCCCGACGCCCAGAAACGGTTCGCCCTGCTGACGCGCGTCGAGAACAAGGGCCGCAACCTCGCCATCCTCCTTGACGGCCACGTCACCAGCGCCCCGGTCCTGGAGGACGTGCCGCTGACCTCGGGCGGCATCATCCGCGGCTACCGGAACGACGTCCGCCGCCGCGACGAGGTCGTCGATATCCTGAACTCCGGCACGCTCGCCGCCAGCCTCGGCGACCCCGTCTTCGAGCGGACCGTCGGCCCGGAGCTCGGCGCCGACAATATCCAGAAGGGCGTCAAGGCCATCACCATCGGCCTCATCCTCGTCCTCGCCTTCATGGCCGTCTACTACCTCGGGGCGGGCCTCGTGGCCGACTTGGCCCTGCTGCTGAACCTCTTGCTCGTCGTCTGCATCCTCTTTGCCGTCAAGCAGGCCTGGACGCTACCGGGCATCGCGGGCCTCATCCTCACGGTCGGCATGAGCGTCGACGCCAACGTCCTGATCTTCGAACGCATCCGCGAGGAGAAGGGCGAGGGGGGTAGCCTCGCCCTCGCCCTCAAGCGCGCCTACAGCCGCGCCTTCCGCACCATCCTCGACGCCAACGTCACGACCCTCATCCCCGCGTTCTTCCTCCTGTTCCTCGCCACCGAAGAGGTCCAGGGCTTCGCCGTCGTCATCGTCGTCGGCATCGCCACCAGCATGTTCACGGCCCTGATCCTGACGCGGATGGTCTTCGAGACGGGCCTGAAGGTGGGCCTCTTCAAAGAGCTGAAGATGCTCCAGCTCGTCACGGCCCCCAACGTCCAGTGGATGGCCATCGCCCGCAAGGCCCTGCTCGTCTCGGGGGCGCTGGTGCTGGTGGGCGGCATCGTCTTCTACGGGCGCGGCCGGGAGAAATACGACATCGAGTTCACCGGCGGGACGCAGGTGGAACTCGCCCTCCGCGTGCCCGCCGGGCAGGACGAACTGCCCATCGAGACCGTCCGCGACCGCGTCGTCGGCGTGCTCGGCCCGGGGGCGATCGTCCAGCGGGTCGACATGGAAACGGCCCTGGAGCGCGAGCCGCTCGACCGGTTCCTCATCAGCGTTTCGGCCGCCGTCGAGGGCAGCCAGGGCGTGGCCGCCGACGAGGCCCGCATCAAGGCCGCCCTCAAGAAGGCCTTCCAGGACGTCTGGCCGAAGGCGCAGGGCGTGCAGTTGGCGGCCGAGGCCTCGGAGATCACACTCCCGGTCATCCGCGAGCGCCTGGACCGCGAGCAGGCCGCCCCGGCCGCGCCCGCCGACGCCGCCGCCGAAGGCGACGCGGACGCCGAGGCCGAGCCTGGCTACCGCTTCATCCCGAAGGGATACCGCCAGTTCATCAACAAGCTGCGGTTGCAGATCGCGGTCAGCCTCCCGATGGCCGAGCAGGACGTCCGGGAGGCCCTCTTCCAGTTCCTCCGGAGCGAGCATCCGGACCTCGTGACCACGCCGCTCCTGGTGCGCGGGACGGAGGCGGCCGAGGGCGGCTTCCGGCGCTTCGACGTCTGGGTCGGCGCCGACTTCGAGGGCAGCCACGCCGGCATCGCGAACGCCGAGTTCTGGACCGGCATCGCCCAGGGCGCCCTCGGCGAACGCGAGTTCGCCGGCACCACCAGCTTCGAGCCGACCATGGCCGGCGAGACCTGGCACAAGGCCGTCATCACCATCGTCTTCTCGCTCCTGACCATTGTCTTCTACATGTGGCTCCGGTTTGCCAAGGTCGGCTACGGCCTGGCCGCTGTGGTCGCGCTGGTGCACGACGTCTTCATCGTCCTCGGGGCGGTCGCCGTCACCGGCTGGATTGCCGCCGCCTGGCCCGGCAATCCATTCATGATCACCGACATGAAAATCAACCTGCCGATGGTCGGCGCGTTCCTCACGCTCATCGGCTACTCCCTGAACGACACCATCGTCGTCTTCGACCGCATCCGCGAGAACCGCGGCAAGTTCGGCGACCTCTCGGTCGACGTCGTCAACCGCAGCATCAACCAGACCCTGACACGGACCATCTGGACCAGCCTCACGACCCTGGCCGTGGTGGCGGTGCTGTACCTGCTGGGCGGGCGGGCCTCGACCCTCCACGGGTTCGCCTTTGTCCTTTCGCTCGGCGTCCTCGTCGGGACGTACAGCTCCATTGCCGTCGCCTCGCCGGTGCTCGTCCTCAGGGGCTACCTCCTGCGGGTCTACGCCTACGTCTTCCCGGTGCTCGGGCCGCTGGCGGTGCTGGGGCTCTTCCTGTCCGAGGGCGCCCGGGGCGCCGCCCACGCCTACGTCCTGGCCGTCGTCGGCCTGGCGTGGATGGGCCTGGCCGCCTGGGGCACCTTCTGCTACACCGCCGAGAAACCGTGGCCGCTCGCCGAGAAGTCCACCGCGCTGGCCAAGGCCGTGGCGGGCATGGCGTTCCTGACGGTGCCGGCTCTGGTGGTCTTCGCCTTCTTTGTCCAGGCGGGCCCCCCCGGCGAGCAATGGGAACTCTGGGCCGGCCCGGCGGCGGTGGCCTGCCTGTTTGCCGTGCCTGTCATTTACCCGCTCTATCGCGAGGTCTGGGGCGCCGGCCGGAAAGGGTAAGCGCCGCCGGCCCCGGCGTCCGATAGTAGGACGGGAGAGGTCCGGCCGCGAGGCCCCAGCCGTGTGGGATGACCGATGCGCCTGTTGACCAAGGGCATCCTGGTCCTGTTTGTCGTTGCGCTTACCGTCGTGGTCTTCTTCGTGCTCGGCACGCGGGAGACGGCGCCCGGCGCGCCAGGGGAAGGCGTGCGCCCCACCGCCCCCGGCACCCCGGAGACCGACGAGTTCGACGACCCCGTCTCGGCCTTCCGCCGATGGCAGGAACGTCTGGAGCGGATGCGCGACCGCGAGGAGGCCGTGACGCGGCAGCCGCCCGAGACGCCGCCGCCCCCGGAGATCGACACCACGGCCGAAGACGAGGGCACCGTGGTGGCGCGGCGCAGCGACGAACCCGTCCTCGGGGCCGACCCGCCCGGGCCGGTGCTGCATCCGGACGGCATCGACGGCGAGGTCGTGACCGCCCGCTGGCAGCCCCGGCGCGAGCCCGAGCGCCGCACCCACACCGTCCGCGAGGGCGACACCCTCTACGCCATCGCCGAGGAGGTCTACGGCTCGGCCCGGTACGTCTCGCTGATCGAACAGGCGAACCCCGGTCTCGACCCGCGAGCCCTCCACGTCGGCCGCACCCTCCGCCTGCCCGAACCCGAGGAGGCCGGTGGCGGGCCCGCGCCCGCGCGGACCGTCCGCGTCTACAAGGTCCGCCGCAACGACACCCTCATCGGCATCGCCCGCCGCTTCTACGGCGACGCAGCCATGTATCTCAGGATTTACGAGGCCAATCGCGACCGGCTCCGGTCGCCGAGCGCCACGCTGTACGTCGGCCAGACCCTCCGCCTGCCCGAGCCGGGCTGAGTCCGGCCCGGCCGCCGGTTGATTTCCCGCCCACCTCGTGGCATACTGCGCGGGACCCCGGTCCGGCACGGGGCAGGGAGGCAGCCATGGTTCAGCGGGCGCCGGAGATCCGCGTCGGCACGAGTGGCTGGTCTTACCACGATTGGGTCGGCCGGTTTTATCCGGAGACCGCGCCCGGCCGGTTCGACCGCCTCGCGTATCTGGCCCGGTACTTTGGCTGCGTCGAGGTCAACGCGTCGTTCTACCGGCCGCCCTCGCCGCGCTCGACGCGGAGCTGGCTTCGCCGCACCCCGCCCGACTTCGAGTTCGCCTTCAAGCTGAATCAGCGGTTCACGCACGAGCGCGGGTCGCTCTGGACGGCGGCCGAGGTGGAGACCTTCCGCGCCGGGGTCGAGCCGGTCCGCGAGGCCGGCCGCCTGGGCGCCGTCCTTGTCCAGTTCCCCTGGAGCTTCCGGGCCGACGACGACGCCTTCGCGTGGCTGGAGGCCGTCCACCGCGACTTCGGCGACTGGCCGCTCGTGCTGGAGGTGCGGCACATCTCGTGGGCGGCCGAGGCGGCCGTCGGGCGCGTCCGCGAGCTGGGCCTGGGCTGGGCCAACATCGACCAGCCGCGCAGCCGCTCGGGCATCGCGCCGATGAGCCTCGCCACATCGCCGGTCGGCTACGTCCGCCTCCATGGTCGCAACCGCGAGGCCTGGTTCGACCCCGAGGCCGGCCGCGACGCCAAGTACGACTACCTGTACCGCGACGCCGAGCTGGACGAGTGGGTGGCCCGCATCCGCGACATCGCCCGGGCCTGCGAGCGGACCTACGTCTTCACGAACAACCACTACCGCGGCCAGGCGCCGGCCAACGCCCTGCAGATCCTCTCGAAGCTGGAGGGCGGCCCCGTGCCCGTGCCAGCTGTCCTCGCGCGGACGTTCCCGGCGCTGGAGGCCGTGCGGGCCGAGGACGAACCGCCCGGCGAGCAGGGGCTGCTGTTCTAGGTGTGGACTTGCCGACGGAGGTGGTCGGGGTGACTGGATTTGAACCAGCGACCTCTGCGTCCCGAACGCAGCGCTCTAGCCAAACTGAGCTACACCCCGACGCGGGCAGGCAGACAAAGGATTTTAGCGGTGGTCCCGGCGAATGCAAGTCCTAATCGGCCCTGCTCAACCTTCTGGCTGGCTATGGGTGAGCAGTAGGAACACCATCGGCCGGTGGCAGCTCATCAGCCTCGCCGCCACCCGGTTCAGGGGCTCAGGCCACGCCCACGCAGGGAGCTTGACAGGCCGCGCGGGCCGTGGCACTGTGAGCGCACGATGGAACGGGCACGCACGCTGCTCCTGGTGTCGGCGGTCCTGATCGGGTCGCCGCTCTATGCGCACGACTGGCCCCAGTGGCGGGGACCCGACCGCGACGGCGTGGTCAAGGACGGCCCGCCGCTCGGCAGAGAATGGGGCCCCGAGGGGCCGACGCTCGTCTGGGAAGCGCCGCTCCCGCACGGCGAGTGGGGGGACGACGGCTTCGGCAGCCCGGTCGTCGCAAGCGGCCGCGTCCACCAGTTGGTGACCTGGACGGTCTTCGGGCCCACCACGACGCGGACGCTGACCGCATCGCGCTGGCAGCGCATGGGCCTCTATGACCCCGCGGTCCCGGCGCAGCTGCGAGAGAAGGTCGAAGTGGCCCGCCTGTCCCCGGAGCGAGCGGCCGTCAGGAGGTCCGCGCTGGACGAGTGGCTCGCCGGGTGGCTGGAGAAGCACCTCTCCGAGGCGGAGCGGGAGCGGTTCGGCGAGTATGCCGAGCAGCGGCTCCGGCAGGGCGCCACAGCGGCTTCGGTGGAACTCCTCGCGAAGCTCGAACCCGTCGTGGACAAGCCTTTTGCCGACACGGCGGCGCTCGAGGCGTGGCTGGCGGCCCAGGGGATCACCGGGGACGAAGCCGGTCGTGTCCGCGAGGCCGCGCCGGCCCGCAAGCCGGTCCCCACGGACACGGTGGTGACGTTCGATGCGGTCACGGGCCGGGAGCTTTGGCGGGCCGACTTCCCGGGCGGGCTCCAGTGGTTCGGCACGTCGGGGACGCCCTGTGTGAAGGAGGGGCGGCTCTACGTGACCGGGACGGCCGCCGCGTACTGCCTGGACGCGGCCACGGGCGCGACCGTGTGGCGGACGCCCGGGCCTGAGTTCCGGTCGAACAGCTCACCGGCCGTGGAGGACGGCGTGATGGTGTTCGCGGCGGGAGGCATCCGCGGCCTCGCCGCGGCCACGGGCAAGCCGCTGTGGGTGGTGTCTCCTGACGCACAGCCGGATACCGGGTCGTGCGGCTACAAGTCCAGCTGCTCGGCGGCCGTGCGGCGGGTCGATGGCACGGCGCGCGCCGTGTTTCCCCATCACCGCAGGTTGCTTTCCATCGAGATAAAGACCGGGCGGGTTGTGTGGGAGCTGAGGGCCAACTATGCCATGACGACGCCGGCGCTGTGGCGGGACGTCATGGTTTGCCAGGGGGGCATCTACGGGTGCGGCTATGGCCTGACGGCGTATCGCCTCACGCAGGGCAGGCCCGAGCTCCTGGCAAGGTCCGGACCCGCCGCCCGAGGGCGGGGGGCCAGCGCGGTCCTGCTGCCGGGACGCGCCCTGGCCGTCGGTCGAGAGGCGACCGTCTGCATGGCCGTCCCCAGCGGCGAGATCGTGTTCGAGAGCCCTGAACTCCGCGGCAACCTGTACAGCTCGCCCATCGCCGCGGACGGCAAACTGTTGATGGTCGGCCGCAATACGCTGAAGCTCTTCGACGTATCCCACGATGAGCTGTGTGAGCTGGCGAGCGCGGAGGTGGGGTTGATGAAGCTCGCGTCCCTGGCCCTGGCCGACGGGCTCCTCTACGCCCGCGCGAAGGGGAGCATCAAGTGCTTCGACCTTCGCGTCCCGGGCGCGACCGAACTCGAAGCGATCCACGCCTGGAAGCGCGAGCGGGCGAAGGAACTGTGCGGGACGCTGGATGGCGATGACCGCCGGGCCGCGGTGGATGCGGCGCGCCGGCTGGCCCGGCTTGGACCTGTGGGCGAGCCCATCTTTGCGCGGAGGGTGCAATCGGCCGCGGCCGCCGGGGATGCGAAACGGCTGGCCGTCCTGCTGAAGGGCGCCGTCGGGGCCTGCCGTACGGTCCGATCCCAGCTCGCGGAGCCGCTTCGGGGGGCGCTGCGGGGCGGGGACGAGGCGATGGTGATCTGTGCGGTCGAGCACTGGCAGTCGGTGGGCTTCCCGCCATCCGAGGCCAAGGAACTGCTCCTCGGCGTGCTGCGCGGTCCGGTCACAGGGGCATGGAAGCGTGCCGCTGAGCAACTCGTCGCGATGGACGCCGGCAACGTGGGCGAGGTCTTAAGGACGCTTTGCACCGTCATCGGGAGCGACAAGCCGGCCCTGCGCCAGGAGGCGGCACTGCGGGTCGCGGACGTCGTCGCCCACGGCAAGGACGAGGCCGTGCGGGACCGCGCGGCCGCCGCATCTGTGTCCGTCCTCGAAGCCATGCTGCTCTCGGGGCATCGCACCGACGAGGCCCGGGCCGCCTTGCTCCAATTGGAGCCCATGCCGAAGGAGCCTGGCCTCGGGGCCGAGGCGCCCGGGTTGGACTTCTAGGACCCCCACAGGAGGCCTTTCGCCGGGCGCCGGTGTGACCGGACGTTCCCGTGGACCTGGTCCTGCCACGCCGACCAGCACGCTAGGTCGGCGTCAATCCGACCGAAGCCGGCCTCTTCGTAGATGCGGATGGCCGTCGGGTTCTCCGCCCCAAGGTACAGGCCCCCACCAATCTTCCGGCGGTGGTACGCGACCAGTTCGTGGATGACCGCCCGCGCGAAGCCCCGGCCCCGGAAGGCTTCGTGGGTGCCGACCGTATCGACGCGGCTGGCCGCACCGGCCTCTGGCCATCGGGGCGCACTCAACGCATTGCGCACGCCCGGGCCGCCGCATGCCCGAGAGGGCCGCTGACGCGGGCGGCAAGTCATTCCACGCGGACACGTCTACTCGGTCGCGGCAGCCGCGGGTCGAAAGCCTTTGCCCGCCGGCCGTGAGCCGCTATGCTGGCCGCGGCGCGGCACCGGCTGCGTCACCGAGACCGGCCCATGGCGGAGAACGGCGTGGCCGACCGACCCAACGTCATCCTCCTGATGTGCGACGACCTCGGTTACGGGGATGTCGGCTTTAGCGGCAACACGGTCATCCGCACGCCGCACCTTGACGCCCTGGCCGCCCAGGGCCTCCGGTTCACGCGGTTCTACGCAGGCGGGCCGGTGTGCTCGCCGACGCGGGGCACGTGCCTCACGGGCCGCCATTACAGCCGCTACGGCGTCACGCACGCCAACCAGGGGTGCCTGCCGACCCAGGAGGTCACGCTGGCCGAGGTCTGCCGCGGGGCCGGCTACCGGACCGGCCACTTCGGCAAGTGGCACCTCGGGACGGTGACCCATTCCGAGCGTGACGGCAACCGCGGCGGTCCGGGCCACTTCGAGGAGTACTCACCGCCCTGGCTCCACGGCTTCGAGGTCTGCTTCTCGACCGAGGCCAAGGTGCCGACGTGGGACCCCATGCGGACGCCCGACGAACGCCGCCCGAACGGCCGCCTCCGCTGGGGCACGCCCGGTGCGGCGTTCGGCACGGCCTACTGGAACGCGGACGGCGAGCGTGTGACGGAGAACCTGGCGGGGGACGACTCGCGCGTCATCGTCGACCGGGCCGAGCCGTTCATCCGCGAGAGCGTCGCCGCCGGGGACCCGTTCCTGGCGGTCGTCTGGTTCCACGCGCCGCACACGCCGGTCGTCGCGGGGCCGGAGCACCGGGCGCTCTATGCGGACCGATGCGAGGACGAGCAGCACTACTACGGCTGCATCACGGCCATGGACGAGCAGGTCGGGCGAATCGCGCGGGTGCTGGAGGAACTGGGCGTGGCCGACCGGACGGCCGTCTGGTTCTGTTCTGACAACGGGCCGGAGGGCAGCCAGGACCTGAGCCGCAACGGGCGCAGCCGGGGTGTGACCGGCGGCCTGCGCGGCCGGAAGCGGAGCCTCTTCGACGGCGGCATCGGCGTCCCCGCCTTCGTTCGCTGGCCGGGCGTCGTCCCAGCCGGGGCGGTAACAGGCGTACCGTGCAGTACCCTCGACTACATGCCCACCGTGGCCGAGCGCCTGGGGTTTACGATGCCGGACGCGCGGCCGATCGACGGCGTGAACCTGATGCCGCTCCTTCGGGGCGAGACCGACGCGCGGCCCAAGCCGATCCCGTACCGGTTCCTCGACCGGGAGGCGAAGATGTTCGGGTCTCCGACATTCGCCTGGATGGACGGGCGGTGGAAGTTTCTCACGAACCTCTCCGACGACGGCCGCGAGGACCTGCTCTTCGACATGCGGGCCGACCGCGGCGAGACGGCCAACCGCGCGGCCGACCACCCCGACCGCGTGGCCGCGTTCCGCGTGCAGGTGGCCGCCTTCATGGCCTCCTGCCGCCGCAGCCACCACGGGGGCGACTACGCCGAGCCGTACGAGCCGGTGAACGCGTTCCAGGACCTGACGGGCCGGTGGCCGGGGTGAGCCCGGTTGCCGCGCTCGTTCGCGACCGCTAGGATGCGGCCATGGAACGACGCGAAACCGACGCCATCGAGGCCGCCAAGGCCCATCGCCCGGACGCCCGGGACGACCCGCGCCTCGCCTGGTTTCGCGCGGCCCGTTTTGGCGCGTTCATCCACTGGGGCCTCTACGCCCTTCCGGACCGCTGGACGGACCGCCCCGCCCACGCCGACGGCCACTGGACCCAGGAATGGGCCATGGAGGTCCGCCGCGTACCGGTTCGCGAGTACGAGCGCCTGGCGGTCGACTTCCGGGCGCTCGGTTCGACCCCGACGCGTGGGCCGAGACGTTTGCGGCCGCCGGCCAGCGGTACGTCGTCCTGACCGCGATGCACCACGACGGCTTCTGCCTGTTCGACTCGGCCGAGACGGACTTCAACGTGGTCGGCGCCACGCCGCTCGGACGCGACGTCGTGGCCGAGGTCGCCGACGCCTGCCGCCGCCGGGACCTGCGCTTCGGCGTCTACTACTCGCAGACCCAGGACTGGCACCATCCCGACGGGCACGGGAACGATTGGGACTTTGACCCGGTCGCCAAGGACTTCGACCGGTACGTCGAGACGTACGTGAAGCCCCAGGTGCGCGAACTGCTGACCGGCTACGGGCCGCTCGCGATCATGTGGTTTGACACGCCGATGGTCATGCGGCTGGCGCAGAGCCGCGCGCTGCTGGACCTTGTGCACGAGATTCAGCCGGAGTGCCTGGTGTGCGGACGCGTGGGGCACGGCCTGGGCGACTATGCGACAACGCGGGACAACCAGTACCTCAAGGGCCGGCCGGCGATGGACTGGGAATGCCCGGCCACGATGAACGACACGTGGGGCTACCGGGCGTCGGACACGAACTGGAAGCCGGTCGAAGCGCTGCTGGCAAACCTGCGCGATGTGAACGCCAAGGGGGGCAACCTGCTGCTGAATGTCGGCCCGGACGGGGACGGCGCGATTCCGCCGCCCGCCGTGGGGCGGCTGCGCGAGATGGGCCAGCGGCTCCGGGACCAGCGCCGCAGCGCATAGGAGGGGCTCCGGCAAGCCTGCCGAAGCCCTTGCCCTATCACCGGTTCATGTGCCGTGGCGGGTTACTGCTTCCACGCCTTCACGGCCTTCATCGCCTTCTCCGTCGGGCCGGTCCACGGGCCGGACGTCTGACCGAGCACCAGGTGGCCGTCCTTCAGCGTCACGGTCTGCTTGCCGATGACGACCGCGTCGCCCTGGGCCTTCGGCGTCGGGGCCGTGCCCTTGGTAAAGAACTTAAAGTGGTACGTGGTGCCGCCTGCTTCGACGGTGGGCCCTTTGCCCGCCCCGGGGCCGGTCATGACGAGCATGCCCTCGGCGCCGCTGTGGGGCGTCCAGTCGACGGCCAGGCAGGTGCTGTCGCTGGTGGCCACGCTCGCGCACCCGTCCTGCATCACCTCGAAGTGGGTGATGTCGCCCTTCATCGCGCCCCAGGTCTCGTCTTTGCCATAGGCGGTGATCCAGAGCGGGCCGATCTCCTTGTCCTTCGTGTGGCCGCGCGGCCGCTTGCCCAGGACCGTGATGACGATGTCCTCGGCGTCCTCCCACTCGTTGCGGAACAAGCAGTAGCTGAACTTGTGGTCGACGCTGGCACGCGGGATGCAGTGGGCCGGGTTCACCGGCTCCAGGCCGAACGGCCAGTGGACGAAGGCCATCACCGACTGGTGCGGGTACGGGCCGATGGTGTCGTACGGCACGCCGAGCTTCAGGTCGTGCTGCTTGAAGAAGGTGTCGTAGAACCAGCGCCACGCGGCCGCCTGGGGCGGGGTGGCCACGGCGAAGCCAGTCCCGAAGTACCCGCCGCCACTCAGGCCGTCGCGGTCCCAGACGTTGTGGGGATAGCCGTCGCGGCTGTGGAAGTGGGGCTTGCCGTCTTTGACGACCGTGCCGAGCATCCAGCGGAGGCTGGTCCACTGGGCGTTGGGGCGCGGCGTAATAAAGTCTTTGCCGCGCACGTTCCGCCAGGCGTCGAGGGCCTGGAGGAAGATGATGTGGCTGGACATGCTGCCGGTGCCGTCGCCCTCGGTGAAGTAGCCGCCATCGCCGAAGCCCTCGGTCAGGTTGCGGATCATGGACTTCTGGCTGACCTCGAGCAGGGGCTCGAGCTTGCTCTGGTCGAGGCCGGGATCGCCGAGGACGGCGAGCAGGGCCATCGCCCCGCCGCCCACCTGCATGCCCCAGTGGTTGCTGCGCGGGCTGTGCCGGCTGCCGCGCACCAGCTCCGGCAGCGACATGTTGTTGCCCTCGTTGTAGTTGGCGATGGCCTTGCCGATCTTCAGGCGATAGTCCTCGTCCCATCCGTCGTAGCAGAGGTCATAACCGACGGCGTACCAACCCAGCGACGGTCCCGCGCGCAGGGCGCCGCTCGGGTTCTTGAACGAGTACCGCTTGTCGGAGCCGCGGTGGCCGGCGAGCGCGGCGTCCATGGCCTTGCGGCCCAAGTCGGCGTACGCCGTGTCGCCGGTGATCTGGTACAGGAACCCGTATCCCGCGACGTGGCTGATCGTGAAGACCCCGCCGGGGGCGAGCGGGCTGGCGAACCCGTTGCCGTTGCCCGGTCCGGCCCCCATGTCCTTGGGCATGGTCTTGCCGTCCCCGCCGTTGAGGATCGCCCGCAGGCGGGTAAGCATGGCCTCGCCCTCGGGCGTCTCGGCCCGGGCCTTCAGCATCGGCAAGTCGCTCTCACGGAAGAGCAGCCGCGGGTGCTCGCCGGGCCCAGGCGGCACGTGGCCCTCGATGGCCTTCGGCCAAGGCTCCTTGGCCCAAGCGGGTGCGGCCAAGACGGCCCAAGCGAGTGCGGCACAGACGAACCAGCGGCGTGTCATGAGTCGTCTCCTTCCCCCGGAGGCCGACATCGGCGCTCCGCTCCCTTGTGGAAACCCCCTCAAAAGCCCGACCGGTCGCACATTTCCCGGCCGGGCACCATGATAGGGCAGGGCCGTCCTGCCCGGTACCAGGCCGCCCGCGCGGCTGAGTTCGGCAAGGCTGGTAACCCCCTCGGCGGCCCGTTCCAAGGCCCGGTCGATGAGACACGCGTGGTCCTCCTTCTCCGCAAGATGCCGCCTCACGGTCCGTTCGTCCGGCTTCTCCATCAGCAGAGCCCGGTCTTCCTCATCCAGGGCCCAGACCTCGAAGGGGCCGGTCCGGCCGCGGTACCCGGTGCACCGGCACGCATCGCAGCCCTTGGCGTGCCACGTCACGTCCGGCACGTCCGCCCCCAGGCTGCGGAGCCAACGGGCTGCGTCTTCCGTAGGCCAGCCTTGGCGGCGGCAGTCCGCGCAGAGCGGCCGGACCAGGCGCTGGGCGACCGCCACCTTCAGCGTCGAGGCGATCTCGTGGAATGCCAGGCTGGCGTTGTGCAGGACGGTAACGGTGCCAGCGGCGTCGCGGCTGTGAAGCGTGCTCATCAGCGGCCGCCCGTCAGGGCCGCGTCCATTGCCACCCGCGCCGAGGCCGCATCGCGCACCTCGCCGACCAGAGGTGCGCGTCGGCCGGCACCCAGAGCGTCTGCACGCGCCCGTCGAGGGCGACGAGCAGGTTCTCGTCGCGCAGCTCCGGGCGTGGGCCGAGGCGCGGGGCCTCGAGGCCCGGATTGCGCACGACGGCATGGAAGTCGTCCTCCGCTGACCGCCTGCATGTCCCCCTGGCCACAATCTGCCGCCCCCGTTGTGCGGCGCGCCGGCCGCCCGATAGTATGAGGAGAGGCGGCCGGCGCGCAGGCTGGCCGCGAACGCCTTGAGCACGTCGAGGAAGGGGGAGGCAAGCATGGCCGAGAAAGGCCCCTGGTACCAGGTACAGTCGCCCGAGATCGGCGGCGCGTTCCGCGGCTTCTACGCAGCCTGCAACGAGAAGGGCGTCCTGGACACGAAGACGAGGGAACTGCTCCAGGCCGCGCTCGCGTGCGCGTTCCGGTGCTCGCACTGCACGAAGACCCACATCAAGCAGGCCCTGGAGGTCGGCTGCACGAAGGAGGAGGTCGCCGAAGCGCTTCTGATCACCGCCGTCGAAGGCGCCGGCACCCAGCTCAACTGGATCCGGGACGACTTCGAGGACCTGTTGGGCGGCGACTGAGCACAGCGACAGGGGGCCCTCACGGTGACCGAACCCGCCCAGGCCGAGACCGTTCACCCGCTGCTGGTGCTCTGCCTGGGGCTGGTCGCCGTGGTGGCGGCGCTGCTGAAGTCGCGTCTGGCGCGGCTGGGGGTGCCTGCGCTGGTGGCGTTCATCGCTATGGGTTTCCTGCTGCGCCTGGTGGACACGAGGTGGAACCTGCTGGTCGGCCATGGGCGGCTCGTCTTCGACGCGCTCGCCCGGCTCGGGGTCATCTGCCTGCTTTTCCGCGTCGGCTTGGAGAGCGACCTCGGCGGGCTCCTCAGCCAGCTGCGGCGAGCCCTGTGCGTCTTCGCAGGCAACGTGGTCGTTAGTGGCGGCCTCGGGTACGTTGCCGCGCGACACGTCCTCGGCCTGGACCTCGCGCCCGGCCTCTTCGTGGCCGTCGCCATGATGGCGACCAGCGTCGGCGTGGCGGTGGCCGTCTGGCAGGATGCCGACGCCCTTGACTCGCCGCGCGGCCGGCTGCTTGTCGACACCGCGGAACTGGACGACATCTGGGGCGTCGTTGCCATGGCGCTGCTTCTGGCTGTGGCGGAGGGATGGGCCGCGCAGGCCGAGGACGGTGCCGACCTCGCCGCGGCCGCCGTGACCCTCGGAGGGGTCACGCTGAAGCTCCTCGGCTTCGGGGCCCTGTGCATTCTGTTCTCGAAGTACGTTGAGAAGCCGTTGACCCGTTGGGTCGAGCGGCTCGAGAAGCCGCCCGACCCGATGCTGACGGTCGCGGGGGTGGCTATCGTCTTTGCCGCATTGGCCGGCCTGCTCGGGTTTTCGGCGGCCATCGGGGCGTTCTTCGCTGGACTGGTCTTCAGCCGCGACCCCGACGCCGTTCGCATGGACGCTTCGTTCCAGGCGGTCTACGACCTGCTCGTGCCGTTCTTCTTCGTCGGCATCGGCCTGGCGGTTATGCCGGGGGCCCTTGTCGGCTCCCTCGGACTGGGAGCGGTCCTGCTCGCGGCCGCGGTCATCGGCAAGGTCGTCGGCACGGCTGCCCCGGCCCTGGCATTCACCGGCGGCCGCGGGGCGGCCCTCGTGGGGCTCAGCATGGTTCCCCGCGCCGAGATCACCATGATCGTCATGGAGAAAGGCCGTACCCTCGGCAACGCTTTCGTGCCGCCGGCGGTCTTCGGCGGCATGGTGCTGGTTGTGATGGCCACGTGCCTGACCGTGCCGCTCGCCGTCCGCCGCCTGCTCCACATGTGGCCACAGACCGAGAACGGGGCCGGCGAAGACTGATACGGTCCATGCTGACGTGAAAGGGCGAACACCATGGGACTCACCCCGATGCGTGCCTCCGAGAACGGTGTCGTGCGGGCCGACTGGAAGGGGGGCGACCCCGCCGTGCGCGACCGCACCCTCCAGGGTCGCCGTGTCCGGTGCATCGCCACGGACGGTACGGCCGTGCTGGTCGGCTCGACCGACGGCATGGCCCGCTCTGACGACGGCGGCGCGACGTGGCACGCGGCCGACGACGGCCTCGATGGCCCGTGGCCGGAGCACATGGTCGAGCGGTTCCTGACCGTGGGCGAGCAGTTGGTGGCGGTCCTCTCGAACGGCCACGTCATCGCGTTGCCGCGCGACCGGCTGCGGTGGCGCCGCATTCTTCCGGAGGTTGAGGACGCCGCCGCGGCCGCGGTGTCCGGGGCCCCGGGCAACACCTCCTAGCGACTGGAGCAGGCCGGCCATGCCCCAAGCCGTCGAGCATCCGCACGCGACGTCCCCCGCCGAGGTCGCCGAGGCCCTTGGCGTCGACCCCTCGCAGGGTCTCTCCGAGGACGGGGTCCGTCGCCGCCGCGAGGCGCACGGCCCCAACCGCCTGCGCGAGACCGAGGGCCGCAGCGTCGTGGCTCTCCTTCTCCAGCAGTTCCGGAGCATCGTCGTCCTTATCCTGGTGGCAGCGGCGATCCTCGGATTCGCCGTGGGGCATTTGGCCGAGGGCCTGGCCGTCGTCGCCGTCATCGTCGTCAACACGACAATCGGCTTCCTGAGCGAGTGGAAGGCCGTCCGCTCCATGGAGGCCCTCCGCGAGCAGGCCGAGCCGGCCGTCCGCGTCCGCCGCGACGGCGAGTCCGCCCAGGTCCCTGTCGAAACTCTCGTCCCCGGCGATGTGGTTGTGCTCGAGGCGGGCGACGTGGTGCCAGCCGACCTGCGGCTGACCGAGGCCAACCGCCTCCGGCTTGACGAGGCCGCGCTGACCGGCGAGTCCATCCCCGTCGGCAAGACGACCGAAGCGGTTGATGATGACGCCCCGGTCGGCGACCGGCGGTGCATGCTCATGAAGGGCACTACGGTTACGGAAGGCTCAGGTGAGGGCCTCGTTGTGGCGACCGGCATGGAGACCGAGCTCGGTCGCATCAGCGAGATGGCCGAGGAGGCCGAGTCCGAGCGGACGCCGCTGGAGCAGCGCCTCAACCGCTTGGGCGCGAAGCTCGCATGGGTCGTTCTGGGCCTGGCGGCCGGCGTCGCGGGGGCGGGCCTCGCGGCCGGCCAGCCGACACTGGAGATGATCAAGACGTCGATCGCGCTGGCGGTGGCGGCTGTGCCGGAGGGCCTGCCCATCGTCGCGACCGTCGCGCTCGCCCGCGGCCTCTGGCTCATGGCCCGGCACCACGCCCTCACGAAGCGCCTCATGTCCGTCGAGACCCTCGGCGCGACCACCGTTATCTTCGCTGACAAGACCGGGACCCTGACCGAGAACCGGATGACCCTGCGGCGCGCCCTCACCCCAGCCGGCGACGTGACCCTGGAGGACGAGGGTGATCCCCCCGAGACCGACCCGCTGCTTGAGCGCCTGGTGGAGATCGGTGTCCTCTGCAACAACGCCGAACTCCACGACGACGGCGGCGACGGAGCCGAGGGCCGTTACGGCGACCCGACAGAGGTGGCGCTCCTCCGGGCCGGCCGCCGCTTCGGCTTCACGCGGGAGGAACTTCTTCGCGACCAGCCGGAGCGGCGCGAGGAGGCCTTCGACCCGGACGTCATGATGATGGCCACCTTCCACGAGGCCCAGGGCGGCCTCGACGTGGCCGTCAAGGGCGCCCCGCGGGCGGTCCTGGAGGTCTGCAACCGTGTCGCCACCGAGGACGGCGGCGAAGAGCCCTTGTCCGACGACGACCGTGACACGTGGACCGATCGCGCCGAAGGGCTGGCCGCCGAGGGCCACCGCGTCCTCGCCATGGCCGACCGGATGGCTGAGGAGGCCGACGAAGACCCGTACCGGGCGCTCCGCCTCGTTGGCCTTGTGGGGCTGCTCGACCCGCCTCGCGAGGGCGTCGCCGACGCCCTCGAGGCCTGCCATACCGCCGGTATCCGCGTCGTCATGGTCACGGGCGACCAGCCCGAGACTGCCCGGTCCATCGCCGACGAGGTCGACCTCGTGGCCGGTGAGGACGAAGAGACGGTCCCTGTCCGTCGCGGCCGCGGCCTAGACGAACTCGAGGACCCGGACGCGGCCGAAGACCTGCCCGAGGAGCGGCGGGCCGACCTGCTGGAGACGTCTGTCTTCGCGCGGGTCAGTCCCGCCCAGAAACTGAGTCTGCTTCGGGTCTTCCAGGACGCGGGAGAGACGGTCGCCATGACCGGCGACGGAGTCAACGACGCCCCGGCCCTGAAGCGGGCCGACATCGGCGTCGCCATGGGGCAGCGCGGCACGGAGGCGGCCCGGCAGGTCGCCGACATGGTCCTCCAGGACGACGCCTTCTCCACCATCGTCGCCGCCGTTGAGCAGGGCCGCATCATCTTCGACAACATCCGCAAGGCCGTCATGTTCTTGCTGTGCACGAACGTGGCCGAGATCCTGGCTGTTACCGTTGCCGGCTTGGCCGTCTGGCCGCTGCCCCTGAAGCCGCTCCAGATCCTCTACCTGAACGTGCTCACCGACGCCCTCCCGGCCCTGGCCCTCGGCATGGGCAAGGGCGACCCCCAAGTGATGCGCCGCCCGCCGCGCGACCCTGATGAGCCGATCCTCACGCGCGACCGGTGGCTGGCCATCGGGGCCTGGAGCGCCGTCATCGCGGTCTGTGTGCTGGCGGCCCTGGCCGCGGGCCGATGGGGCTTGGGGGCCGACGAGCCGCGGGCCGTCACCCTCTCGTTCCTGACCCTCGGCTTCGCGAAACTGGGCTTCGTCCTCAACCTGCGCGACCGGGGCACGCGGGTCGCCGCCAACGAGATCGTCGAGAACCCCTGGGTGTGGGCGTCGATTGCCGTCTGCAGCGGCCTGCTGGTCTTGGCGGTCTACCTGCCGGGCCTCGCCGGCTTGCTCCAGACCCGCCGCCCGGGCCTTGACGGCTGGGCGGTCATCCTCAGTCTGGCGCTGCTGCCGGTGTTGCTGGGCCAGACCATCCGCTTCGTCCAGGGGTTGCGGCGCCCAAACGAGACTTCGGCAGGCTGATTGGCCACGGGCGGCGGGGCGCAGCCCGTGGCCGCGGGCGAGGCCAGCCTGCCCACCGACCTCGCCGACACTTGGCAAACCCTCCCGCCACACATCCAGGCGGCGATCATGACGTTGGGGGGGGTAACTGAGGCCGCGGCCTCCCGCGTGGAGCAAGGGTCTTTCCGGGCCTGGGAGGGAAGGGCTCTCAGGGTGATCTACGGGAAGCAGGAAACTCTGTGCCCCTCGCTTGCCGACGCAAGCCGGTCGGCCTAAGGCCAAACTCCTTCTGGATGTCGCGGCTCATCTGGGACAAGCTGGGGAAACCGACGCGGTCGGTGATGGCGGCGAGTTTCAAATCGGTGCTGATGATCAACCGGCGTGCCGTTTCGAGACGGGCGCGGCGGATTTCCTCACCCGGCGTTCGACCCAGAGCGCTGGCAAACCGGCGGTAGAGCGTTCGCCGTGAGACATTCAGTGATGCGGCGAGGTGGTCGATATCCGGACGCTCCTGGATCTGCGTGCGAATCCGCGCTACCGCTTCAGCGACCAGCGGATCTTCGACAGCCAGCACATTGGTCGAGGCCCGTTCGATGACCCCCACCGGCGCCAAGGGGGCCAGCCGGGGCAGTGGCTTCCCCGCCATCATCGCCGCAAGCAGTGCGGCGGCTTCCTGGCCCAATCGCTCGTAGTCCAGGGCGACGCTGGAGATGGTCGGGTTGCTCGACTCGCAGAGGCACTCATCGTCGCCTACGCCGATGACGGCTACATCTTCAGGCACTCGCAGCCCGGCCACCCGCGTTGCCTCGATGGCCCGCCATGCGTGCTCATCGTCGATACACAGCAGGCCCAGAGGGTGCGGCTGATCGCTCAACCAATCGGCCAGGTCCGCAATCTGGTCGTCCAGCACCCATCGCTTGCGGCGACGTGTCCTTTCACCCAGTAGAAAGACGGGCGGGGCGATTCCGCTCTCGCCGGCTTGCCGCAGGAATCCCCTGACCGTTTCGGCCGCGTCGAGGCGGTAGGCCTCTCCGGTGGTGAAGGCCGCCATGTGCCAAAGGCCGCGGTCTCGCAGGTGCTGGAACGCTTGTCGTCCCACGGCCATGGAATCGTGCTTGACTCTGGGCTTGTCCCGGGCCGCAGGGTTAGGCGTGAGGTAGACGCTGGGGCATGTCAGTTTCCTCAGCATCTCCTGGGAGTCAAGGGAGGCGTCGGTAAGTATCCCGTCTGCGATCCAGCCCGACCGACTGACAGGCAACGGCCAGTTGTGGTAGCGCAGGATCATGAGGTGCCATCCTCCCCGCGAGGAGGCAAAACGGTTGACCCCCGCCAGAACGCCGCGGAATTTCCATCGCCCCGGGTCAAAGGCGATCAGAATCCGTGGAATCGAGCTCTTCATCGGCCCGGGATCGGCATCTTCACGCCTTTCTCGCACGTGTGGCACGCCCTGATCATACTTTGGCACTCCGTGCCCTTCAAGGGCGGTGAGCCACGAGTAGGATCCTGGGCGAGGCTCGGCTTCGGCGGCTTGGCGGTGTCGCCGTATTGATGGCGGGCGTTGCATGCACCCGACCTGCATCTATGCGAGGGGCGACCTCGCGACTTGCATGGGTTTTACAGCCCGCGGACACGAGACGTCTGCGGAATGACGGGAGACCGCAAATGACAATCGAGCACAATTGGAAAGAACGGATGCACATGGACAGGCCTGGCATGCGTCCCAAGGGGGCACGGTTGCTGGCGGGGATGTTCGTCTGCCTGGCGGTCACGGGGCTGCTGGCGGCCCAGCCGATGGTGGGATTAAGCAATCACGGGGGGGACCACGATTTCGCCTATCCCCCCGAGGAGGGCGTCGAGTTGGCCGAGGTCAGGGAACATATCCGTGTGGCGTGGAGCAATCCGACCTACACCGGATACATCAAAGGCGGCAGCGGCAGCGCGATGGAGGCCCTCGAGGCGGGGTTGGAGCCGGCCTATGGCGAGGCAGCCAGCCCGGTCCTTTCCGACGGGGTGCTGCTGGTCTCGTGGAGCCAGCCGAGCGGAACGGTCACGGCGAGACTCGAGTCGATCAAGCATCGCTACTTCAGAGATCAGGACCGCAACAAGGCGCTGGCGGACACGTATTTCCGGATCGATGCGGACTGGCATACGCTTGCCCTCGATGCAGAGACCGGCAAGACCCTGTGGCGGCGGGTCGAGCGATCGGCCTCGATGAACTTCCTGAGCAACAAACGCGACCACAACGGCATCAGCGGGGCCGCCCGCGATGGGGTGTATGTGACCATCACCCTTCTCGGCCACGTCTATGCCTATGATCTGAAAACCGGCAAAACACGGTGGACCACCACCCTGAAGGAATGGAACGAACGCGCCGAGGAAACCAAGAAGGACAGGATGGCAAAGCGTGCGATGCCTTACCTGGATACCGAGCCCTTTGGCCACAAGCGTTCTGGAGCCATCATCGTCGATGGCATCGCCGTCGTGCCCGACCTGCGGGGCGGGTTGATCGGTGTGAAGCTCAGCGATGGGTCTCAGATCTGGCAGACAGCAGATTGTCTGCACCATCAGGCCACCCCCCGGCCTTGGCGTCACAAGGGCAAGACCTGGCTGGTGTGCAATGATGCCAAGAGGGGCGGCAGCGGGATCAACCTGATCGACCCCCTCACGGGCAAAGTCCAATGGAGCCACAAGACCGGCTTCAATCCGGGGCAACTGCTGATGGGAGAGGGCTATATCCTGCTCAACGCCGATCCGAAGGCGACCTCCGACTGTGTCTACACATGCTACGCCATCACCTCTGCTGGACTCAAGGAGAGATGGGCATTCGAAGACACCGAAGCGAACAGGATCGAGATCAAGGCGGACTTCGGCGCCCATCGCAAGGGCGTCATCCGCGACGGGGTGCTCTACGCCAAGCTGGGCGTCGGTCGCGGCAAAGCCGCCCGCATGGTGTCCGTTGATCTGGCCACCGGCAAGCAGCTCCATGCCGAGGCAGAGCCTGCGCTTGGCCTCAACGCTGGCCAGCCCTTCATCGCCGAGGACAAACTCTACGTGCAGTGCAACTCCGCCCACTCGGGCAGCAAGGCGGGGTTGTACGTTTATCAACTGGAGGGCAAGGGCCGCCTTCGGTATTTGGGCGAGGTGATGTACGCCGGGCTTGGCGTCAGTCAGGCCACCTCGTACCAATATCCCATCGAGACACCCTACGCCGGTGGCAAGCTGTACATGCGTGCCAAAACCCAGATCGTCGCCATCGATCTGACGAAAGTGACTGCTCCAATGGCGGAGATCAAGCTGGAGAACGTCTGGGCGGGATTTCATCGCCCGGTTGAGGCGGTGGTATTCGCCGACCAGGACGGCACGATCCGGGACGGGCGTCTGGAGTCTCCTCCCCGGAAGGAACTGGGGATTGTGGGCACCCCAGGACACCGAAACGATAGCTGGATGCCTTTGAATCTGTCCACCGACGCGAGGCTCGGGTCCGGGCTCAAGACCCGGGCCGAGCTCGGTTTCGTTCCGTTCTCGTGGCCGGCAACCATCACTATGGAGCCGGCGAAGGGCGACCAGTGGAACGGCGCCTGGTCTCGTCACTTTGCGGGCTGGGACGAAACGGTCACGCGCTCAGGCACGCTGGACGAGAGCAGCGAAGGCGGCTACGGTCAGCGCGGCTGGCCCACGGGATGGTTGAAGGATCAGCCCGTAAGCTTCTTCTCGGATCTGCCCGAGGGGCAACAGCGGGTGTTCCTGCAGCTTCCGGCGTTCACCCCGGCGATCCCGGATGTCAAGGCGCCGCAGAGTATGACCCTCTGCCTGGATCACGACGGCAAGGCCGTGAAGGCCGGCATCGGCGGGGCCTTCGGCTTCAATCAGTCCTGTCACGAGATCGACGTCTCGGAACTGGAAGTCACCGGGAAAGGGATCAAGGGCTCGGCCATCGTCATTCTCAATCCTGATCCCTGGCTGGATGGCGACTATCAGAACGGCGGCAGCCTGGCGGGGCGCGTCAAGGTGGATATCACCTTCGGCAAGGCCAACGACCGGGGAATTTACCCGGTCCGCGGCGACTGGTCGGTGGAATGGGGCCTGGCAATGACCCGTAGCGGCGCGATCCGCGCGACGCTCAAGAACATGCCCTGACCGCGTGGCCGATGGCGACAGAGCGAGCAACCGGTTGTGACTGGCTGTCGACGCAAATCCCGGGCGGATGCGCGCGGATCGAGCATGGCTGCGCGCCGCCCCGCCTGCGGCCGGATGGGCCCGGGACGATCCCCGGCAACGTGTGGTATGCCTTCATGGTGGGCGTCGGGGCCACCGAGGCCGACCGAGAGATCGACCTTGTCTGGCCCGCGACAGGCCAGTGGTCCGCCAGCGAGTACGGTGACAACCGCTCCTTCGCCGAGGCGCTGGACCGGGCGGTTTTCATCGATGCCGACGATGGTCAGTGGCGGCGGATCGAGCAGGTGGCCCTGCGCGACGATGCCGCGCGAATCACCATCCCCCCGGGGCCGGCCAACCGCCGCCTGGCCGTGGGCATGCCGGTGACCGACCGCGACCTCGATGCCCTGTTGGACTTTGCGCGGCAGGCCGAGGGCGCCCGCGTGGACCTCATCGGCCGGGCGCCGCAGGGCACGCCGCTGCATGCCATCGTGCTCGACAGACCCGAGGATGCCGCTGGTACGTTCGTGATCGCGGCCTACCAGCACTTCAGCGAGTGGGCCGGCCACCGCATGATCGATGCCATGGTCCGCTACCTGCTGAGCGAGCCGGGCCGGCCGCTGCGACGGCAATTCCACTGGGTTTTCTATCCGTGCATCAATGCCGACGCCCTGAGCTACGGCTGGCGGGGCGATCCGCACCGGACGGCCGGGATCAACCTCAACCGCGATTGGGGGCCTTTCGAGCAGCCGCAGACGCGGGCGGTGCGCGACCACCTGCGGGCCGAGACGGCCGGCGGGGCTCCCTTGCTGCACGCGATCGATCTGCACATGGGCTGGCACAGCCGCGAAACCTGCGGGGCGGGCCTGACGGTCTTCGAAGAGGGCAAGGCCCCGCCGGCGCTGATCGACCGGCAGGCCGCCTTCGCCCACTGGCTCTACGACCGGGCCGACTACACCGACTTCGTGTGGCGGCATGGGGATCTGGATCGCCCGAACTTCACCGCGTGGGCCGGACGGACCTTCGGCAGGCCCGGCCAGACGCTGGAAGTGTCGCGCCACCGGTGGCGGATGCGGGCCGATGGCCGCTGGGTTCCCCCGAGCGTCCGACTGGAGCAGAACCTGGGCATAGCCCTGGCCCGAAGCCTGGCGACGTTCTACCATGGCATGATCGAGGAGGCTGTATGACAAGCCGCCCCACGCCGTTCGACCCGCCGGTCGGGCACATGCCCACGATGACCCCGCAGGGCGGCCGGCTCCGCGTCCATCTGCCCGATGCCCCGGGCACCGGCCGCTCGGTTCGCGTGGTGGTGGCGGGCGACTGGGCCGCCGTGCGGGAGTTCGCGCCCATCGCCGAGGCGGCCCCCGAGGCCCTGTACGGATCGCTGCACCCGGCCATCGCCGGGGCCGACCTCTCGGTAGTCAATCTCGAGTGTCCCCTGGGCGGCGACAGCCCGATCGTAAAGGACGGCCCCAACTTCCGTTGCGAGCCGTCGTGCGCGGCGGCCCTGGTGCGGGCGGGATTCGGCGTGGCGGCCTTGGCCAACAACCACATCTACGACCAGGGGGCGGCGGGGCTGGAGGCCACGCTCAGCGCCTGTCGCGAGGCCGGGCTGATGACCGTCGGTGCCGGGGCGGACACCGCCTCGGCGACGGCGCCGCTGTATGTGGACTGCCAAGGCGTTCGCTTGGGCCTGCTCTCGCTTTCGGAAGTCACCACGATCGATGCGCGCAGCGGAGGGGCGGCTCCCATCTTCGACGTGCACGTGCTGGACCGCTGCCGCGAGGCGCGGCGCCACTGCGACCAGCTCCTGGTCATCGTCCACGGCGGCAAGGAGTATGCGCCGGTGCCGCCGCCCTACTGGGTCCGGCAGGTGCTGGCCGTCGCCGGGGCCGGGGCCGATGCCGTCATCGGCCATCACCCGCACGTGCCGCAGGGCCTTACGCTTGCCCGTGCCCATGGCGGGCATACGGTCCCCGTGATGTTCAGCACGGGCAACTTTGTCTTTCCGCCGCGTGTGCCAACGGCCGTCATGTCGGCGTGGATGCGCCTCGGCTGCCTCGTCGAACTGCGCCTGGATGCGAACGGACTGACGGGGCTTGACCTGCTGCCGTACCGCATCAAGCCGGCCCAAGGCGTACGCGGGCTGGACGACGGGCAGGTGGCCCGCTTCGCCGCCTTCATGCGGGCGCTCAGCGATCCCTTGACCGATCCGGCCGCGGTCGAGCGATGGTTCGACGACTGCTGCGACTACTTCTGGCGGCACGAATGGTTCAACCGCGTGGAAGGGCTCACCGCCAAGCTGTGTCGCGATGAGATGGACGGGCTGCGGCACGGGCGGAGCCACTTCGAGATCCTGGCCCACTCGACGCTCATCGACCGAGTGATCGCCCGGAAACTGGCCGGGACCTTTGGGGACACGCCACCCGAACGCCTCGATGCCCTGGAGCGGTGGTTCCAAGGCGAATGGCCCGTACAGGTGTTCGTTCGCTGAGAGACACGAGGCGGCATCGGGTATCCCACAGGGGTGGCCGGCGACATAGGGAGCAGAAAGACATGACTTGTTGGGCCGCCTTTTGTGTAATGCTTCTTGTCATGGCACTCGCCGCGTCTAATTGCGGCGCGGCATCGCCGGACCTCAAGGCCACCTCGGGCGGCGGCGCCCTCAAGCCCCTGGAGATCGCGGAACCGGTGTTTCCCGATCGGACCTACAACGTTCGTGCGTTCGGTGCGACCGGCAACGGGGCGGAGCCGGACACAAAGGCGGTTCAAGCCGCGATCACGCGCTGTCATGAGGAAGGGGGCGGCAGTGTCGTCTTCCCCGAAGGCACCTATCGGGTGGCCTCGGTGCGGTTGCTGAGCAACGTCAGGCTATCCCTTCATGAAAAGGCCGTCATCACCGGCGATTCGAAGGGCTATCTGCCGCCCGAGCCGAATCCGTACAGCAAGTACCAGGACGCCGGGCATTCCCACTTCCGCAACGCCGTTCTGTTCGGCGAGGATGTGGAGAATGTCGCCATCGAGGGCGGCACGATCAACGGCGGCGGCGCCAAGAGCGGCGCAGGCGCCGGCGGCGGGGACAAGGTGATCTCAATCCGCGTCGGCCGCAATCTCGTGTTCCGGAACATCCGGCACGAAACGGGAGCTCACTTTGTCTACCTGCTCAACGACTGCGAGAATCTCATCATGACCGGATTGACGATTCTCAGGTCGCGTGACGGCGTCGACCTGATGAGTTGCCGCAACGTGGCGATCAGCCAGTGCCGTTTCACCGGCTTAGGGGACGACGCCATCGGGATCAAGAGCGACTACGCGCTCGGGCGCAAGATTTCCAGTTCCAACATCGCGGTCTGGGACTGCTACTTCGAAACCAACTGCAACGGGATCCAGTTCGGATCGGAAACCGCCGGCGACTTCTCGGACGTGCGGGTGTGGAATGTCAAAGTCGGCAGGGCCGGGAAGGCGGGCATCGGCATCACCTGCAACGACGGAGGCATCATCGACGGCGTGGATTTTCACAACATTGAGATACGGGATGCCAACATCCCGATCTTTCTTCTGGTCACCGATCGGCTGCGAACGGGAGAGCCCGGCGCCACCGTAGGCCGCATCCGCAACGTGCGCATCCGCAATGTCGTGTCGACCGAACCTATGTTGAACCATAGCCGCAATGGCCGTTCAAGGCCCATCACCCTGTCGGGCTTGCCTGAGGCCCCCCTTGAGAACATCGTCTTGGAGAACATTCGCATCACCCTTGCGGGGGAGGGCACCGCCGAGCAGGCCGACCTCGTGCCGCCCTACACACAGAGGTATGAACCACGCCAGTTGAAGACGCGACCCGCATCCGGGCTCTTTGCCCGCCACGTCAAAGGCCTGACATTGCGCAACGTCGTTTTCAAGTATGACAAGCCCGATTACCGCCCGCCTGTGGTCCTCTGGGACGCCCGGAACGTGGAGGTGACCGGCTTCCGCTCGCCGCTCCCCCAGGGCGTTGACATGATGCGGACGCAGAAGGTCACGGATCTGCGCATCCGTGACAGCCAGGGGTTGGCCGATACCCCGGCACAGTGAACTTCCGGCAGACCTGCGCGGAATCGCCTGCACAGTTCGCGGGCAGCAAGCGGAAAGGCGCGACTCGAGAAGGGAAACACGGTGTGAAGCGGATAGTCACGATTGCATTCCTGGCCACCTGCTGCCTGGCAGCCCCATGCTGTGCCCAGCAGAAGCCCGTGGCCGGGGGCGTTCCGGGCATCACCAAAAAGCCGACGGTGGAGCCCCTGGTCCCCCCGGCGGTGGCCAATGACGAAGCCGGCCTGCTGGCGGCGGCCAGGGCTGCCCGCGTGGTGACGCTGGAGGGCGGATACCGGCAGGTAGACCTGGTGGTCGCGCGGGTGGCGACCTGGGAGCAGCCGCGCGATCTGACCGTGCGCCTGTTCCTGCCGCCGATCAGGAACAGAGCGAACACTTCTGAAAACAAGCCGTGGCCTCTGGTCGCCTACATCCACGGCGGCGGCTTCATCGGCGGCGGGCCCGCCATGAACCTCCAGTCCACCGGAAACGGGTTCCATCGGCCCGTTCGCGCCCTGCTGGATGAGGGCTTTGCCGTGGCCTCGCTGGGCTACCGCCTGGCCCGCGAAGCCGGCTGGCCCGCCCCCATCAGTGACGCGCTGTGCGGCCTGCGCTTTCTGGAGCAGCATGGCGGGCACTGGGGTGTGGACGCCTCCCGCGTCGGCGTTTGCGGCCACAGCGCCGGCGCCCGCATCGCCGCCCTGGTGGCGATGGTTCCCCAGGATGCCTTTCATACGCAGGACCTCCCGTGGAAGGGCGAGCCCGCCTCCTTCGCGGCCGTTTGGCTATGGGCGGGTTCGGCCTGGACGGCGCCCACCATCCACGAATGGACCGAGTTCGGCAAACCACGGGACTACAGCGTGATGCGACTGCACTTCGGCGAGCATCCCGCGTGGGACAATATGGCCCGCCATCGCCTTCGTCTGCGAAACGTCCTGCCGCACATCTCCAACGCCATGCCCCCCATTCATCTCCTGAGAGGCAAGTCCGACTACGGCGGCGATCACTCCGACGCTAGACGGGCCGTGGCGATATGGGAGGCACTGGGGATCGAAGCGGAACTTTCCATCGTTCCCGGCGGACACAACAGCACCGGCCCGGCCGAGGCGACGGTGGCGTTCTTCGACCGGCATCTGCGCGAGGCGCCGTTCCAGGCGCCGCCGCGCGACCCGGCAGGCACGGCCGTCATCCTGCTGGACCAAGGCGAACCCGCCGCGGCCCTGGAGGTGCTCTCGGCCTCGCGAACGGTCAACGCCGGACGCACGCCCCCGCCCGGCGACTGGATGATCCTTCACGACGGCACGCTGCTGTGGCTGCCGGAGGTGGCTGGCTGGCCTGAGGAGGCCCGGGCGCCGGCCCACCGCGCCTGCCGGATGCTCGCCGAGGACGAGGGCCGGGCAGCAGCGGAGCTGCTCCAGCGCCGCCAGTGGTTCCGCTCGCTCGAAGTGGCAGGCAACGTCCAGCGCCTGGCCGGCGGCGATGACGCCTCGGAGGCCCTCACCGCGACCGTGCGCGGCAAGGCCCGCCACGAGGCGGAGGTCTTCAACGCGCTGGCCAGGGCCAACGCCCTGCTGCATGACGGGCAGGCCGATGGGGCGAGAGCCCTGCTGGCCGGTGTGGACGACAGGCGCGCCGCCGCGGCCGCGGCACGAGTGCAGGCGAATGCTCCGCCCGAGGCGCCCGCCTGGGCGCGGGCAACCGGCATCGACGTGTATGGCCGGTGGGCCGACGTGCGCATCGCCGACGGCGCGAAGCTGCGGATGCGATGGGTGGAGCCGGGCGCGTGGGATCTGCCCGTTCATCTGAGGTACCGCAACTCTGTCGAACACCCCTGGAAGCAGCGCGTGACGGTCGAGCATGGGTTCTGGCTGGCCGAGACACCCACCACGCACGCCCAGTGGCAGGCCCTTGACGCGAAGAATGAGCCCATGCCTGAGGCGTCCCACGCGGACACGCCTCAAACCGGGATCGACTACCTTCAGATCGTCGAATGGCTTGGCCGCCTCTCGGCCACCCACGAGGGGTTGGTCGCCCGCCTGCCGACCGAGGAGGAATGGCTCCATGCCGCCACCTGCGGGGGGCGCGAAGATACGCAGGGAGCGACTGATCTTCACGCCGTGCATGCGCTGTGCGTCGATCCAAAGGACCCCGGACCCCTGGGCGTTCATACGGTCCTGCCTGGCTTGGGCGGCTTCTACGGACTTCTCGGCGGTGTGCACGAGTGGACGGCCTCACCCGGTCGTCACACCGCCCGCTTCAATGACGCCTCCGGCCGGTTGCGGATATTGGCCTACCCAATTGCCCGCGGCGGGGCATGGTCGAGCATGCCCCACGGCCTTGGCTTTGCGTCGCGCGCGGAGCACCGCCACGGCAACCGCCAGGGCGATCTGGGGTTCCGCCTGGCCATCGGCGGCGGACCCGACGCGGCGCAGTGGCTCTCGAACGTGGAGCGTAAGTGAGTGACACCCCTGCTATCGCGAGCGGCAGCCAGAAGATCTCGCAAACGCGGCTCGTCGTCCGTCACGCCGTGCATCAGTGGGGTGGCGCGGACCGACACGATGACGCCCGCCTCCCTGAGGCGCGCGATGCCGCGAAGCCGGTCGCCCTCCGGGCTCCCCGCGAAGCCCCCGAAGGCCTGGGTTCCATCTTCGCCATGATGACACTCCTTTCCGTTCGGGCCTGTTCATTCTACCCAACGCAAACGAGTGTCCAAGCTATCCCTGGGGCGGGAGAGATGCAGGCTCTGATAGGCGTATTCCGCCGCCCGGGTGACTTTCGCGCCGGCGTAGGAATGGGTGGAGATGAAGTCGACGGGCACGCCTTCGCGGTCGCACATCTCCAGGAAGCGAGTGATCCAGTTAATGTGGGCGGGGCAGGTCGCCGGCCCGCCGATCTGGAGGTCTGGGTTAACGTCCTTGATCGCACGGGCGGTCTCGCGGTAGAGCCGGAAGTACTCCTCCTGCCCGCCGGTCCAGAAGCCCTTGACGTCGGGCTCGTTCCAGACCTCAAACGGCCAGCGTTTCACCTCGTCAACGCCGTAACGGGCGATCAGGTGAGAGACCAGCCCGCGGATCATCTCCCGCCACCGGCCATAGTCCGACGGCGGCGTGATGTTCCCCCTCCACCAGAAGCAGGCCTGATCGCCCGAGGCCAAATCGTCGGGCATGAACCCCAGTTCGACGAACGGGCGGATGCCCTGGGCCAGGAAACTGTCGTAGATCAGGTCGACGTAGGTGAAGTTGAGCCCCGGTCGGGCCTGGAGATCATCGGCGTGGTTCCAGTACTTCTCGCGGTACAGCCCGACCGCGTCGGACAGCAGGCCGTGCCCGCGGATGTACGAAAACCCGATCTCCCTCTGCACCAGGGCCAAAGCGTCCTGATGCTCCTGGCGCAGCGCCAGGCCCATGTGGCCCGAGCCAACGCAATACCGCCAGTTGGACCCGAAGCGTTTCCCGCCGGCGGGAGTATCGGCAACGATGATTCTGCCTGTTACGGACACGGTCACTCTCCTTGCGGCGCCTGCCAGCCGGCGGCGGTCATCGCCGGGCAGTTCTCGGCTGGCAGGAATTGGTCGTTGCCGCGGGTTGCTTCAAGCGTAGACACACTCCCTGGCGGCGTCGGCCAACGCCTTGAGGTTCTCGGGCGGGGCGTGAAAGAAGTGGTCGCTGGCCGAGCATATGTAGCCGCCGCCGGCGCCGAAGCTCTCGAAGCAGGCCACGACCTCATCGCGAATGGCCTCGGGCGCACTCGCTTTTTCGAGGCGGCCCTGGTCGATGCCCCCGATGAGCGCGACGCGGTGGCCGAGGGTTTGCTTGACGCGGCGGCGGTCGTCGGCCGAGGCGATGTCGCCCCCGACCCCAGGCGGGCTGAGCGTCTCGCTGGCGTCGCAGCCGTTGGCGGCGATGCGATCGAGGATTGCCATCATCGCCCCGCACGTGTGGTAGACCGCCTTCAGGCCGACTTCGCGCAGGGCGTCGATGACGCGGCGGTCGTAGGGCACGCAGAATTCATCGAACATCGACGGGCTGATCACGTTCGAACTGGCCGCTCCGCCGCCGTGCTCGATCAGGTCGAACTTCGCGCCGGGCACCTGCTCGTGGACGAACGCGACGCGCTTCCGCGTGAGCCGCTCGAGGAAGTCGTGCACGAAGGCGGGCTCGTCGATAGCCCAGAAGATCGCTTTCTCCGTTCCCACCAGCTCGCAGAAGTCCTGCCAGACGCCCGGCTGGTGGGCCGCCTCGACATTGCCGCGGACGATCCCGGCGTCACCCGTCTCGTCGTAGCAGGCCGACAATGCCGCCTTATCCAGCTCCATCCCGGGCCAGTGCATCAGGAAGCGTTCGGCGTCGGCAGCGTCCTTGAGCAGGTGCTCGGTCATGTAGACGGTCCCGTCGCCCCGCGCCTCGCCGGCAGTTAACTTGCCGTCGGGCGTCTCGATGCGGATACGCGTGCGGGGCTGACCTCCTGAGGGTGTGACGTCCTCGCGCGACACCCGCCATCTGTCCGTCTCGCGGAGCTTCAGGATGCCGCGCGGCGTGATCGACGCGTCGAGGCCGGTCTCCTTGAAGGCCTCCAGCTGCGACATGCCGTTCATGTGCCGCTCGAGATGGAATCGCTGCCACTGGTGAATCGTGATCGGCAGGCGGTCGGGCCTGCCGCCGCAGACGGCGGTAAGCATTCGTTCTTTGGGGGTCATGCGTTTCCTTCTGTTGCCGTTGGCCAGGGGCACATCGCGCAGCGGCGTGCGGTGGCGGCGGCGCGCATGCGATCAGTCGGCCACTCGAACCACGAGCGTCCCGCCCTCCGGCCCCAACTGGGCCTCCTGCGAGACGCCATCGACGGTCACGGTGTAGGTCCCATGGAAGCCCTGAACGCTCGCGCCGCCGTCGGCGCCGGTGATGACCGTCTCGTCGGTCCACCATTGCTTGAACACAAGCTCACGCCAGACCTGCCCGGCCGGCTTGATCGACCAGTCCTTGCGCCACAGGGCCGCGTCGGGCCGCCAGTGCCGGCCTTCCCAGAAGCCCCACAGCACCATGCCTTCCATGGACGGGTGGCTGAACCCGGCGATCAGCACGTCGCGGAGGTAGTCGGCCTGGAGCTGCTCGT
>CAYNLG010000025.1:0-42512 GCA_964397995.1 uncultured Anaerolineales bacterium
CGATCGCCGTGCCGGATCCGGACGCTGCCGCGGTCCATCTCGTCGGCGAAGTGCCGCAGGACGTGCTCGCGGTTGGGCTGGTCGACGAGGACCCGCCCGCCCGGCCGCACCGCCCGGGCGAGGCGCGCGAGGACCTCGCCGTTGCCGGCGTCGTCGAAGGACCCGAAGCTGCCGCCCCAGTTCAGCGCCCCGTGGACGCCGCCCACAAGGCCGACCTCCCGCAGGTCGGCCTCGAGGAACTCGCCCTCCAGGCCCTCCTCGAGGAACCGCTGACGGGCCCGCTCCAGGAAGTACGGGTTCCGGTCGATGCCGAGGACCAGCAGGCCCGCCCGGGCCAGGTGGACGGCGATACGCCCCGCGCCGCAGGGGGCGTCGAGCACCGTCTGGTCCTTCCGAAGCCGCAGCGCCTTCTTGAGGAAGGCGGCCTGGTCGGCGGCGTTTTCGTCGCCCCCCAGCCACAGTTCCTCGTCAAACGTCTCGAACCACTCTCTCGGTTTCATGGCCGCCCCCGGCGGGCCCGGCCGCGCTCCGTGCTCACGCCTGGCCTCCCAGGAGGGTGCGGCGATAGGCCTCGACGTCCATGGTGCGGATGGCCTCCTGCTCGGCGTCGGTCAGCGGCCGCGGGGCGCCGGCGATGAGGGCGGCCATCTGGGTCTTGGCGCCGTCCTCGATGCACTTCATGCGGACGAGGGCCTCCCGGGCCGTCCGGCCCAGCGTGACGACCCCGTGGTTCCGGAGGCCCACCGCCGGGGCCCCCGTGCGGAGGGCCGCCTCGACGGCCTCCGCCAGTTCCGGCCCCGCCGGCATCACGAACGGCACGTGGACCACGCGGTCGACGAACGCGACGAAGTCGGGCGTGAAGGCCTCGATGTCGCGCCCGCCGGAGACCAGGCCGGTCGCGAACGGCGGGTGGGCGTGGCAGATGAACGCCGCCTCTGGCCGCAGGCGCAACGCCCGCAGGTGCAGTTCCCACTCGCTTGCCGCCCGCGGCCCGGCCGTCTGCTGGGCCGTCTCCAGGTCGACGACGGCCCACTCGTCCGCGGCGACGCGGTCGACGTCGTAGCCGGACGGCGAGATGACCATCGCCCCGCCGTCCCGGGCGCTGATGTTCCCGCCCGAGCCGACCACGAGGCCGGCCTCCGCCAGCGACTTGCCCAGCCACGTCAGTGCCTCGATTACCTGCACGGTCGCGTCCTCTCCCCAAGGCGGCGGCCTCCGCCGCGCGCCGACAGCACCTCGCGCTCGTACCGCCGCACCTCCGCAACCCACGCCCCGGCGGCGGGCACCCCGGCCCGCAGGCACAGGGCGTCCCAGACGGCCCCGAACGGCATCGTCTTCATCTGCTCCATCAGGGCCAGGCGTTCGGCCCCGTGGCCGGCGGCCTCCAGTTCCTGCAGCGCGTCGGTCGGGTCCAGCAGGGCCGCCAGCACCGCCTGCCGCGCCGCCCGCAGGCCGATCACGTACGCCGCCACCCGGTTGATGCTCGCGTCGAAAAAGTCCATCGCCAGCAGCGCCCGGTCGAGCGCCCGCCCACGCGCCAGCTCCAGCATGACCGACCGCAACTCGTCGTTCAGGATGGCCACGTGGTCGCTGTCCCACCGGACGGGCCGGCTCAGGTGCAAGAGGAGCCGGTCCTGGAACGTGAGGACCGCCGAGAGCTTGTCGTCGACGGTCTCGCTCGGGTGGAAGTGGCCCATGTCCAGGCACAGCATCACGCCGCGCGCCAGGCTGTAGCTCAGGTAGAACTCGAAGGAGCCGACCACGTAGGCCTCGCTCCCGAGGCCGAAGAGCTTCGACTCGACCGAATCAAGGCACAGCGCCCGGTCGACCCCCGCCCTCTCGTCGAAGACCCGGTCCAGCGAGGCCACGAGGCGCGCCCGCGGCCCCCAGCGGTCGGCCGGCAGGTCCTTCATCCCGTCGGGTATCCAGACGTTGACCACCGCCGGCGACCCGGTGGCCCGGGCCATGGCCTCGCCGATGCGGCGGCAGGCCAGGGCGTGGCCGACCCAGAAGTCGCGGACCGCGGCGTCCGGGTGGGCCAGCGTCAGCCCGTCGGCCGCCAGCGGATGCGAGAAGAACGTCGGGTTGAAGTCCAGCCCCAGCTCCCGCTCGACGGCCCAGTCCGTCCACCGGCCGAAGTGGGCCGGTTCCAGGGCGTCGCGCGCCACGGGCCGGCCGCCCGTCTCGGCGTAAAGGGCGTGCAGGTTCAGCCGGTGGGCCCCCGGGACGAGGCCCAGGACGGCCTCCAGGTCGGCCCGCATCTCGTCGCCGGTGCGGGCGCGGCCGGGGTGGCCGCCCGTGGCCAGGATGCCGCCCGAGTCGACGCCCTCCCCGGCGGACTCCAGGCCCGCGACGTCGTCGGCCTGCCAGCAATGGACCGAAAGCGGCACCGCCAGGGCCCGTTCGAGGGCGGCCTCGGCGTCGAGGCCGATCTGGGCGTAGGCGTCGCGGGCGGCGGCGTAGGTGGCACTGACGTCGGCGTCGGTCGGTGTGCGGAACATGCCCGGCTCCCGTGTCCGTAGCGGCACGCCACTATCAGCCGGGGCCGGGCGCGTGTCAACTGTTCAGAAGCCCCGCCAGGAACGCCCGCGCCCCGCGCAGCACCTCCAGCGGCGCCGGCCGCGCCTTCAGCTCCAGGCACACCACCGCCCCCGCGTCCAGACGCGCCAGGCCCGCCGCCAGCGACGCCCAGTCCAGCGACCCCTCGCCGGGCGGCAGATGGAGGTCGTCGGTGCCGAAATTGTCGTGGACGTGCAACTCGCGGACCATCGCCCCGAACGCCTCCAGGTACGCCGCCGGCCCGTGGCCGTCAATCGTGCGGCTGCGGTGGGCGTGGCCGACGTCCAGGCACAGGCCCAGGCCCGTCGTCCGCCAGTCCGTACCCAGCCGCTCCACGGCCGCGCTCAGCGACGCGATGCCCGTGTGCCCGCTGTTCTCGAGCGCAAGCACCACGTCCGCGTCGCGGGCCCGCGCCGCCAGGTCGCCGACGGCGGCCCAGTCGACCGTGCCTTGCGGGAGGCCGAGCGTCCGGTCGTGGACCACGAGCACCTCGGCCCCCAGGCGGCCGGCCAAGGCCACCTCGGCCGCCAGGCCCGCGGCGTCCCATGCCTCGTGCGCCGTGTGGAGGGTTACCGGCAGGCGGCCGCGGGGCAGGGCGGCCAGGGAGACGATCTCGGTCTCGTCGTACGGCCGGTAGTCGGGACGGCTGGACCAGAGCTCGACGCCGAACCCCGCCGCCAGCAGGCCGCGCGCCGTCTCGGCCATCGGCACGAACGTGGCGCCGCCGGCGGGGGGCGCCGCCCCGGGGCCGCCCGCGGCGCCGGGCGTCGGCTGCGGATAGACGAGCTGGACGCTGGCGGCGGTGCGCGCGGCGAGGTCGATCACGGGGCGGCCTCGAGCGCCGTCACCGTCTTGTCCTGGCTCCCGAAGACCACCACGCCGTCCGCCGGGCACGGCGACGAGTGGCTGTCCTTGCCGGTCTGGTACCGCCAGAGCTCCGCCCCGGTCTCCAGGTCGAGGGCGTAGCCGTGGTCGTCCTCGCTGGTGACGTAAACGGTGTCGCGGGCGACGGTGGGGGCGCAGCGGAGGTCGTCGCCCGTCATGAACCGCCACCGCTCGGCGCCCGTCTCGGCGTCGAGGGCATAGAGGTGGTTGTCGTTGCTGCCGACCAGCAGCGTCCCGCCTTTGACGGCGACGGCGCAGCGGATGTCGTCGCTCGCCTTGAAGGTCCACCGCGGCTGCCCGGTGCCGGTATCCAAGGCGTACAGGGTGCCCTCGCCGTCGCCCACGTAGACGGTGTCGCCGGCCACGACCGGGGCGCCGCGGACATCGTCCTTCAGCTGGACCCGCCACCGCCGGGCGCCGGTTGTGAGGTCGACGGCGGCCACCCAGCCCTCGCGGTCGGCGCAGTAGGCGCGGTGGCCGTCGCTGGCGGGCGTCGCCCAGACGTCCTCCTCCATCGCGTAGCGCCAGCGCTCGCGGCCGGTCGCCAGGTCCAGGGCATAGACGTGGGCGTCGTCCGAGCCCACCAGCACGATGCCCCGGTCGACCGTGACGCCGGAGTTGACGTCCCCGCCCGTCTTGAAGCGCCAGACCTCGAAGCCGGTGTCGGCGTCGGCGGCGTAGACGGTCCCGTCGTCGGAGCCGAAGATGACCAGTTCGCCCGCGACCGCCGGCGACGAGGAGCAATCGTTGCCCGTCTTGAACCGCCACCGCTCCGTGCCCTTCAGCAGGTCGATGGCGTAGAGATGGTCGTCGTTGCTGCCGACGAACACCAGGCCGCGCGCGATCGCCGGGGCCGTCTCGACCCGGTCGCCGGTCATGAAACTCCAGCGGACCCGGCCGAGGTCGCGCACGGGCCGGACGTCGTAGACGCCGGTGTGGGCGGCGTCGGCGCCGGCCTGGGCGATGGGGTACAGAACGCGGGCCGCGTCGGCCGCCCCCGCCCACCCCGTGGGAACCAGCCATGCGCCGAGCCATGCGATCAGGACGATGCGTCTCGCTGCCATGGTGGGGCCTCCTGCCGCCGCGCGGTGAATCGGACGTGTGGTTTGCCCGTCTCTGTGCGTAGAATAGAGCGGCGCCGCCGCCCCGGTCAACCGCGGGGCGGGGCGGGCACGCATGGGGGCGCGGCCGTTGGAATGGGCCGCCGGATGAGAGGAACGCATGATCCGCACTCCACACCGCAGTCGGACCCGGTTGGCCGCCCTGGCCGCGGCCGCGTGTTTCCTGGCCTTCGGCGGGCTCGCCCCCGCCGCCCAGCGGGAGGACGGCCCCACGATGGACGTCGTACCCAACGTCTACGGCGACGGAATCCTCTTCGCCTACTCCGGCCTCGATGGCAAAACGAGCTGGGCCCATCCGCTGGTCGCCAGCACCCTCGACGGCGGCCTCGGCATCCGCATCCACCTGCCCAAGGACCCGATGATCAAGATCTACCTCCCGGGCGGCCAGGAGCGGAACCTCGATCTCCGGGCCGCCACCGGCGACCTCATCGTCGGCGACCTCCCGGGCGACCCGTTCCCCCTCGTCATCGGCATGGCCGGGCCGAACCTGATTGCCGGCCGCGTCCCGGCCGGCGGGCGCGTCTCGTTCCAGGGCGGGGGCAGCGAATGCGTGCTGCTCCGCAAGGCCGTGGGCGACCGGACCCAGTTCGCCTTGGCCTATTCGCCCGAAGGGGGCCAAGTGGCCGCCCGCGAGGCCGCCCAGGGCCTCAAGGTCAGCATCGACACCCTCGCCGAGAGCCGCATGGGCTTCTACCGGGGCCTGCCCGGGCCGCGCCTCGACGCCGACCGCAAGCTCAAGCCCACGCTCGCGAAGGCGTGGGGCGTGCTGAAGGTCAACTCCTACGCCCCCGAGGGGCGGATCGAGACCCGATGGACCACCCCGGACCGCTGGCCGCACCGCGACATGTGGCTGTGGGACTCGGCGTTCCACGCCCTCGGGCTGATGCACCTGGACGTGGCGTTGGCGAAGGACGCGCTGCGGGCCGTGTGGGGCTTCCAGGACGCGTCCGGATTCCTCCCGCACCAGATGTCGCCGACGTCGGCAAGCCAGATCACCCAGCCGCCCGTCCTGGCGTGGGCGGCGTGGCAGGTCTTCGAGGCGGACGAGTTCCGCGACCGGGCTTTCCTGGAGCAGGCCTTCGACGTGAGCCGCAAGCACGTCCTGTGGCTCTTCCACAACCGGCGGCTGGACGGCCCCGTGCCGCCCGAGAAACCGGTCGAGCACGGCGACCCGCTCTTCGTCTGGAAGGACGGGAACGAGTCCGGGGCCGACAACGCGCCGCGCTTCGACGGCGGGGCGGACTTCGCCGCCGTCGACTTCTCGGCCTACATGGTCCGCGAGTGCCGCACCCTCCAACTCATGGCCCAGCGGCTGAAGTTCGGCGAGCTGGCCAAGACCTGGGGCCTCCGGGCCGACCGGTGCGCCGAGGCCGCCCGCAAGCACCTCTGGGACCCCGAGCGCAAGTTCTTCTTCGACCGGAAGGGCCCCGGCGGCGAGTGGATTGACGTCTGGAGCGTCTCGGGCCTGCTGCCGATCTGGGCGGGCATCGCCGACACCGAGCAGACCGAGGCCCTCGTCGGCCACCTGACGAACCCGGAGAAGTTCTGGACCGCCATGCCCGTGCCGAGCGTGGCGCGCGACGACCCGGCGTTCAAGAAGGACATGTGGCGCGGGCCGACGTGGATCAACATGAACTACCTGCTCATCCGGGGCCTGCAGGAGCGCGGCCGCGACCGCGACGCCGAGGCCCTACGCCGCCGCACCCTCGCCGGCGTCCACATGTGGTACATGCGGACCGGCGTCCTGTACGAGTTCTACGACCCCGACGGGGACATCTACCCGGCGGACCTGGACCGCAAGAACCGCCTCCAGGCCGGGGTCGGCCTGCCGGTCATCGCCGACTACGGGTGGACGGCGGCCCTGACGGCCGACCTGCTGGTGCGGCCGGCGCCGTAGCGGGCCGCGCGCCCGCGCCGCCGCCGTATGGAAATGCCCTCGCCCGGCCGGTATACTCACCCCCTGTCGCGTCACGGGCCGGGGACGGCATGCGCCCACTGAAACCGGAGACCATCGGCATTACCGCCACGGTGCCCGTCGAGGTGCTGCTGGCGGCGGGGGCGGTGCCGATGGACCTGAACAACGTGTTCATCACGGCCGCTTCCCCCTCGGCCCTGGTGGCCGAGGCGGAGCGCCGCGGCTTCCCCACCAGTTGCTGCGCCTGGATCAAGGGGCTCTACGGCACCGTCCGCCGCCTCGGCCTCCGCCGCGTCATCGGCGTCACCCAGGGCGACTGCTCCAACACCCACGCCCTGATGGAAGTCCTCGCCAGCGAGGGCGTCGAGGTCCTCCCCTTCAGCTACCCGTACCCGAAGGACGCGGCCGCGCTCGACGCCGCCCTCGACGCCCTGGCCCACCGCCTCGGCACGACCCGCGCCGCCGCCGAGGCCCAGCGCGAGCGGTTGCGGCCGGTGCGGCGGGCGCTGGCCGAGGTCGACCGCCTGACCTGGGACGCCGGCACCGTCACCGGCGAGGAGAACCACCGCTGGCTCCTCGGGGCCAGCGACTTCGGCGGGGACCCCGACCGCTACCGCGCGGGCGCCGAGGCGTTCCTCGAGCAGGCCCGCGGCCGCACGCCCGCGCCGGACGGCCACCGCGTGGGCACGATCGGCATCCCGCCCATCCGTGAGGGCCTCCACGCCCTGCTCCACGCCCGCGGCGCCCGCGTCTGCTTCAACGAGTTCCAACGCCAGTTCGCCATGCTCCCGGCCGCCCGGCCGGGCGGCGACCTCGTCGCCCAGTACCTCGCCTACACCTACCCGTACGGCGTCGAGGACCGGCTGGCCGACATCCGCGCCGCCGTCCGCGAGCGGCGCCTGGGCGGCCTCGTCCATTACGTCCAGAGCTTCTGTTTCCGGCATATCCAGGACCGCCTCATCCGCGAGGGCCTCGACGTGCCCGTCCTGACCCTCGAGTTCGACCGGCCCGGACCCCTCGACGGCCAGAGCCGCACCCGGCTCGAAGCGTTCGTCGAGATGCTCGACGTGGGGGTGACGTGACCGACCCGGCGAAAACGTGGCTGTGGCGCATCGTGCGACTGCTGGTGATGGCGGCGCTGGTGGTCTACGTCGCCAGTCAGGCCCACTTCCGCGACGGCGTCCGCGTCGGGCCCCCCGGCGAGCCCGTCCTCAAAGTCCTCGAGCGGACCGACGAGGGCGTGGTCGTCCGCCGGCCGGAGGGCGGCACGCGCCTCGTGCCGGAGGCGGCCTTTGAGCGCGGCGAAGCGGTCTACATCGCCGGCATCCCCAGCATGGCCCGCCGCGTCGGCGCCCGCTGGGGCTGGGCCCTGGCCGCCGTCGCGGTGATGCTCCTCCAGACGCCCCTCGGGGCCATCCGCTGGCGCATGCTCCTCAGGGTCCAGGGCCTCCGCCTCTCCCTCCTCGACAGCCTGCGCCTGACGTACATCGGCTGGTTCTTCAGCTCGTGGATGCCGGGCGCCACCGGCGGCGACCTCGTCAAGGCCTGGTACATCGCCCGCGAGACCCACCGCAAGGCCGAGGCCGTCACCGTCGTCTTCCTCGACCGCATCATCGGCGTGGTGTCGCTGGCCCTGATGGGCGGCCTGGCCGTCCTCTACAGCCTGGACGACCCGCGCATCCGCATCCCCCAGTACGTCATCGCCGCCATCGTCGCCGGCGTCTTCGTGGGCACCATGGTCTTCTACAGCCGGCGGCTGAGGCGGCTGGTCCGGCTCGACGCGCTGCTCACCCGCCTGCCCGCGGAGCACACCATCGCCCGCGTCGACCGCGCCCTTTTCATCTACCGCCGCCACCCGCGCATCGTCGTCAAGGCCATCGCCATGAGCTGGCTCACCCAGCTCGTCGGCCTGCTCGCGACCTTCTTCGTCGCCCTGGCCCTGGGCGGCCACATGAAGTTCTACCACGTGGTCATCAACATGCCGGTGGTGTGGATCGGCTGGTCCCTCATCCCCGTGCCGGGCGGATTCGGCGTGGCCGAGACCCTGGCCCAGCAGCTCTTCGGGCCGGCGGTGCTGGGGGGCGCAGCCGGGAGGATGACCGCCCCGGAGGCCGCCACCCTGGCCCTCGCGATGATCCTCGGCTACCGCGTCGTGCAGACCCTCGTCTCGACGCCCGGCGGCGTCCTGTACCTGGCCCGCCGCACCGGCGTCTCGCCCCGGCACATGATGGAGGAGATGGAGGCGGTCGACGGCGGCGCCGAGGCCGACGGCGCGGCGACGGGCCAGGCCGGGCCGGCCGAACCGGAGGACCGCCCCGATGCATGAGCTGGCCGGCGCGTTCCACCTCCACTCCTGCTACAGCGACGGCTCCGGCACCCTCCGCGAGATCACCGCCGCCGCCCGCGCCGCCGGCACCGATTTCTTCGTCCTCAGCGACCACGACACCCTCCAGCCCCGCCGCGATGGCTGGCACGGCTGGCACGACGGCGTCCTCGTCATCGCCGGCGTCGAGATCTCCTGCAAACGCCATTGCCATGTCGTCGCGACCGGGCCGGACGAGGTGGCGGGCCTGCGGCACAAGCCGCTTCGCCGCGTTCTCTTCGACCTGCGCAACCAGCGGGCCCGCGCCTTCGTCGCCCACTCCCACCCCGCCCGCATCCACGGGTGGCACCTCAAGGCGGGCGGCCTGAACGAGTGGGAGGTCCCCGGCTTCACCGGCGTCGAACTCTGGGCCTTCCTGCACGACGTCACCGACGGCCTCTACGTCTGGCAGATCCCCAGCCTCCTGACCCTCTACCGGCACCGCATCACCGGGCCGCATCCCGACACGCTGGCCCATTACGACCTGATCACGCGGAAGCGGCGGTTCGTCGCCCTGGGGTCGCTGGATAACCATGCCGTGGCGGTGCCCTTCTTCGGCGCGCGCATCCTCCCCTACGAGGTGGGGTTCCGGACGCTCCGCAACCACGTCCTCGTCGAGGACCTCGCCGGCGATGCCGCCGACGCCGACCGCGTCATGGACGCCATCGCCGACGGCCGCGTCTTCCTTGCCCTGGACCTCGACGAGGACGCGCGCGGCTTCCGGTTCGAGGCCGAGGTCGGCGGCCAGACCGTGCACATGGGCGACCAGCGCATCGGCGCCGGGCCCGCGCGGTTGCGGGTCCGGTCGCCGCGCCCGGCCCGGTTGACGCTCCGCAAGGACGGCCGCGTCGTCGCCGAGGCCGAGACCGACGCCCTGGACCACCGGGCCGAGGAGCCGGGCGTCTACCGGGTCGAGGCCCGCATTGGCGGCCGCCCGTGGGTGTACACGAACCCGATCTACCTGCGCCCGGAGGGCTGGACCGATGAGACGGAACCCGACGCCGACGCCTGACGACCCGCGGGCCGTGCGGCCGTTCGAGACGCCCTGGGGCACGGTCCGCGTCGAGGCCACCGCCGCCGGCGTCTGCCGCGTGACGCTGCCCTCGTCGTGGCCGCCGACCGGCGCCCCCCAGCGGGCCGACGCCGGCCCCCGGGCCGCCCGCCACGCCGCCCGGGCCGAGGCCGAGCTCCGCGCGTACCTGGCCGGCCGCCAGCGCCGCTTCACGGTGCCGCTCGACCTGGCCGCCGTGCCGCCCTTCCACCGGCAGGTCCTGGAGGCCGCGCGACGGGTCCCGTACGGCCGGACCGTGACCTACGGGGCGCTGGCCGAGGCGGCCGGCCGGCCTGGCGCCGCGCGGGCCGTCGGCCAGGCCATGGCCCGCAACCCCGTGCCACTGCTGGTCCCGTGCCACCGGGTGGTGGCCGCGGCGGGCCTCGGGGGGTTCGGCGGCGGGCCGGGGCTGAAGCGGCGGCTGCTTGCGCTGGAGCGGGGCGCGGCGGTGTCGCGGCGGGATTCTGCGGTGGAAGCGGCCGCCCCCGCCCGGTAGAATGCACCGTCCGCGATTGCCTGAAAGGGACTGAGGCCGATGCCAACCCGCCGCCTCCTGGCCGCATGTGTCCTGGTTGCCTTGTGCGCGGACGCCCGGGCCGAGATCGACACGTCGCGGTACCTGCCGCTGTCGGAGTTGCGGCCGGGGATGACCGGCTACGGGCGGACGACGCTCAGCGGCGCCGACATCGTCGAGTTCGGCGTCGAGGTCAAGGCCATCCTGCGCGACTACGGCCCGAAACAGAGCGTCATTCTCGTGCGCTGCCACGGGGCCGACCTGGAGCAGACCGGCATCATTGCCGGCATGAGCGGGAGCCCCGTCTACATCGGCCGCCGCCTCGTCGGCGCCGTCGCCTTCGCGTTCCCCTGGGGCAAGCTCCCCATCGCCGGCGTCCAGCCCATCGAGCAGATGCTCGAGGTCACCGACCGCCACCCGTGGGCCGACGACACCGAGGCCACCGTCGTGGCCGCGCCCCAGGCCGAGGTCGACGTTCTGGCGCGCCTGGCGGCGGCGACCCGCCCGGCGGCGGAGGCCGACCCGGCCGCGCCGGCGCCCGGCGACGGCCCCGTGGGCGGCGACCCGCTCCGGATGAAGCCCCTCGCCACCCCCGTCATGGTCAGCGGCGCCCCGGGCCGCCTCATGGACCGCTTCCGCACGGCCCTGGCCCCGTTCGGGCTCGTGCCGATGCAGGGCGGCGGGGCGGCCCCGCCCTCGCCCGGCGCCGAGAAGGCCCGCCTCGTCCCCGGCGCGTGTATCGGCGTGGTGCTGATGCGCGGCGACATGGACATCAGCGGCATGGGCACGGTGACCGAGGTCGTCGGCGACCGCGTCTACGCCTTCGGCCACCCGATGTTCGGCCTCGGCAAGGCCGACTACCCCATGACCACGGGCATCGCCCACCTGGTGATCCCCAGCCTCGCCAACTCGTTCCGCCTCGGCGCCCCGGTCGAGGAGGTGGGCCGCCTGACCTGGGACGCCTCGGCCGCCGTCTTCGGCCGCCTGACCGACGCGCGGGCCCCGATGATCCCCGTCCGGATGACCGTCCACGGGCCGGACGCCGGGACCACGCGGGCCTACCGCTACGAGATCATCCGACACCGCCTCTTCTCGCCGCTCCTGGTGGACATGGCGGCCGTGTCGAGCCTGGAGGCCGAGAGCGCCCTGCCGATGGAGCACACCGTCCGCTACCGCATCGTCGTCGATGCCGAGGGCATCGACCCGATCGTCCGCGAGAACGTGACGGACTCGTACTACGGCGGCGGGTACTACGTGGCCGCCCAGGCCCGGAGCCTGGCGTCGCTCCTGGCGGAGAACCCGTTCGCGAACCTGGACGTGACCGCCGTCGAGATCGAGGCGACCCTCGAGGCCGAGGCCCGCGTGGCCTCCATCCTGGAGGTGGCCCTGGACCGCCACGCCGTCCGCCCCGGCGACACCGTCCGCGCCCGGGTCAAGATGCGCCCGCTGCGCGGCGAGCCGGAGTGGCTGACCGTGCCGGTCGTGATCCCCGAGACGTACCCCGAGGGGTCGTACACGCTGACGCTCTGTGGGGGCGACGCGGCCCTCCAGGCCGCCGCCGCCGAGAACCCCGGCCGGTTCCGCGCCCGCGACCTCGAAAGCCTCGTGCGGCTCCTGCGCGAGGAGCGGCCGCGCGACCGGCTCTACGTCCGTCTGGAGCGGCCCGGCCAGGGGCTGACCATCGAGGGCAGGGAGCTGCCGAACCTGCCGGACTCGATGCGGTCGATCCTCTCGGGCGCCGCCCGGGCCGAGGTCCTGCCCGTGCGGGCCGCGCGCGTCGAGAGCCTGCCGATGCCGAGGGTGGTCGCGGGCAGTGCCTCAGCCTCGGTGACCGTGGACCGGGACGCCCCGACGCCCTGACGTGCCGCGCGGGAGAGGGCCCCGCGGCACGCGAGCGACTTGCCCTCCGGAGACGCCGATGACGCCACGCCGCTTCTGGCTGCTGGTGGGCCTGGCCGGCCTCGTGCCGGCGGCCGCCTTCGCCGCCCACACGCAGACCTTCCTGGAAACGAACGAGGCCGACTTCGCCGCCGGCGAGTCCGACGGCATCGTCTGGACCAGCCGCGGGGCCCTCCGCCTCGGCCGCGCCGTCCAGCGCCTCATGGACGAGGCCAAGGAGGTCGAGCTGGTCACGGCCTTCGCCGTGGCCCCCGGCGACATCACCTACGTCGCCTCCGGCGGCGCGGGACGCGTCTACCGCGTCGCGGGCGAGAAGGTCGACCTGCTGGCCGAACTCGAGGACGCGTACCTGTTCTCGGCGGCCGTCGATCCCGCCTCCGGCGACCTGTACGTCGGCTCGGGCGGGCAGCGCGGCCGGATCTGGCGCCTCCGCGACGGGGCCGAGCCCGAGGTGGTCTTCGAGGACCAGGCCGTCAAATACGTCTGGGGCTTGGCGTGGCATCCGGACGGCGGCCTCGTGGCCGCCACCGGCGACCAGGGCCGCGTCCTCCGCGTCGCGCCCGACGGGACGAGCCGTGTCCTGCTCGATACCGACGCGGACCACGTGCTGGCGCTGGCGGTCGGGCCGGACGGCGCCGTCTACGCCGGGACCGACGGCGAGGCGCTCGTCTACCGCTGGACGCCGCCGGCGGCCGGCGAGGAGAAGGGCGCGGCGTTCGTGCTCTACGACGCGGTGCAGAAGGAGGTCGCGGCCCTGGCGCTCGGCGCGGACGGGACGCTCTACGTCGGGGCCTCCAGCGGCCAGGGCGCCCGCCCGGGCGGCGCGTCGGGCGGCGGGGGCCAGACGATCCAGATCCAGATGACCGCGCCGCCCCAGGAGGCCGAGGAAGAGGAGTCCTTCCAGAACCAGGACGCCGGCGACGGCGAGGATGCCGATGAGGGCGGCGACGCGGAGGTGGCCGAGGACGCCGACCAGAACGACGGCGGCGCGGCCGAGAAGGCCGCCCCGGCCGCCCCGCCCATGCCGAAGGCGCCCGCAAAGCGGCCGGCCCAGTCCATGGCCGAGAAGCTCAAGGCCGCCATGATGGCCGCCGCACGCCGCGCCGCCGGCGGCGCCCAGGCCGCCCAGGGCGGCGACCCCGGCGGCTCGGCCGTCTACCGCATCGACCGCGAGGGCATCGCGAGCCTCGTCTTCGCCGCACCCGACCCGCGGCTGCTGTCGATGGCGGTCTACGACGGTCGCCTGCTCGTCGGCACCGGCGACGACGGCCGCCTCTACGAGATCGCCCTCGGCGACCACGACGAGGAGGCCTGCCTGGCGGACGTGGACCCGAAGCAGATCCTGGCCCTGGCCGTGACCCCCAAGGGCCGCGTCCTGGCCGGGACGGCCGACGCCGGGGGCCTGTACGCCCTCTCGGCCGGGCCCGCCGAGGAGGGCACCTACACCAGCCGCGTCTACGACGCCGGCGGGTCGGCCCGGTGGGGGCTGGTGTCGTGGCGCGGCAGCGCGCCGGACGGGGCGGAGATCCGTCTGGCCACGCGCACCGGCAACGTGGGCGACCCCGAGAAGGGCCTCTGGTCGGACTGGTCGGGCGACCTGGCGTCCTCGCCGGCGCCGATCGCGAGCCCCTCGGCCCGGTACATCCAGTTCCGCGTCACGATGCGCGCCGGCAGGGACGCCGGCCCGCACCTGGAGCAGTTCGAGGCGGCCTACCTGCGGGCCAACGAGCCGCCCCAGGTCACCGCCGTCGAGGCCAAGGGCATGCCCGGCGCCTCGCCCCAGGCCCAGATGGCCCAGCACCTGCGCCAGATGATGCAGGGACGCGGTCGGAGCAACGGGGGCAACCAGGCGAAGCCGCAGGAAGGCGCTGCCGAGGGGCCGCAGCCCATCCGCATCATCCAGTGGCAGGCCACCGACCCGAACGGCGACGCCCTCACCTTCGATGTCAGCTTCCGCGGCCAGGGCGAGACCATCTGGGTCCCCCTCGAAGAGGACTTCGGCCAGCCGAAGCTCGTTTGGGACACGACAACCGTCGCCGACGGGTGGTACGAGATCCGCGTCGTCGCCTCCGACGCGCCGGACAACCCGCCCGACGTCGCCCGCACGGCCGACCGCATCAGCGACCCCGTGCTCGTCGACAACACCGCCCCCCTGGTCGAGCAGGTCGAGACGGAGGGGCGCGGCCGCGACGTCGAGGTCCGCCTCACGGTCGGCGACGCCACCAGCCGCCTGACCGGCGCCGCCTACACGGTCGACTCGTCCTTCGACTGGCGCGTGGTGTGGCCGGAGGACCGCATCTTCGACGCGAAGCGGGAGACGTTCGTCTTCACCATCGAGGACCTGGCGCCGGGGGCCCACCGCATTGCCGTCACGGTCGACGACCTCGGCGGCAACCGCGTCAACGTCGCCCGGACCGTCACGATTCCGGACTGAGCGCCCCCAGCAACCGCGCCGAGCGCGGCCCGCGGGCCGTCAGGGTGACGCGGCGATCCGTCGCGCCCGTGACCGCCAAGGCGACCGCCAGGTGGTCCTCCGGCAGGGCGCCGGGCGTCCGGTCCGGCCACTCGACGGCGCTCAGGCCGTCGCCCTCCAGCATCTCGTCGGCCCCGATGGCCTCCAGGTCGGCCGCCCCCGTCAGCCGGTACGCGTCGAAGTGGTAGAGCGGCAGGCGGCCGCCGAAGTAGCGGCGGCAGAGGACGAACGTGGGGCTCACCACCTCGCGCGCCGCGGCCGCCCCGAGGCCCTCCGCCACGCCCTTGACCAGGTGCGTCTTGCCGGCCCCCAGGTCGCCGACCAGGCCGAGGACGTCGCCCGCCTCGGCGGCCCGGGCGATGCGCCGGCCCAGCACCAACGTCTCGGCGGGGCTGTGCGTCTCCAGTGTCAGCGGTTCGGTCATGGTCTGTCGGCGGCCGTTCCTTCACACGCAAGCCGGTCCTTCTCGTCGCCCACGTGCCAGATCGTCCTACATGAAATGCTCATACCCACCGGGGGCGAGGGGCGCCCGCGTCCCGTCCTCGCCGACCAGGACGACGCCTTGGCCCTCGCGGGCGCGGCCGAGGCGCGTAAGCGGCGGGTCCGCGAAGGGCGGGTCGCGCAGCAGCCGGTCCGCGGCCGCCTCGCTCACCGCCAGCAGCAGCTCGAAGTCTTCGCCGTCGTGAAGGGCGTGCTCCAGCGGCGACCGCCCGTCGGCCTCGGCCGCGCGCCGGGCGTCGTCCGCGACCGGTACGGCGGCCGCCTCGACCTCCGCGCGGACGCCGCTCTCGGTTGCCACGTGCCCGAGGTCCGTCGAGAGCCCGTCCGAGAGGTCGATCATCGCGTGCACCTCGGCCGCCTCCGCCAGGGCCCGGGCCTCGCGGACGCGCGGCTCGAACCGCAGGTGCCGCCCGAGCAGCGACCCGCCCAGCCGTCCCGTTACCAGCAGGACGTCGCCCGGGCGGGCGCCGCTCCGGAGGACCGGCGCGAGGCCCCCCCGCCGCGCGATGACGGCCGTTCCGACCGTCAGGCCCCCGTCCCAGCTCGTCACGTCGCCGCCCACCACCGGGCAGGCGAAGGCCTCGGCGGCGTCCCAGAGCCCCTGGCTGAGCGCCTCGGCGAAGGCCATGTCCCGCCCCGCCGGCAGGCCCACCCACGCCACCGCGCAGACCGGCAGGGCCGCCATGGCCGCCACGTCCGACAGGCTGACCGCGAGGGCCTTGCAGCCGACCTGGCGGGGCGTGGCGGTGTCGAGGCCGAAGTGCGTGCCCTCCAGCAGGGCGTCCACCGTGACGAGGGCGTCGCCGTCGCCCCCCAGGCCGACGATGGCCATGTCGTCTCCCGGGCCGAGGCGGACGTGGCCGCCGCCGGCGCGGCCCTGGCGGCGGATCCAGTCGATGAGGGCCCATTCGCCTTTCGCGTCGGCCATCGCGCGCGTCCTACAGGAGGTCCGCCAGGTGGGCCATCGCCTCGGCCGCCACCTCCGCCGCCTCCGCCTCGTACGGGTAGAGCTCGACCGTGACCCAGCCGTCGTAACCGGCCTCGCGGAGGGCCGCGAAGACGGCCGGGAAGTCGATGGCCCCGCGGCCGGGCACCAGGTGCTTGTGCTCGCGCGACGGGGCGATGTCTTCCAGGTGGACGTGGCGGATGTGGCCGGCCAGCGTCCGGGCCGCCTCCGCCGGGTCGACGCCCACGCAGAAGAAGTGGCCGATGTCGAAGTTCAGCCCCACCCGCGGGTGCTTCATGCCCGCCATGAACGCCAGGTACTCGTCCGGCCGCTCGATGAGCAGGTGTGGCTCGGGCTCGATCAGCAGGTCCACGCCGCACGCCTCGGCCGTCGGCAGGACCCGCTCCAGGCCCGCGCGGTAGAGGCGCTCGGCCTCGGCCCGGTCCATGCCCTCGGGCAGGGGACCGCCCGGCTCCAGGCTGAGGCCGGGCGCCCCGAGGTCGCGGGCCAGCTCGATGGCGCCGACGGTGTGCTCGATCCGCCGCTCGCGCGCGGCCGGGTCGGGCTCGATCCACGACGGATGCCACGTGTCGCCCTGGGCGAACAGGGTGAACGCGTTCAGGTTCGTTACCGCCAGGCCCAGCGCCGCCAGCAGCCCGCGCAGGGCCTCGCGGCGGGAAGCGTCCACCTGGGGCGGATAGGCGTGCGGCACGTCGGCCATGATCTCGACGCCCGCGTAGCCGCAGGCCGCGATCTGGCGCAGGCTCTCTTCCAGGCTGACCTGCTTGAAGGCGTTGGTGCTGAAGGCCAGGCGCATCGGGCGGGCTCCCTTCCCCCGTCGGCGGCACCTCGGGCCGCCGGTCGGCACGGGCCGGAGTGTACCGCGCCGCCGCGCCGGGCGGAAGCGCCCGCCCCTCAGAAGACCTCGTTGCCGTCGGCCCGGGCCTTCATACGGGTCCGCATCACCGAGGCCGCGCGCACCACGTAGAACGGCACCGCGTCGCCCTTGCGGACCTGGGCGAGGATCTGCCCGAGCGTGTCCAGGTCCGCCACGCGGAACCGGCCGGCCTGGATCAGGACGTCGCCCACCTGGAACCGGGCCTGCTGGGCCGGGCTGCCCGGCTCGACGCCCGCCACCACGAGCCCTTCCTCCACCATGAGGTGCAGCGTGTCGGCCAGCTCCGGCGTCAGGGCCTGGAGGTCCAGGCCGAAGAGGGCCTTGGCGAGCTTCTCGCCCTGGGGGCGCGGCACCTCGGCCAGGGTCAGGTCGACCCGGCGCCGCGTCCCGCCGCGCAGCACCTCCAGGCGGAGCGTCTCGCCCGCCTGGCGCTCCAGCAGCCGCGTCTCCAGCTCGATGGGGCAGGTGACGGCGTGGCCGTCGATGGCCACGATGCGGTCCAGCGGTTCCAGGCCGGCTTTCTCGGCGGGGGAGCCCTTGTCGACGCGGGCGATCTCGCAGGCGTCCCGCCGCTCGGCCCGGAAGGCGGCCCCGAACCAGGCCCCGCCGGCCCGCCGCACGCGCAACAGGTCCGTCATGATCTCCCGGACCGTGTCGACGGGGATGGCGAAGCCAAGGCCCTGGGCCCCGGCCCGGATGGCCGTGTTGATGCCGATCAGCTCGCCCCGGATGTTCAGCAGGGGCCCGCCGGAGTTGCCCGGGTTGATCGGCGCGTCGGTCTGGATCAGGTTCGTGTAGACGATGTCGGCCGAGGCCTGGATCGTCCGGTCGAGCGCCGAGAGGACCCCCGTGGTCACCGTCCGCTGGTACCCGAACGGGTTGCCGACGGCGATGACGGTCTCGCCGATCATCAGGTCCGAACTGATACCGAGACGCACGGCCTGGAGCGGGGCCGTGGGCTGGATCTTGATGACCGCCAGGTCCGACTCGGTGTCGGCGATGACCAGCTCGGCGTCGAGCTGGGTCTCGTCGGCCAGCGTGACGACGATCTCGTCGGCCTGGCTGACCACGTGGGCGTTCGTGCAGATGTAGCCCGTCTCGGTCAGGATGACGCCGGAGCCCAGGCTGCCCGTCACGTGCCGCCGCGGGGGGAACATGCGGCTGAGGCGGTCGCGGAAGACGTCGGGCAGGTCGCCCCAGAGGCGCGGCACGGCGCGGGTGGTCCGGACGCTCCGGGTCGAGATGTTGACGACGCTCGGTCCGGCCGCCTCCACCGCCCGCACCACGGGCGTCCGGCGGTCGACCGTCGAGAGGTCCGGCTCGTCCGAGGCGACGGTCGTGGCCGCCGCGGCAAGCACCAGCGTCAGCGGGAGCAGCGTGCGTGTCATCATGGGACGCATCCTAGAATCCGGGTATCGGTCGCTTCAAGCGCAAAGCCGGCCGGGGGGGGTTAGACGCGGCCGGGCGGCCCGTTGTTCGCGTCGGCGCGGCTCTTGGTGATCTCTTCCAGGACCCGCGTCGCGTACGCCCCCGGCCGCAGCGTGAACGCCACCGTGAACCCGTCCTCCGTCGGCGCCAGCGCCACGTCCGTCACGCGCGCCCGCAGCGGCCGCCGGTCCCCCTTCAGGCCGAACGCCTTCACACGCCCGAAGTCGGCCGGCCCGACGCCGGCCTCGCCGAGGACCGCGCGCTCGATCTCGCCCGGCCGGCCTTCGGCCAGACGGACCTGGTGCGCCACGAGCGGCCCTGTCGGGCTGATCTCGAACCGGTCGGCGCGCGGCTGCTCGGCGGCCGCGTCCTCGACCAGGAAGACCGGCCCGCGCCGCGCCCCCGGCCGCAGCAGCGCCGCCAGGTCGCCCGCCTCGACCCGGTCGAGGTCCTCGAGCCGCCGGTCGAGCACCTCGTTGAACAGGGCCGCCTGGTACGCGCTCACCAGCAGCCGCGCCAGCGGCTTCGGCACCGCCCGGACCGCCCGCCCTGGGTCGCGGGTCTTGATGAGGGTCGCCAGGACGCGCCGCTGGTCGGGCGTCCCCGCGAAGACGCGCCGGGCCTCGCGCCAGTCGCCCGCGTCGTAGGCGGCCCGGGCGGTGGCGTGGCGCGGCGAATCGGCCTCGGTCGGCCCGCCGAGGAACCGGTCGCAGAAGCCCCGCGCGTCGCCCAGCACCAGCGCCCGGCCCAGCAGGTGGTTGTCGCCGCGACGCCCGAACCGCTGGGCGTCGAACGCGTTCGGCAGCCCGCGCTGCCGCAGCACCTCCAGCACCGCCCGGGCGCGCGGCAACGGGTCGAGGTCGGTGCCGCGCACGCGGACCTCGAAGCGATTGCCCGCCAGGTGGCCGATCTTCAGCCGGTTCCGGTGGCGGCTGACGGCCAGCACCTTCAGCCCCGGCAACTCCAGGCCCGCCGCCTTCGCCGGGTCGATGCCCTCCAGGCTCACCCACTGGCGGGTGACCGCCCGGGCGTCCTTCAGGCCCGCCATGCCGACCAGCCGGCCGGGCTTGCCGAAGGCCCGGGCCAGGGTGGCGGCGGCTTCCATCGCGCCGAGACCGCGCTTCTCGACGTACAGGTACACGTGCTGGCCGGTCCCGCTCGGCTGGTAGAGGGGAATCTCGGTCACGCGGAAGTCGTCCGGGTCGGCCTTGACGTGGCCCCCGGTGCCGGGCAGGTTGGCCGTGAGGAGCCTCATGGCGCGTCTCCGCGGCCCGCAAGGAACCCGTCGAGTTCCGCCCGGGTCGGCATGCCGGGCTGGGCGCCCAGACGCGTGCACGCGAGGGCCCCGGCGGCGCAGGCGATCCGCGCCGCCGCCTCCGGCGCCGTGCCGCACGCGTGCTCGACGGCGAGGGCGGCCGTGAAGGCGTCGCCGGCGGCCGTGGTGTCGAGGACCTCCACCTCGAAGGGCGGGATGCGCCGGACGCCGCCGCTCGTCGCGACCACCGCTCCCTCGTCGCCGACCTTCAGGACGACCGTCTCCGGCCCGCGCGCGAGCAGCGCCTGGGCCAGGGCCTCGGCGGACCGCTCGCCCAGGGTCTCGCCCACGAGCGCCGCCGCCTCCGCCGCGTTCGGCGTCAGCACGGCCGCCCGGAAGACGGCCTCGTCGGGGGCGTCGCGGGGCGGGCCGGCGTCCACGACGGTCGGTGTGCCCACCTCGCGGGCCAGATCGATGGCCGTGGCCACGGTCTCCGGCGGGATTTCCAGCTGGAGGACGACGGCGTCGGCCTCGGCCACCAGGTCGCGGGCCGCCCGGACGTCGTCCGGCGCGAGGTGTGCGTTCGCCCCGGGCGTGACGACGATGCGGTTCTCCCCGTCGGCCGCCACGAGGATCAGCGCGACGCCGCTCGGCGTGTCCGGGACGGTGTCGAGGCGGCCGGTGTCGACGCCGGCGGCGTCGAGGGCGTCGCGGAGGCGCCGGCCCCAGTCGTCGTCGCCGACGCGGCCGAGGAAGGCGGTGCGGGCGCCCAGGCGGGCACACGCCACCGCCTGGTTCGCCCCCTTGCCGCCCGGAATCGTGTGCAGGGCGCTGCCGCGCACGTTCTCCCCCGGGGCCGGCACGTGGTCGACGCGGGCCACCAGGTCCATGTTGACGCTGCCGATGACGAGGATGCGTGGGGGCATGGCGGCCTCCGCGGGGTCACGGGGATTCTACGCCCCCGCCCCACGCGACGCCAGCGTTTCGGCGCCCGGCGCCCGGCCCCCCGCGGGCCGACGCCTCGGATTTGTCTTGAGGGCGCCGGGCGGGCGGCCTAAGATTCCCGCTTCCGAACCCGCGGACTGCCCCGCCCCAGACGACCCGGGACCATGGCCGAGACGCGACGCGACCTCCAAACCGAGCATCGCCGCCAGAAGAAGCGCGAATCGCTTCTGGAGACCCTGGAGTCCATCGTCGTCGCGTTCATCCTGGCCTTCATCTTCCGGGCCTTCCTCATCGAGGCCTTCGTCATCCCGACCGGCTCCATGGCCGCCACCCTCTACGGCCAGCACCTGGAGTTCGAGTGCACGTCGTGCGGCACGGAGTTCGCCGTCGGCCTCGACGACAGCCGCGCCCGGCCCGGCGAGCCCTACCAGCTCAGCAAACCTCTCTGCCCGAACTGCTTCTTCCAGCAGGACCTGGGCGGTGACCTCGAGCGGTTCCACGGCGACCGCATCCTCGTCCTGAAGTACATCTACGACTTCTGTCCGCCCGAGCGGTGGGACGTGGTCGTCTTCCGGTTCCCCCTGGAGCCGAAGGACAACTTTATCAAGCGGCTCGTGGGCCTGCCGGGCGAGACCCTCGAGCTCCGCGACGGCGACCTGGCGGTCCGCCAGCCCGGCCAGGAGGCCGCCCGCGTCGTCCAGAAACCCGACGACGCCCAGGAGGCCCTCTGGATGCTCGTCCACGACACCCGCCACCGGCCGACCCACCTCGGCTGGGAGCCCCGCTGGTTCGGCGAGGGATGGCGACGCGAGGACGACGGCTACCTCCTGGCCACCCCCGGCAAGAAGACCGCGTGGCTGACCTACCACCATCGCAACGCGTACGGCCGCCCCGCCCCCATCCAGGACTTCTACGCCTACAACACCGGCTCCGGCGACGAGGCCGTCCGCCTCGGTACCTCCCACGTCAAGGACCTGTGCGTGCGCGGCCCGGTGACGGTGACGGAGCCCGGGACGACCGTCCTCGTGGAACTCCGTTCGTGGAAGGACACGGTCCGCGTCGAGCTGACGCCCCAGGGCTCCGGCAGGCCGTCGCGGGCGCTCGTCGGCAAGACCGTGGTGGCTGAGGCCGCGGGCGGCGTGCTGCCGGTCGGCGAGGCGGCCGACGTCCGCGCCGCCGTGGTGGACGAGAAGGTCATGGTCCTGGTCGGTGGCCGCCGCGTTCTCACGCCGCGCACCGACCGCGCCACGCCCGAGGGCGACCCGATCTTCACCCCGACGCCGGTCTCGGAGGCCGAGCGAGACCGCATCACCGACAGCCCGGCCGGGCCCGCGGGTGTCCGCGTGGGCGGCCAGGGCGGCCGCGTCCGCCTCGGGTACCTGCGCCTCGACCGCGACATCCACTACTTCAACTGCTACCGCCGCATGGACGGCCTCGGGTCGGTGCCCGGGGCGGCCACGGCGGGGCACCCGTTTACGCTGGGGGCCGACGAGTTCTTCGTCATGGGCGACAACAGCCCCCGGTCCTACGACAGCCGCGAGTGGCCCCTGGAGCGGCCCGTCGTGCCGCGCCGCAACCTCGTCGGCAGGGCCTTCTTTGTCTACTGGCCGGCCGCGGGGGACCGGCTGGGCCTGATCCCGATCCTGCCGGACCCCACGGGGTTCCGGTTCGTGCACTGACTCGGCGGCCGCGCCGCTCCCGGGCGGCCGGCCGGAGGGATGCCGCGTGGAACTCCTGAACGTCACCGGCCTGGTCAAGGTGTACGGCGGGCGGCGCGTCGTCGACGACGTCTCGTTCAGCGTCAACGAGGCGGAGATCGTCGGCCTGCTCGGCAAGAACGGCGCCGGCAAGACCACCAGCTTCAAGATGACCATCGGCATGATCCCCGCCGACGCCGGCCGCGTCATCTTCGAGGGACGCGACGTCAGCCGCCTCCCCATGTTCCGCCGCGCACGCCTCGGCATGGGCTACCTCTCCCAGGAGCCCAGCATCTTCCAGCGCCTTTCGGTCGAGGAGAACCTCCTCGGCATGCTCGAAATGATGCACCTGGACCACGCCGAGCGCAAGGCCATCGCCGCCGAACTGCTCCGCGACTTCGGCCTCACGCACCTGGCACGCCAGCAGGCCCGGACCCTCTCGGGCGGCGAACGCCGGCGCCTCGAAATTGCCCGCGCCCTCGCCACGCGGCCCAGCCTGATGCTTCTGGACGAGCCCTTTACCGGCGTCGACCCCATCGCCATCTTCGACATCCAGGGCTTCATCCGGAACCTGAAGGCGCGCGGCATCGGGGTGCTGGTGACCGACCACAACGTCCACGCCACCCTCGGCATCGTCGACCGGGCCTACATCGTCAACGAGGGCACCGTCTTCTGCCACGGCACCAGCCAGGAACTCGTCAACGACCCCGACGTCAAACGCGTCTACCTCGGCTCGACCTTCCGCGGCGACGAGTTCGACCGGCCCGAGGCCCCCTGACCATGGCCGACGCCGCCGTCATCGCCGTCACCCTCAACACCGCCCTCGACCGCACCTTGGACGTGCCGGGCCTCGCGCTCGGCGGCCACGTGCGCGGGTCGCTGGTCTCGGTCCAGCCCGCCGGCAAGGCCGTGAACGTGGCGCGGTTGCTGGACCGGCTGGGGGTGGTGGCCATCCTGACGGGATTCGTCGGCGCCGGCGACCGCGAGCGGTTCGCCGAGAGCTTCGCCAAGACCGGCGTCCGCATCGAGCTCTTCGAGGGCCGCGGTGCCACCCGCGAGAACATCACCCTGGTCGATCCGCGGGCCGGCACCGAGACGCACATCCGCGACGAGGGGTTCTCCCTGACCGACGACGACCTCGCCCGGCTCGAAAAGAAGCTCCGCATCCTGGCCGCCCCCGAGACGCCGGTGGCCTTCGCCGGCAGCCTGCCGCCCGGCATGACGCCCGACGCCTTTGCCGCCCTCATCGAGGCCTGCCGGGCCAAGGGCGCCCGCGTGGCCGTCGACACCAGCGGCCCGGGGCTGGAAGCCGTGCGGGACCGGGCGCTCTGGCTCGTGAAGCCGAACCTGGAGGAACTCGCCCACCTGGCCGGCCGGCCCGTCGAGGACGAGGCCGGGGCCCTGGAATCCGCCCGCGCCCTGAGGCCGCGGGTCGAGGAGGTCATCGTGACCCTCGGGGCCGAAGGGGCGATCCTCGTGACGGAGGCCGGGGCGTGGGCGGCCCGCCCGCACCCGCCCGCCGGCGCGGTCGTCAACACGGTCGGGTGCGGCGACGCGCTGCTGGCCGGCTTCCTGCGAGCGCGGGTTCAGGGGCAAAAGGACGCCGACGCCCTGGCGTGGGGCGTGGCCTGCGGCACCGCGGCCGCCCGGTGCATCCGCGCCGGCGAGGTCGATCCGGACGTCGTCGAGCTCGAGCGCAAGGGCGTCGCGGTCACGGTCCTCGACGCCTGACCGTCACGGCGCGGGCGAGCGGACGGCCCACGCCACGCACGCGCGGGGGCGAGCGCCGCGGCTGACGAGGCGCGCCGTCCCGGGTTGCCGCCAAGCGCCGCACGCCCTCCACCTCACCCCTCCAGGCAGCGCCCCACCAGCGGCCGCAGCGTCTCGATCCGCTCGGCCGGAATGGCCGCCCGGTCCGTCCAGAGCGCCTGCTTCAGGGCGTGGCGGCAGTCGCAGCGGACGTCCGCCCCGGCGATCCGCGGGACCGTCCGCCGCATCAGCTCCACGGCGCTGGCCGTCCCCTTGGCCACGTTCGCCAGGATGGTCTGGATGACCGACTCCGGCTCGACGTCCGGGTCGTGTGCCCGCCAGCAGTCGTAATCGGTCGGCACGGCCACCAGGGCGTAGCAGAGCTCGGCCTCGCGGGCGAGCTTGGCCTCGGGCATGGCGGTCATGCCGATCAGGTCGGCCCCCCACTGGCGGTGCAGCAGGCTCTCGGCCTTGGTCGAGAACTGGGGCCCTTCCATGCAGACATACGTGCCCTTCGGGTGGACCGTCACGCCGGCGAGCCCGGTCGCCACCTCCTGGAGCAGCGCCCGCAGCGACGGGCAGAACGGGTCGGCCAACTCGACGTGGGCCACCAGGCCCGGCGTGTCGAAGAACGTCCGCCCGCCGCGCACCGTCTTGTCGATCACCTGGTCGGCGATCACGAGGTCCGTCGGGGCGATCTTCTCCTGAAGGCTGCCGACCGCGCCGGACGCCAGGACGTGCGTGACCCCGAGCTGTTTCAGGGCGAAGACGTTGGCCCGGTACGGGACCAGGCTCGGTGGGAACCGGTGGCCGGGCCCGTGGCGGGCGAGGGCGGCAATGCGGGTGCCGTCGATCTCACCCAGCGTGATGGGGCTCGAGGGCGGGCCGAAGGGTGTCTCGACCTCCACCGCCTCGCCCGGGGTGTCTCGGAGCAGGGCGTCTCCGAGCCCCGTTCCGCCGATCAGGCCGACCATCGTCTCCGCCATGAGCGTCTTCCTCCGCAAGGTCGGCGGCACGGTACCAGACCCGCCCGGAGGGGTCAAGCGGAGGCGAGGCCGAGGCGCCTGCCCCCCTGCCCACAGGCGCCGGACCGGCCCCGCCGGGCGGACGGGGGCACCCGCCTCTCGGCCGGCGCCCCCCGCGGCGGAGACCAGGGACGAGCTCCGCACGCCCACCCGCCCACGGTGGGGAAGAACGGCTGCGTCGTCACCCTATGCTACGTCACATGGCGCGGTCTTTTTCACCGCTTTCCGGTGGGGGTGTGCCAGGAGTGTGTCAGGGGGCAGGGGGTTCGCCGTTTCCGCCGTTGCCGTCAGGCGTGGCGCCCCGGGCGTGGCGCCCTGGGCGGTTCCTCTGAAATCTCCAATCTCAGATTTCGAACCTCCGAGAACGGCGTTGCCGTCCCGGCACGCCCGATGCCTCTCCCGGCGAGGAGGGAACTGCGCGTTGGCGGGTCTGCTTTCCTCAGCCCGCGCCGGCGGCGGCCACCGCCTCCTCGCGCGTCACCCGGAGCAGCGCCTCGACGCACTCGGGGTCCAGCGTGTGGCCGGCGGCGCGGTGAAGCTCCGCGGCGGCCGCGTCGTGCGACATCGCCGGCCGGTACGGCCGCGCCGTCGTCATCGCGTCGTACGCGTCGACCACCGCCAGGATGCGCGCCGCCCGGGGCACCTCGTCGCCCGCCAGGCCGCGCGGATACCCGCTCCCGTCCAGCCGCTCGTGGTGGTACAGGATGGCTTCCTGGGCGGTCTGGAGGAAGGCGAGGTGGCGGATCAGGTCCGCCCCCTGCTCCGGGTGCAGCCGCACGATGCGCCATTCGTCGTCGGTCAGGCGGCGCGGCGCTTTCAGGATCTCGTCGGGGACGGCCAGCTTGCCGACGTCGTGCAACTCGGCCGCGAACGCCAGGGCCTGGAGCTCGGCCTGGGGCATGCCCATGGCGTAGCCGACGGCGGCCGCCCACGCCTTCACCCGCCGCGCGTGCCCGCGCGTGTACGGGTCCTTGGCCTCCACGGCCAGGGCCAGCGTCCGCAAGGCCGCCAGGTTCGCCTGGGTGACGTCGCGCCGGTTCAGGTGGGCCGCCAGGCTGAGGGCACTGGCCTCGGCGGCAAAGCGGAGTTCGTCGGTGTCGGCGTCGCTGAAGCGGCGGCCGGGGGTGTCGTGGAGGGTGACGCGCCCGACGGGGTGGCCGCCCGTCGTCATGGCGGCCGCGAGAAGCGGCGGGGCGCCCCCGTCGTTCCAGAGCGCGGGGCCGTCGATGGCGGCCGCCACCTTGGCGTCGGCTCCGTGGCCGACGGCCACCACCACCCGCCGCACCGCCAGCGACCCGGCCACGTACCCGGCCACCACCTCGGCCGCCTCGTACAGCGACGAGGCCGCCGCCAGGTCCTGCAGAAACGCGCATCGCCGCATCGCCAGCCCGTCGCGGGTCCGCAGTTTCCGGACGGTGGCCGACAGGCTGGCCGCCTGGTGGTGGACGGCCACGCCGGCGGCGACGCCGGCGGCGACGCCGGCCGTGACGAGCAGCCGTTCGAACCACGGGTCCAGGCCGGCCGTCAGCAACCCGGCCGCCAGCGCCAGCGCCACCGCCATCGCCCCGATGCCCGGGATGAACCAGGCGCGGGCATGAGCCGACAGCCGGACCGCCCGCCGTGAAGACCGCGCGGCGCCGTCCAGCGGCCCGCATCCCGCCGCGTGGGCCGTGTAGGAGGTCCCCGTCGCGGACAGCGTCAGTCCGGTGAGCGCGGCGGCCAGCACCGGCACCCAGGCCAGCGGATGGAGGCGGGGCTGAAGGACGGGCCCGAGGGCCAGCAGCGCCGCCATGGCCATGGCGTTCAGCCGGTGAACCGCGATCGGCCGGTGCCAGATGGGCCGGCCGGCGTCACGTGCGCCCGAATGCCAGACGGCCATCCGCGGGGCGGTCCAGAGGACCGTGGCCAGGAGGCAGGCCGCCCCCGCCCCCGCCAGGGCGACGGCCGGCCGGCCCGAGACGTACGCCGCCAACCCGAGCGCCGCGATGAGCGTCTGGAGCAGGCGGAGTCCGCGCATGGCGACGAAACGGCCCATAGTCCGGCACTCCCGTGTCGCATGGCCGGCCCCTCCCCAGGGCAGGCTGAGCTTCGGTTCCATGCGTATATCGACCGGATACGGGAAACGGATTAGGGCGGGCGTTCGGCCGGGGCGAAGGTCGTAAGGCGTTTTCGGAAAAGGGCTTACGAGGCGGCCTCGGCGGCCTCCGCCAGGTCCCGGTGATAATCCTGCAGAGCCCGGACGCCGAGGGCCCCCTTGGCCATCTCCTCCAGGCCCAGGACCAAGGCGCTGGCGGCGCTCAGGGTCGTCACGAGCGGGATGCCCAGGCGCACCGCCGTGCCGCGGATGCTGACCTCGTCGGGGCGCGAGCGGCGGCCGCTCGGCGTGTTGATCAGCAGGCCGATCTCGCCGTTGGTCATGCGGTCGAGGATGTTCGGGCGGAGGCCTTCCTGGACCTTCGGGACCTCCTCGACGTCGAGGCCGCTGGTCCGCAGCACCGCCGCCGTCCCGCGCGTCGCCGTCAGCGAGAACCCCAGGCCCGCCAGCCGCTTCGCGATCGAGATGATGCCGCGCTTGTCCCGGTTGTTGACGCTGACGAAGATGCGGCCGCGGTCGGCCAGGACGGTGCCGGCGGCAATCTGGCTCTTGGCGAAGGCGAGGCCGAACTTGGCGTCGATGCCCATGACCTCGCCGGTGGACCGCATCTCCGGCCCCAGCACCGGGTCCACCCCGGGGAACCGTGACCACGGGAAGACCGGCGCCTTGACCGCCCAGTGGGCCGGGCGAATCTCGCGGCCGATGTCCAGCTCGTCGAGGGTGCGGCCGACGATGACGCGCGTCGCGACGTCCGCCCAGGGGACGCCCGTGACCTTCGAGACGAACGGCACCGTCCGCGACGCCCGCGGGTTGACCTCCAGGACGTAGACCGTGTCGCCCCGGACGGCGTACTGGATGTTCAGGCAGCCGCGCACGTCCATCTCGGCCGCGATCGCCCGCGTCTGCGCCTCCACCTGCTCGACGACCGTTTCGGCCAGGGTGAACGGGGGCAGGGCGCAGCACGAGTCGCCGCTGTGGATGCCGGCTTCCTCGATGTGCTCCATGACGCCGGCAATGACGGTGCGCCGGCCGTCGGCCACGGCGTCGACGTCGATCTCGGCGGCGTCCTCCAGGAACTTGTCCACGAGCACCGGGTGCTCCGGCGAGGCCACGACCGCCTGCTCCATGTACTCGCGCAGCGCGTCGAGGCTGTGGACGATCTGCATCGCCCGCCCGCCCAGCACGTACGACGGCCGCACCAGCACCGGCAGGCCGATCCGTTCGGCGATCGCCAGCGCCTCGCCGAAGCTGCGGGCCGCCCCGTTGACCGGCTGCGTCAGGCCCAGCCCGTCGAGCAGGGCCGTGAACCGCTTCCGGTCCTCGGCCCGGTCGATGGCGTCCGGGCTGGTGCCCAGGATGGGGACACCGGCCTCGAGGTGCGGCAGGGCCAGGTTCAGCGGCGTCTGGCCGCCGAACTGGACGATCACCCCCTCGGGCCGCTCACGCTCGACGATGCCGAGGACGTCCTCCAGCGTCAGCGGCTCGAAGTACAGCCGGTCGCTGGTGTCGTAGTCGGTGGAGACGGTCTCCGGGTTGCAGTTGACCATGATGCTCTCGTAGCCCTCGGCGCGGAGGGCGAACGAGGCGTGGACGCAACAGTAATCGAACTCGATGCCCTGGCCGATGCGGTTCGGGCCGCCGCCCAGGATCATCACGCGGGGACGCGCGGACTTCGCCGGACGCGGTGCGGGCGCGGGGGCCATGCCGACGCTCTCCTCGGTTCGGGCCAATCGGGGGGTCCGCGACGTGCCGACCCGAGGCACCATAGCGGGCCGCGGGCGGCCTGTCCACGGTTTTCGCACGCCCGGTCGCCGCCGGCGCCCCCCGCGCCACCGGTCGCGCCTACGGCTTCGGGAACTGGACCAGCAGGCCCTCCGCGACCGCCTTGCGGAGCCGCTCCAGGTCGCGGCGGGCCTGGTCGTTGTATTCGAACAGGCGGGCGGCCTCGGTCTGGGCCGTCTTGGCCTTCTCGCGGTCGCCGGCGGCCTTGTACGCCTCGGCCAGCAGGGCCATCGCTTCGGCCCGCGCCGGGTCGGCCTGGAGGATCAGGCGCAGCGTGTTGATCGCCTGCTGCGTCCGCTGGAGCTGCAGCATCAGGTCCGCCCGGACCAGGTTCGGCCACGTCCCGCTCACCATGGCCGCCGGGTGCAGCCGCTGGTTGCCCCCGAGCGCCAGGTCGCCCATGCCCATGGCGACCTCGGACGTGGTGCTCGTGGCCCGCAGGAAGTAGGCCAGGGCCCCCGCGGGGTTCTGCTCGCCGATGGCGTGCAGGCCCAGCACGTACTGCGCCGCCGGCAGCCGCGCCGCCTGCTCGGCCAGCGCCCGGCTCTCCTTCGACGGCGTCCCGCCCGAGTCCTGCATCTCCATCATCGCCAAGTACAGGGCCGCGTGCTTCCTTTCCGGGTGCTCACGGACGACGCGCTCGAGCATCGACTTTACCTGGTGCCACGTCGCCGACCCGGCCGGCTCGGTCCGCATCATGATCCGGGCCGCGTGCACCACCCGCTCCGGGTTCGTCATGCTCAGGCCCTTGGCGAACTCCTGGTTGGCGGCCGCCAGGTTGGGAGCGTGTTCGCGCGGCCAATCGGAGAGCTCCTTGAAGACCCAGGTGTGCTCCATCTCGGCCTTGAGGGTCTTGAAGAGGGTGTCCGGCGTCGGTGGGATCGGCACGGGAATCTCCGCCTTGGCCAGTTCCGTCTGGTCCGCGTCGAAGAGGAAGAGCGTGACCGGCCCGGCCGCGTCCGCCGCCTCCAGCTCCAGCACCGTCTCCGGCCCCACGGGGCCGTCCTTGCGGACCGTGCCGGAGGGCGACCGCACGGCCGCCCACACCCGGGGCATCCGCGTGTAGGCCTTGATGCGGAGGACCGCGCCCCGCGCGCCCTGGCCCGGTTCGAAACCGACCGCGAACCGCTCGTCCGCCCACGCCACCTTGCCGATGCCGCCCACCAGGGCGACCTTGATCGGCATCTCGTAGGTGCCGAAGGGGGGCAGGTAGTGGCCGGGATGCTCGAAGATGCGGTTCGACCCGCACCAGATCTCGATCATGGTGTCCCAGCGGCCCGCCTTGTCGGGCTTCAGGCGCCCGGCATAGAGTTTCAGCCCCGGCACGGAGTAGCGCGGCCTGAGGAGCAGGTGGTTGACCCCCGCCTGGGGGTAATAGAGGCCCGCCCAGTTGCCCGCCAGGTCGAGGCTGAACGACGACGTGCCCCACGTGCCCAGCACCGAGTGGTCCACGCCGTCCCACGTCGGCCACGTGTGCATCGCGGGCGCCCCGTGGTCGGTCACCGAGCCGACGGGCCACAGCAACTCCGCCCCCGCGACGCGCGCCAGGTGGGCGACGCTCCACAGGCGGAACCCGTGGCGGATCGGCAGGTCGTTCTCCACGCGCGACGTGTACTCCACCATCGCCGTCTCCGGCCGCAGCGTGACCTCCGTCGCCTGCCGCAGCAGCGAGAACCGGCCGTACCGCTGGACCTCGCCCGTGTGCTGGCGGAACCGCATGTCCATCGCCACCACGACCGACCCGTCCGGCCGCTCGACGATCCGCCACCCCGCCCCCTCGTCCATGTGCCGCCCGTGCTCGTAGAACGGGAACGAGAACCGGATCCCTCCCATCGACCACGGCAGGGTGTCCTCCAGTACGTCGTTGACCCAGAAGGCGTCGCGGTTGTCGAGGTGCTTGAAGACGACGCGCGGCATCCGGGCGCCGAACTCCGGCAGGACCGTCACCTTGACGTACCGGTTCTCCAGGACGATCGCCTCGGTCGTGTACTCGGTCTTGCCCGTCAGCTTCGGGTTGACCTTCAGGGACTCGTACTTGCCCGTCAGCTTCTGTTGGTTGACGGGGTAGGTGATTCGCTCGCGGCGGACCTCGACCCCGCCGGCGCGCCGCGGCTGGACGGCTTGGGCGCGGGCGAGGGCGGGCAGGGCGGCCAGCAGGCACGTGGCCAGGATGCATTGCGGGCGCATACGGTGTCCCTCCTTCGGCAGGGATAGACGGGCTTCCGGGCTCGTTCCTTCAGCCTATCGGCGGGTCGCGCCCGGGGCCATTAGAAATGCGCCCGCCGCCCCACCAGCGCCGCCAGCCCCGCCGCCGCCAGACCCAGCGTCGCCGGACCCGGGGCCGCGCTCGCCACAGGCGGCAGGTACCAGTGGTCCGCCAGCGCGAAGTAATCGGCCGTATTCACGAGGCCGTCGCCCGTGGCGTCGCCGTCGGCCCAGCCCCCCGCGCCGAACCAGTGGGAGGCCAAGGCGAAGTAGTCGGCCGTGTCGACCCGGCCCGAGAGGTCCGCGTCCCCCGGGTGCACGCCCAGGATGTCCCCGAGCAGCACCGCCCGGTCGGCCGTGTCCGCGTCGCGGTCCCCGTCCAGGTCGTACCCCGGGCCGTAGGCGGGGTCGTCCAGGTGGCGGCTCATCAGGTCGATGTCGCGGGCGTCCACGACGAGGTTCTTGTCGAGGTCGCCCGGCCCCCACCCCGGCGGCGCGACGTCCGCCACCGCGTCGATCTCCGGCGTCGCCCCGACCCCGTCGCGGAAGTTGTCGATCCGCACGTACAGGATCCAGTCGAGCCCGCCCGGGACGTCCAGCGCCGCCAGGTCGAACCCTGTCCCGCCGGCCGAGGCGCCGTAGTCGGCCGCGATCTCCCCCACCGTCATCCCGCCGTAGGTCGTGTACCCCTTGGCCGGGTCGAGCGGCCGCGTCGGGTCCGTCGGCTCGCCCCACCACTGGTTCCAGTCCCACGCGGCGTCCGGGCGGTGCGGGGCGTCGGGGGCGAGGACGCGGCCCAGGGTCGGCGCGAAGTGGTCGGCGTACCGCTTGGCCGGGTCGAACCCGTCGTACGCCCCGTAGGGCGGGGTGAACGGGTCCGGCGCGTTCGGGTCCCCCTCGTCGGTGAACCGGTGCCACGTCACGCCGTCCTGGCTCACCGAGACGGTGCCCGGCTCGAACGTGCCGTACCCCGGCGGGACGCAGACCGTGCCGTCCGGGTCGCGGTTCAGCCATGGCGTGATGCCGTCGATGGTCTGTTGGGCGTTGCCGAAGATCGTGAAGTCGATCCCGTACGGGTTGGCGGGGTGGTCCTCGACGGGTCGCTCGAACCGCACGACGAGCGAGCCCTCGTGGCCGATCTGCACCAGCTCGGTCGAGCGGAAGGGCCCGTACACAGGCACGACGGGCGCCGGCTCGGCGGGGTTGAAGAACCCGCCGTCGCCGGTCGTGTCCACCGTTGGCCGCCCGAGGGCCTTGAACGGGTCGGTGTAGTAGTCCGACGTGAGCGGGTCGAGCGTGAACCCGCCCGTGCCGGCGGCATAGGCGACGACCTCCGTGGCGAAGTCGCTCGGGTTAGGGACGTACCCCGCCTGGGCCGCGCCCGCCGCCGCCAGCGCCAGCGCCGCCATCCACACCCCTGGCGTCCCGGTCATCGGACTCCCTTTCCGCCGCGCCGCCGCGCCACCAGTGCCCCCACGCCCAAGGCCACGAGGCCCAGCGTCGCGGGCTCCGGCACGGGCTCGCCCGCGCGGCCGTAGGTCCAGCCGTTCCAGCCGCCGTCGGCGACGGGGCTGACCGCCACGCCGACCCAACTCAGGCTCCACGGGTCGGCCGCGTCGGCCTTCGTCCAGTAGTGCCACCAGGCCTCGCCCCCGCCGTAGCCGAGGTTGGCGTGGTCGCCGTATGCGATGCCGTCGATGTAGATGCCGAAACCGAAGTCCTGCCGCACGGTCGTCAGCGTCGTCTCGGCCTCGACGATGTCGAAGAGGCCGAGGCCCGTCGTCGTCCCGTCGAAGAAGACCTCGAACTCGACGTCCGTGACCGGTGAGGACTGGGCCGGGTCCCAGAAGTTGACCTTCAGCACCGCCGAGTTGGCGCCGCTCCCGACCGGAATCGGATCGGCCCATGCGCCCGCCGCGGTCGCCATCACCACCACGCCCATCGCCAGGCCCGTTGTCCACATACGCATTGCACGCCTCCTTGGTCTGGGCGACCCTTCATTGGGCCGCGCTCGGTTCGGGTGAACCGGCCTGGCGTGCTCGTGGATAAGACGGACCGCGCGGGATTCCTTTCGGCAAGCCGCCGAGGGCACGCGGGGGCTCCGAAGCGGACCTCTCCCGGACGCCGCCGGCGGGGCTGCACCGGACGGCGCCGCCTCCGACGCTCCGTCGGGGCCGCGCAAAAAACGAACTTCGGCCCCGGGTCGGGTCGCCGAAGTCAACGGACTGCTTCGGCCGGCCTGTCCCAGTCCACGAGGAAAGCCAAGCCTCCGGTCCGGGTCAGGTCTTCTGGCTCGCGAGTCGCCCTACTCGGCCGGCCTTCCGGCTCCGAAGGAGCCGTGGCCCGATGGCCTTTCGTCGTCGCTCACAGCGGCGGGACCGCGGCGGATTTGCACCGCCTTCCCTGTTCCCGGTCCTGTTCAGTTGTCGCGTCTACTATACCCCGGGTTTCGCGAAAGTCAAGCCGCCGTTCGTCCCACGTCGCCCGCAAAGCCTCTGGCACGGGCGCGCCGGTGGCCCTAGAATCGCCCCTGCCATGACCCGCGCCCTCGCCGCCATCCTCGGCATCCTTCTCGCCTGCGCCTTCGGTGTCGCGGCGGTTCCCGGGTGCGGCAGCGCGTCGGCCCCGGAGGCCGGCGGCGAGCTTCGCCTGCTCTCCCTCACGCCCAGCGTCACCGAAATTTTCTTCGCCATGGGCCTCGGCCACCGCGTCGTCGGCCGCAGCTCCTACTGCACGTACCCGCCGGCGGCGCTCGACGTTCCGGTCGTCGGCGACACGCTCAGCCTCGACCTCGAGAAGGTCCTCGCGCTGAAGCCGACCCACGCCTTCCTCATCACCCGCCGCATGCGGCGCGTCCAGCGGCTCGAGGCCCTCGGCATCGAGACCGTGGCCCTGGACTCCGACACGTTGCCGCAGCTCCGGGCCGCCGTCGCCCGCGTCGGCGAGGTGACGGGCCACCCCTCGGCCGCGCGCGACCTCCTCGCCCGCATCGAGGCGGATCTCGACGCCGTCCGCCGCGACGTCGCCGGCCTGCCGCGCCCCCGGACGCTCTTCACGTTCCCGATGACGGTCGGGTCGGTGGAGATGCTGGTGGCGGGGCGCGGGTCGTTCGTCGACGACCTGCTCGACGCCGCCGGCGCCGAGAACGCCTATCCGGCCCGCGCCGATTGGCCGCGCATCGGCCCCCAGAAGGTCATCGAGCTTGCCCCGGAGGTGGTGCTCATCCACGCGGCCGGCGTCGACCCGGGCTCGGACCGCGCGCGCGCCGTCCTTGACGCCTGGACCCAATGGCGAAGCGTGCCGGCCGTGGCCGGGGGGCGGCTGCATCTCGTGACCGAACCGTACCTGACGATCCCCGGCCCGCGCGTCGGCCAGGCCGCCCGCCGCCTCGCCCGGGCCGTCCATCCGGAGCTCCGCGAGTGATCGCCCGCCCTGTCACGGTTGCCCGGTACGTCCGGACCTGCCTCCTGTGGGCGGGGGTGTGGGCGGCCGCCGTCGTGGCGGCGGTGCTCCTCGGGTCGCAGAACATCTGGGCCTGGGCCGACCCCGCCGCCCGCGGCGAGGTACTGCGCATGCGGCTGTACGTGGTGGCCACCGCGAGCGCCGTCGGGGCGGCCCTGGCGCTGGCGGGCCTCGGGTTCCAGGCCCTGCTCCGGAACCCGCTGGCCAGCCCGTACATCCTTGGCATCAGCGGCGGCGCGGGCCTCGGCGTCCTCCTCGCCAGCCTCTTCCTCAGCGTCACCCTGGCCCCGCTCTTCGGCTTCGCGGGGGCCCTCGCCACGGTGCTCCTGGTGTGGGCGGTGGCCCAGCGGCGCGGTCGGCTGGAGCCTTACACGCTCCTGCTCTCCGGGGTCATCGTCAACGCCTTCTACGCCGCCGGCATCATGGGCGTGACGGCCCTCGTGAGCCCGGAGCGGCGCGGCGACATCGCCTACTGGATGATGGGCACCCTCAGCCCGTTCGACCTCGACTGGGCCCGGCCGGCGGTGGCGGCGGCCCTGGCCGTCGGCGCGGCCGCGCTCTTTGCCGCCTATGCCAAGGCCTTCAACCTTGTCGCCGTCGGCGAGGAGACCGCCGGCGCCCTGGGCGTCCGCGTCCACCGGCTGCGCCTCGTGACGTTCGTCGCGGCCAGCCTCCTGACGGGCGCCGCCGTGGCGGTCGCCGGGCCGATCGGCTTCGTCGGCCTCATCGTGCCGCACCTGTTGCGCCTGGCCCTCGGCCCCGACCACCGGTTGCTCGTGCCGGCGACGCTCTTTGCCGGAGCGGCGCTGCTGGTGGTGGCGGACCTCGCGACGCGCCTGCTCCAAGGCGTCGGGGCGGGCGTCGCCCCGCCGGTCGGCGTCCTGACGGCCCTGGCGGGCGGCCCGTTCTTCATCTTCCTTCTGAGGACACGATGGCGGAAAGCAGCCGAACTCCGGTAGACCCGGTCCCGCCCGACGCCGAGGCCGCGCCCCACGTCGAGGTCCGCGACCTCGCGTTCGCCTATGCGCGCGGCCAAGCGGTGCTCGACGGGCTCTCGCTCGGCGTCGCCCGCGGGCGCCTCGTCGCCCTGGTCGGCCCCAACGGCTCCGGCAAGACCACGCTCCTCCGCCTCGTCCTCGGCCTGCTGCGGCCCGCGCGCGGCGAAGTGCGGCTGGACGGGCGGCCGCTCGGGCGCATCGCGCGGCCGGACCTGGCCCGCCGCGTCGCGTACGTGCCGCAGGAGACCCGGTCGGCCCTGGCCTTCACGGCCCTGGAGACGGTCCTCCTCGGCCGCTCGCCGCACACCGGCCTGCTGGGCTTCGAGTCGCCGGAGGACTGGCGCCTCGCCCGCGAGGCCCTGGCCCTGGTGGACGCCGAACCCTTCGCCGACCGGCCGCTGGAGGACCTCTCGGGGGGCGAGCGGCAGCGGGTCATCGTCGCCCGTGCCATCGCCCAGGGGCCGGAGCTGGTGCTCCTGGACGAGCCGACGAGTTTCCTGGACATCCGGCACCAGCACGCGATCTACGGCCTGATGCGCCGCCTTGTGGACGAGCGCGGCCTGACGGTGGTCTGCGTGGGCCACGACCTGAACCTGGTCGGGGCGTACGCCGACGCGCTGGCGCTGCTGGCCGGGGGCCGCCTGGCCGCCCTCGGTCCGCCGGCCGCGGTGCTCCGCCCGGAGGTGCTGGAACCGGTCTACGAGACGCCTGTCGAGGTCCGGACCGACGACGCCACCGGCCGCCCGTTCGTCCTCCCGCGCCCGCCGCGCCGGCCGCCTGGCCGCCGCGCCGGCGGCTGAATTGGACTAATGCGTTCGGGCCGATGCGGCCGACAACGACGGTGCGGCCCGGCGTGCCGGGGGGCGCGGGGCGCCTTGGCCCCGCGCAACGCACCCGCGGCCGCGTACAAACCGGGGACGCCTCAGCCAAGGGGGCCCGCCATGGGGCCTTCGCGACGACCGGGTCTGCGTCACACCTATCCGCGGGCCGCCCCGCGCGACCGTTTCCGCGACCCCGCCCCGCCGCCGCCCGCCGCCTGGGTCCTCGCCTGCCCGAACCTGACGTGCGACACCGAGCTGGTGGTGCTGTCGGAGCAGGCGGGCCGCTGGGTGGAGTGCCCGCAGTGCGCGTTCCGGTTCCTCGCGCCGAAGGAGGCCCCCCCGGAGGTGGTGGCCGCCCTCGGCGACGAGCCCTTCGCGGCCGACGTCGGGCCGGGTGGGCCCGGCTGCTCGGCACGGGCGGGCGCGGCCGCCGACGCCCTGTCGCGCCTCGCGGGAGGTTTCGTCGCGGCCCGGACGGTCGACCGGCCGGCCGAACGCCGCGCCGGCGGGCGGGCCGAACTCGCCTGGGACCCCGTCGTGGACACGACCCCGCCCCCGGCGCCCGCGCCGGCGCCCCGGTCCGACCTGCTGCTCGTCTGGGCGGTGACGCTCGTGGCTGTCGCCGGCGTCATTGCCGCCGCCGTGGCCATGGACTGGCCCGACCTGGGCTTGGCGGCTTTGGTGTTCCTGGTGCCGGCGGTGGTCAAGACGGTCGGCGAGGCGCGGCCGAAGGACGAGACGGGCGAGGGCCGCGCGACGTCACGGGGCGAGCGGCCCTGACGGCCGCACGTAACCCCTTGTCATGGAAGGACTTGGCGCACAAAAAGGAGGGAGGCCGACAGGGCGGCTTCCCTCCTTTTGTTGGCTGGTGGAGGCAAGGGGATTCGAACCCCTGACCTCTTGCATGCCATGCAAGCGCTCTCCCAACTGAGCTATGCCCCCGGCCGGTGACGCACATTATACCGTTTGCCCCGCCCGTGTCAACGCGCTTCCGCCCCCGCGCGCCTCAGCGGCCCTTCGGCTTCCCCTTCTTCCGGCCCTTCGTTGCCGCCTTCGCCTTGAAGGCCGGGAATGCGAACGCGCTCGGACACAGCCTCGCCACCGGGCACGCGTCGCACGCCGGCTTCCGCGCCGCGCAGCAGCGCCGCCCGTGGAAGACCATCGCGTGGCTGAACCGGCCCCAGTCGGCCCGCGGCACCAGGACCTGGAGGTCGCGCTCCAGCTTTACCGGGTCGGGGTGCCGCGACAGGCGCATCCGCCCGCTCAGGCGGATCATGTGCGTGTCGCAGATGATCCCCGGCACCCCCCACGCCGCCTCACGCACCACGTTCGCCGTCTTCCGCGCGACGCCCGGCAGCGCCAGCAGCGCGTCGATGTCGCGCGGCACGCGGCCATTGTGCTCGTCGAGAATCCGCCGGCTCAGCCCCTTCAGCGCCTTGGCCTTGTTCCGGAAGAACCCCGTCGGCCGGATCCGCGCCTGGAGGGCTTCGACCGGCATCGCGGCCAGCGCCTCGGGCGTCCCGGCGTCCCGGAACAGCTCCGCCGTCACCTCGTTCACCTTCACGTCCGTACACTGGGCCGCCAGCACCGTCGCCACGAGCAACTCGAACGGCGTCGCGAACTCCAGCGCGCATCGCGCGTCCGGGTAGGCCGTGTAGAGCGCCTGGGCAATGGCGCGGCAGCGCGCGGCCCGGGCGGCCTTCGATTCGCGGGGCATGGGGCGTCCTTCCCGTGCGGTCCCCCTCGTTCCATCGCGTCCCGACGCGCCCCGGCGCGGCCGGCGCGGTATAATCGCACCCGGCGCGCGACCCGACAAGGGCGTTTCGCCCGGGGGACCTGCCATGCACATCGACGCCTGCACGTTCGGCCACATGGCCGTCGACGGCACCGCGTACGAGACGGACCTGATCCTGCTGCCCGACCGGGTCGAGGGCGGCTGGTGGCGCGGCACGGGTCACCGCTGCACGCGCGCGGACCTGGCCGCCGTCTTCGAGGCCGCCCCGGACGTGCTCGTCGTCGGCACGGGCGCCCAGGGCCGCATGACCGTGACCGACGGGGCCCGCGCGGCGCTGGAGGCCGCGGGCATCCGCCTGGTGGCCGCCCCCACCGGCCGGGCCGCCGACGCCTACAACGCCGAGGCCGACGCCGGCCGCCGCGTCGCCGGCGCGTTCCACCTCACGTGCTGAGCGCCTGAGGGGCCGGACCGCGGCCGCGGGGCTTGCGAACCACCGCCGCCCCGGTACAATGCGGACAATGAGCACGTGCCGTCAGACCGACGTGTAGCGACCGCGCCCCCGGGCGACGCGGCCGCGCGACCGCACGCCGCCGCCCGGCCGCCTTCCGGAGGCCCCATGACCGAGACCGACGAGGGACCCGCCCAGGCGCTCGGCGCCCAGCTGGGCCGCCTCGACGCCCGCGTCGAGGAGATCGACCGGCTCGTCGCCTTGCCGGAGGTGGCCAAGGCCCCCGGGCGGCTGGCGTCGCTGATGCGCGAGCGAGGCCGGCTGATGCGCATCGTCGACCCCTACCGCCGCTGGCGCGAGGCCCGGGCCGCACGCCGCGAGGCCGAGCAACTCCTCGACGCCGCCGACGACGACCCGGACATGGCCGCCCTGGCACGCACCGAGGCCGAGGTCCAGGCCGACCTCGAGGCCGGCCTCCTGGCCGAGATCCAGGAGCGGCTCCTGGAACGCGAGGCCGGCACCGACGCCACCCGCGTCATCCTCGAAATCCGCGCCGGCACCGGCGGCGACGAGGCCGCCCTCTTCGCACGCGACCTCTTCGAAATGTATACCCGCTATGCCGACGCGCGCGGCTGGAGGCACGAGATCCTCGCCGCCAGCCCCACCCCCCTCGGCGGCTTCAAGGAACTGCTCATGGCCGTCGAGGGCGACGAGGCCTTCCGCCGCCTCCAGTTCGAGTCGGGCGGCCACCGCGTCCAGCGCGTCCCCGAGACCGAGGCCCAGGGACGCATCCACACCTCCGCCGCCACCGTCGCCGCCATGCCCGAGCCCGAGGAGGTCGAAATCAAAATCCACGACGAGGACCTCGAGGTCGAGACGATGCGCGCGAGCGGCCCGGGCGGCCAGAACGTCAACAAGGTCTCCTCGGCCGTCCGGATGACGCACGTCCCCACCGGCATCGTCGTCAGCATGCAGGACGAAAAGAGCCAGCACCGCAACCGCGAGAAGGCCCTCCGCATCCTCTCCGCCCGCGTCCACGACCACTACGAATCCCAACGCCGCGCCGAACGCGACGCCGCCCGCAAGTCCAAGATCGGCTCCGGCGACCGCAGCCAGCGAATCCGCACCTACAATTTCCCGCAGAACCGCCTGACCGACCACCGCATCGGCTACACGGCCTACAACCTCGACCAGGTGATGCAGGGCGACCTGGATGACCTGCTCGACGCCCTCCTGGCCCAAGACCGCGAAGACCGCCTGAAAGCCCTGGACCTGGCGACCTGAGCCCGCCCCGCCGGCCTCGCTCCGGTTGCCGTGGCCGTTTTCCGTGGCACCGGCATCCTGCCCGTGAGTCTTCTTCGCCGTTTCGGCCGTTGCCGTCCTATGGACTGCGGCGGCAACGACGCCGCCTTGGCTGTCGTCTGATGTTTTCGTTGTGGTGCCGTTGCCGTTTTCCCGCAGCACGGGCATCCTGCCCGTGAGTCTTCTTCGCCGTCTTGCCGTTTTCCGCCGTCCGCCGTCTTGCCTCTTTCTTACCCGGCGCCGCCGGCCCGTTTCGAGCCCCGACCCGAAGGTCGGGGCCGCGCCGTCCGTCCCCGCCCCGTTCCGGCGCGCGGCCACGGCCGCGCTGGCTGCCGTCATGCCGCTCGATGCGCCCCATGCCCGGCGTAGCCGGCCCTTAGGAGTGCGGCGACACGGGTTGCCGCCTTGCCGTCGCGACGACGTTGCTGGCGCTTATGCCGTTGCGGTCCCACGGACGGCAAGCCCGCGGGCCGAGGGCCTTCAAGCCGGCTGAATCGAAAGGGAGGGTTTCCATTCAGGGATCCAAAAACGCGCGCATCCGCGGCGCCAAGCGATCCGCGTCCCGGGTCTGGCACTCCCAGATCACCAGGACCTTCCAGCCCCGGCGCCTCAGTTGTCGGCGGAACCGCCTGTCACGCTTCCGGTTCGCCTCGAACTTCTCCCGCCAGAATCGCTTGCGGGTACGCGGCGTCGAGCGGCCTTTGCGGCACCGATGGCGGTGCCAGAAGCACCCGTGAACGAGAATGATCTTCCGTCGCGACGGGAAGACGAGGTCCGGGCAACCGGGCAGGTCGCGCCGATGCAATCGGTACCGATACCCCATCGCATGTGCCAGGCGCCGCACGACCATTTCAGGGCGCGTGTTCCTGCCCACGCCCTGACTTTCACACCGCTGCCCGGCCGTTCCGCGAGAGTGACGAACCCGGTGCTCACAGACCGAGGTCACCATCCTCAACCTTCAGAGCCAACGCCAAAGCCAAGGCATTCCTCAGGAAGAAGCTCCCATACTGCTGTGCCAAGGACAGAAGTTGCTCTGCCCCGCGTGACGTCCAATCCGCATCCGATTCCAACAGGCCTTCGAGGCGAGATGTGTCCACGGCGCCGTCCATCGTCCGGGCCTCGGCAACGAGAACCTCGTACTCACGCACCAAGTCGGTGACGCCAGCATCGGCCACGTTCATGGTTCACACCCTCCCGGACTATGGATTAAAGACATGCGTTCGGTGCCATGCGAGCCGTTCCATGTGCGGTGCAAACCGGTCAGGAAGACGTACTCCCTTGCCATCGAACACAAGCAAGAGTTCCCGGTTCGGCTTGTCCGTCAATCTCAAGATGCGCCTGGATAAGCGCACGTGGTGGTCGCCTGAAATGGCCATGAGCCCGGCATCAAATAGCATATGAAATGTGCCGCTCAAACAGAGGCCGTTCGTCGGATCGCTACGTGCACCGGCGTCAACGTGCCACGGGACAATGTGGCATGCTGCCAAACACTCGGGAACGCTAATGCCTGTTACGCAACAGGTCTCCGCGTAGCTGCTGAGAACGGCGTCGCGAAAGAACCGCTGGTGCACCCGCTCTCTGCAGGCTGCCATACGTTCAGAAGGTCCTTCAGGCAAAGGGAACGGCTCTTCATTCGGGTCCGTGGCCAAGAGCAGCCGAAGGCGATTTGCTTCATCCACCAGGGCTTCCCACCGACCATGGAATTCATCCCAAACGGCCTTGTCGTCCGCACTCCCGTGCTGAAGTCCCGATATCCTTTTGACACGCAAGCTTGGGTCTTGCGCGCCAAGGTTCCCGAGCTTCATTGCCACGGCGCCAGGGGCTCGCCCAAGGAAATCGGCCAGCCGCATTACACTCTCATTGGATGCTTTTGTTTTGGCAAAAGGGGTGCGACAGTATAGCTCCAGCGTCAATACAAGCTCATCGCGATTCCATCGCCGTCCGTGCCGCCTGGCCGGAAGCCTCGTAGGCATGCCCCCTCGTCCTTTGCATAGGAACGCCGCAGACTTCGCTAACGTTCAGTTCATCTCTGACCTACCAGCCCCGAGGATTGTACCATAAGGCCGGCGGCAATCAACGCCCGGGGGCCGACATCGCGTGTATCGTGACTTTGAACCGGTAGGTGCGGAAGGTCGTGCCCGCCGCCGGGCGCGCTGACCTCCGCCCCGCGCCGTCCGATAAGGCCGCCATCCCCGACAATGCCACTGAGCATCTTGGGTTCTTCTATTCTTTCTTCTTCGCTCTCACTCTTCTTCTTCTCCCCGCTCTCTCGCCCGCTTCTCCGCCGTTCGTTCTCAAGTGCTGTGGTTTTCTTCATTCCTTATTGTCCTCCGTGTTCTCCGCGGCTGGCCCCCGGCCTCTTTGCCTCCTTCTTCCTCTTCGGAGCCGCCCGGGCCCTCCGGCCTTCTCTTCGTCACGCCGTCACCACGTTACTTCGTTAC
>CAYNLG010000026.1:0-42509 GCA_964397995.1 uncultured Anaerolineales bacterium
CCTCGATCCGTCCCCCCGTCGCCCGCCGCGCCGTCACCGCCGCCGGAATCACCCGCGTGTCGTTCAGCACCAGGAGGTCCCCCGGGGCGAGCAGGCGCGGCAACTCCCGGAAGACGTGGTGCGCGACCGTGCCCGACGCCCGGTCCAGGACGAGCAGCCTGGCGGCGTCGCGCGGCCGGACGGGCGCCTGGGCAATCTGGTCGGGCGGCAAGTCGTAATCGAAGTCCCCCAGCGCCGCCTCGCACCCGGCGGTCGGGTCGGCGGCACTCGGCGCGGCCCCAGCATCAGGCACGGCGGCCGCATCACGCGCAACGGGCCCGGGGGTTAAGGCGGACGTATCAGACGAAGCGGACTCGGGCATCGGGGCGGACGTGACCGGCGCAGCGGGCCCGCGGGTGGTTCGGGGCGCCTCGCGCGAGGCCGCGGGGTCGGCGCCGTTCGCGGGGGTCTCCGGCTCGGTCATGCCGGCATCTTAGCCGCACGCGCGGCCCCCTGCCACCGGCATTCGCTGTCTTCCCGCAGCACGGGCATCCTGCCCGTGAGTTTTGCTTCGCCGTCCGGGAGGTCCGAAGCCCCCTCGCCGCGAACGACGGCGGCCGCGTCCGAACCCCGCCAAACGCTTCCAGTCACCTAGTTACCTTGTCACTCTGCGACGCGCGGTCCCCCCGATTCTTCTTGCATCCCCGCGGCCCGCTGGTACCTTCGTCTGCGGCCGGGCCGCAGGCCCGGTTCCGTGACCGTGACGCGACCCGAGACAGGGAGGACCCCCGTGGCCGCACCCGACCCCCATGCCGCCCTCAAGGCCTTCGAGCCCCAGTGCGAGTACTTCGTCGGCATCGACTCCGACGGCTGCGCCTTCGACACCATGGAGCCGAAGCACAAGGAATGTTTCTGCCCGGTGACGATATGGAAATGGGACCTTGCGGCCTGCTCCAAGTACGCCCGCGAGGCCTGGGACTTTGTCAACCTCTACTCGAAAACGCGCGGCTGCAACCGTTTCCACGCCCTCCAGCACGTGATGAACCTGCTGCGGGCCCGCCCGGAGGTCAAGCGGCGCGGCATCACGATTCCCGACCTCTGGGAGCTCAAGGCGTGGACCGACCGCGAGTCGGCCCTCGGCAACCCGGCCCTGGAGGCCGAGGTCGCGGGGACCGGCAACGACGAGCTCGCGCGGTGCCTCGACTGGTCCGTGACCATCAACGCGCGCGTCGCCGAGCTCGTCAGGGGCGTCCCCCCCTTCCCCGGCGTGCCGGAAAGCCTGGCGCTGCTGGAGGGCAAGGCCGACATGATCGTCGTCAGCGCCACCCCCTGCGAGGCCCTGGAGCGCGAGTGGGAGGAGCACGGCATCGCGAAGTACATGTCGGTCATCGCCGGCCAGGAGATGGGCAAGAAGAAGGAGCACCTGGCGCTGGCCGCCGCCGGCAAATACCCGCCCGAGAGGATCCTGATGATCGGCGACGCCCCCGGCGACATGCGGGCCGCCAAGGACAACGGCGCCCGGTTCTACCCGATCAAGCCGGGCCAGGAAGAGGCCTCGTGGGATCGGTTCCGCCAGGAAGCCGGCCCGAAGTTCCTGGCCGGTGAGTATACAGACGCATACGAATCGCAGCTTATCGAGGAGTTCGAGGCCATCCTGCCCGAGGACCCGCCTTGGCAGACAGCCTGACGGGCGAGACACCAAAGGAACCGATCCGCGTGACTGCACCACCAGGGCGCTCCGGCCGTCGGCCGGGGCGCCCTTTCTTGCCCCCGGCACGTCAAGCTGGGCAAGCTGGGACGTCTGGGCTGGGAGATTCCTTGATTCTCCGCAGAATTCTGCGGCCCCATTTGCTTTTGCCGCAATCTCGGCTATACTTGGAGTGGCTGAAGCAGTGCACCCGGGGATGGCGCACACTCTCTCCCTGCATCGCTTCAGGCACGAATAGGGACCGGCTGGAGGGCCGGTTGTGTTGCGGGATAGCCAAGGGGTAGACGGCCTGCCACGAGGGGTAGACCTTCCCACCTCGGAGGGGCGTTTCTCGCTCGCAAGGTAGCAACTGGACCATGTGTGGACGCTAACCCGCGTCTCGATGCGCGGAGGGCACCGCGCCCGTACACTCGGGCCGGTGTGACGCGTGCGAGCAAGCAACGAAGGGGTAGAACGATGAAACAGTTCCTGATTGCCACGTGTGCCGCACTGCTGCTGACCGTCGCGCCGGCCGCCTACGGCTCGGTGCTCCTGAGTCTGAACTCCACCTTCATGGACACCACGTACGACTCGGCCACGGGCGTCCTGACCATCAGCGACGCCGCCGACATCGTCGTCGAGTACGACGACATCGGCCAGGTCACCTACACGGGCGGCTCGTTCGTGCTGACCGCCACGCTCGACACGAACCTGTCGGCGGGCGGCATCGCGGCCGGGCTCTTCACGGGCGGCACGCTTACCGTCAAAGACGGCGGCGGGGCGGACCTGCTCCTGGCCGACAGCGTCGACCTGAACCTGGCCGAGTGGCTCGACGGGACCGGCTTCCTGACGGCGGCCGGCACGTTCAACCCGACCGGCGGCCTGTTCGAGCCGGACTTCGACATCGCGGGGGGTAAGCTGGCGAACCTGACGTTCGGCGTCGATCCGACCATCGGCGACCTGGCCACCGACGATTTCGACGGCCAGACGAACGTCACGGCCATGCCCGTCACGCCGGTTCCGGAGCCGGCGACGATGGCGGTGGTCGGCCTCGGCTTGGCGGGCATCGCCTTCGCCCGCAAACGCCGGTAGAGCGGCAAAGACCTGATTGAGCTTGGGAAGGGGCGCGGGCCCTGTGGGGCGCCGCGCCCCATTTCATTGCGCCTCGCCCGCCGCCGGCCAGCCCGGGGCCGTCCTCAGGCCCCGCCTGCCTGGACGGCCCGGATGCGGTCGCAGACCGCTTCGATGACCCAGTGCGGCGTGGAGGCCCCAGCCGTGATGCCGACGCGCGACCGCCCGGCCAGGGTGACGGGCTTGACCTCGCCGGCGTGCTCCACATGGTGCGTGGGCACGCTCCGCCCGGCACAGAGCTCCGCCAGCCGGTTGGTGTTGGCGCTGTTGCGGCCGCCGATGACGAACATGACGTCCACGCGGTCGGCCAGCGCCGCCGCCGCCCGCTGCCGCTCGATGGTCGCCTGGCAGATGGTGCTGACGACGCGGACCTCAGGGAGTTCGCACCGCGCGAGCGCGGCCGCGAGGTCGCGGAACGCCGCCGGCGAGAACGTGGTCTGCGATACCAGAGCCGCCTTGCCCTCCAGGTCCGCCACCGCCAGGGCCGCCACGTCGCTGACGACCCGCGCCGCCGGCGCGTGGCCGAGGATGGCCTCGACCTCGGGGTGTGCAGCGTCGCCGGCGACGAGCACGGCATAGCCCTCGCCCACCAGCTCGGCCGCCAGCGTCTGCACGCGCCGCACCAGCGGGCAGGTCGCGTCGACGATCTCCAGGCCGCGCCCCCAGGCCGCCTCCACCACCTCCGGCCGCAGGCCGTGGCTGCGGATGATGAGAACCCCCGGGCCCTCGGCCTGGTCCAGGCGGTCGACCACGCGGAAGCCCTTCTCGCCGAGGCGGGCCATCTCCTGGGGGTTGTGGATCAGGTGTCCGAGGCAGTAGACGGGCCGGTCGGCGGCCAGGGCCTCTTCCGCCAGGCGCAGCGCCCGGCGCACCCCGAAGCAGACCCCGCTGCCCTCGGCCACCTCGATGGTCGGCCCTCCCGCGCCGCGCGCGTCGGTCATCGTGGACCTCCTTCCGCTCGCGCGGCGGCGCGATCGCGCCGCCGCAGTTCCTCGCGCAGGTCGACGACGGCCTGCCGCACACGGGCCATGGCGGCTTCCGGATCGGCCTGCTCGTCCGGACCGATGGCGATCGGCGCGCCGCACGCCACGCGGACGGGATGCGGCCTCGGCAGGCGCCGGGCCCGCGGCCACGCCTCGAACGCGCCGTCGACGGCCATGGGCACGATGGGCACCCCGGCCCGGGCGGCAATGGTGACGGGGCCGCCCTGCATGCGACCGACGGCGCCGTCACGCGTGCGGGTCCCCTCGGGGAACATCAGGACCACGTGCCCCCGCTTCAGCCGCCGCAGGGCCTCGCGCACCGCCCCCATATCCGCCGTCCGGCGCTTGACGGGAAACGCGTGCAGGCTGCGGATCAGCCACCGGAACGGGGCCACGCGGAAGAGCGAGTCGCGGGCCATGGGGTGGAAGGGGCGCGGCATGCCGACGGCGTACAGAATCGGGTCGAGATAGCTCTGGTGGTTGCCGACGACCAGCACACCACCGGTCCGCGGCAGCCGCTCGCGGTGGTAGACGCGGATGCCCGCCAGCGCGATGAACAGGACGCGCGCCACCTGCTGCAGGAGGGCGTACCAGAGCCGCTGAACGGTCGCTCGCAGACCCATGCTCACCCGGTTCGCCGCCGGACCTCGGTCCGAAGCGTCTCGACCATGGCGTCGACGTCGAGGTCGGTCGTGTCGACGTGGACGGCGTCGGGCGCGGCCGCCAGGGGGGCGACGGCGCGGCCGGTGTCGCGCGCGTCCCGCTGGCGAACCTCCTCGAGCACCTGGCGGAACGAGGGGAACTCTCCCTTGGCCTCCAGCTCCCGCTGCCGACGCCGCGCCCGCACCGCCGGGTCCGCGTCCAGGAAGAACTTGACGGCCGCGTCCGGAAACACCACCGTGCCCTGGTCGCGTCCCTCGGCCACGAGGTCGCCGGCGCCCTCGGCGAAGGCGCGCTGCGTCTCGACCAGCACCGCGCGGACGCCCGCCGCTTGGGCCACGTGGTAGGCGTTCGTGCTGACGCGGTTGGCCCGGATGGCGTCGGTGACGTCGCGGCCGTCGAGGCGGACGCGGGTCCCCTCGGGGCCGGGCTCCAGTTCGATGTCGGCCTCGGCCGCGAGCTGCGCCAGGACCGCCTCATTGGTCAGATCGGCGCCGGTGTCCAGAGCCTTCAGCGTCACGGCCCGGTACATGGCGCCGGTGTCCAGGTGAACGGCGCCCAAGGCCCGCGCCAGGCGGGCGGCGGCGGTGGATTTGCCGCTGCCGACGGTCCCGTCAATCGTAATAACCATGGGGCCGAGTATACCGGGACGCCGCCCCCGCGGAAAGACTGGACTTCCGCTGGCGGCGATGTAGACTGGTTCACATGCCAACCGTCAAGGGTTACCTCAGACTGCTCCGCGTGCCGCTGTTCGTGACGGCGGCGGCGGACGTGCTGGCGGGCTACACCGTGGCCTCGCTCGGCGCCGGCCAGGCCCTCGACCCGGCCACCATGGCCGCTCTGGCGGTCCTATCAAGCGCCCTGTACCTGTTCGGGATGGCCGAGAACGATTTCGTCGACCGCGAGCGCGACCGCCTCGCCAGCGAGCCGCGCCCCCTCGTTACCGGCCAGGCCACCTCCGGCATGGCCCTGCTTCTGATGGGGGTGCTGGTGGTGGGGGCCGTGGTGGCGTCGGCGCGGCTGCCGGGGGCGGCATGGCTCCTGGCCATCGCCACCTTCGGCGTCATCAACCTCTACAACCTGGCCGCCAAGAAGGGCCCGTTCCACATCGCCATGATCGTCATGGGCCTCTGCCGCCTCCTCAACGTCGGCATCGGCATCACGGCCGCCATCGGCGTGCCGGTGGGCATCGACACGCGGCTGGCGGGCCTCGGCGGCCCGCTCTGGTTCCGCCACGCCATGGCGGTCTTCTTCGCGTCGTTCGTGGCCACCGGGTACAGCATCCTGGCCCGGCGGGGCGAGCGGGTGTCGTCGCGGCCGTGGCAACTGGTCTTCGTCGTGGCAGTGGCCGCCGGCCTCGGCATGCTCATCTACGGCCAGGCCGCGACCGGCCGGTTCCACCCCCCGGTCGCGCGGGCCTTCGCGGCCCTGCTGCTGACGGTGCTCTGGCCGGGCGAACTCTGGTCGGTCGTGGACCACCATCGCGGGCCGCGCGCCTACGGCCCGTTCGTCGAGCGGATGCTCTACTGGATGATCGCGATGGACGCGGCGTTCGTGATGGACGCGATGCTCGTCCACCCCTGGCCGGCGTCGTAGGCGGGTGCCGTCCGGGAACCGCGCGGCGGGGCCGCCTCAGTCCCCCTGCTGCGCCAGGGCGTGCAGCCGCCGCAGCGACAGACGCAGCACCACCTCCCAGCGGCCGTCGCCCACCGGTCGGCTGACGGCCACGCGGGCGCTTTCGAGCAGCGTGGCCACGTCGGCCCGGAAGGTTTCGTCGTCGGCCACCCGCTCCGCCACCGTCCGGCCGCCGTCCAGCGTCACGGTGTTCAGCTTCTCGGCCAGGGCCTCGGCGGCCTTGGCCTTGGCGCTGCGGGCGGCCAGGACGTCGGCGTGCGCCGACCCGCCAACCTGCTCCGGCGGACCAGCCGCGGCCCGGGCCTCCAGCACGCCGGCGGCCCAGTCGGGCAACGGCGGCTGCCGCCCTCCGTCCGGCACCTGGTCCCGCACGTACGTCGCCGCCGGCATCCCCCGCCCGACCACGGGCAGCGTCTCGGTCTTCAGCCGGACCATGAGCTGGTCCAGCGCCTCGTCGGACAGGTCGGCCTCCTCCGGCAGAAACCGCCGCACGTCCCGGAGGACGTCAATCAGCCCCGCCACCGGGGCCGCCACCTCGATCTCGGCCACACGGTCCGGCATAAGGCGCGGCGGATGGGCGAGCGCCAGGCCGCGGACGAACGCATCCAGCCGCGCCAGCGCCGCCGGGGTCTCGCGCAGCTTCTCGCCGAGGGTCTCCGACGGCGTCACCCGGACGCCCAGCACGCGGTCGCGCAGGGCCTGGTAGGCCCGGATGCGGGCGTCGCGGGCGGCCTGGACGCGCCCCGCGGGGGTCACGCGCTGCCAGCCGATCGGAAAGACCGCCACCAGCTCGTCCCGCGGGGCCGCGGCCGCCGCGCGCGCCGTCTCCGCGGACACCTCGTCCGGGGCGCGCCCGGCGCCTTCGGCATGGAAGACCCCGTCAATGGCCATCACCTTCAGCGGGCTGACGTCGACCGGCTCGCCGGCGGCCTGGGCCGCCAACGCCCGCACGGGCTCCAGGACATCCTCGTCGGCGATCTCGACGTCCACCTCCGTGACCCCGTCGGAGTAGTGCCGCGGGGCGCCCACGATCCGCGCCCGCCTCAGCGCCAGCCGCAAACGGATCTCGGCCTCGCCGGCGCGGCCGAGGAGGTCGGCCAAGGTGCGGCCGTCGCCGATCTCAACCGTCAGGATGCGCTTGGCCAGCGTGTTCAGCGCATCGGTCTGGGCGGCCCGAAGCGAGAGGGCCGTCGCGGCCGACTCCGGGGCCTCGCCCGCCAGGACGGTGCTCGCCCAGACCGCCACCGCCGCCGCCACGCATGCCACCCGGGCCGCCTGTCGCATCGCGTCTTCCTCCGGTTGGGCCGCGGCCGGCGCGGGCTCAGCCGCCGGTCACGAGCCGCTCCAGGACCTCGAGTTCCGCCGCCCCGGCGTGGATGCCGATCGCGAGGGTCGTCTCGAAGGCCTCGCCCGGGGCGAGTTCGGGCATCAGGCCCTCCTCCCGCAGCGCCGCCCGCTCCAGCAGCGGCGCGTTGCACGGCTCGATGCCCAGGACGTACGTCCCCTCCCCCACCATCTTCCACTGGGTCAGGTGCCCGAGCGTCGCCTTCGGCCACGCCAGCGCCACCGCCAGCCCGCCCCCGAGGTCCGGGTTCACCAAGGCGGCGCGGCACAGGCCGTCGGCCCCCGCTCGCGGCTCGATCAGGTACACCTGCTCCTCGAAGCCCGGCGTCGGGTCGGCCATCGTGGTGTGGGCATCGAGGCCGGCCGCCGCGTGATCGGTGCGCGGCATCACGGACTCGGCGTCCAGGAGCAGGCGGCTCGTCGGGCCGAGCAGCGGCCACCCCAGGTTCACGTGGTAGAGCAGCATGGCCGAACTGGGCGCGAAGCCCTCGTTGGTCACGCGGTCGCGGATCACGAGGGCCCGCTCCCCGAGGCCCGTCTCGATCGTTCGCTCCAGGACCACCGTCGGCTGGAAGACCTCGGCCTCGGCCAGCCGCCCGCGCAGCCGCAGGACGTACCGGTCCCCCTCCCAGCCGCGCGTCACCGCGACGTCCGAGGCCGCCAGATGGGCGGCGCGGCCGTGGAGGCCCCACGTCTGGCCGTCCTCGGTCTGCGGGACGCCGACGTGCCGCAGGCCGCACGTCGTCACGAGCCCCGCGTAGAACGAGCGGAGCCAGCCGAGGCCCTCCGGCTCGTACCGCTCCGGCCGCACCGGCCCGGTCGGCGACTGCCAGGCCAGGGGCACGTCCCGGAACGTGGCCGCCCCGATGTCCATGCCGCGGTCCGGCAGGACCGTGAACGCCAGGCCGCCGCCCGTCCGCACGTCGATGCCGCGCATCCCCCGGGCCGGCCCGTCGTCGAAGACGAAGGGCCGGGCGTCGGCGAGCTGGGCCATGCGGCCGGCGCGGCGGCGTATTGCGCCGGGGCTCCAGGTGCCACCGAAGAGGTCCGGCATGGGGGGCTCCTTTCGGGCTCAGCCCTTCTTCGTGCGCTTGGCCGCGCTTTTGACGACCCGCTGGCAGGCGTCGCCGCAGTTGACCTTGACCTCGGCCCCGCCCTTGGCCTGCGAGCGGTAGATGCCGTCGAGGATGGCCATGACGTAGAGCGTCTCCTCGGGCGGGACGGGAACGGGCTCGCCCTTCTCGACGGCGTCGATGAAGGCGATGATGGCCGCCCCGTGGGCCTTCGGCTCGGGGAACTCTTCGATCTGGCTGACCCGGACGATGCCGTGCTCCTGGGTCATGATCTTGCCCTGGGAGAGGTCGGCCCCGCCCTTCGTGCCGCACACCATGGCCGCCTGCATCCCCTTTTCGACCATGTTGAGGAGGAACGAGGCCTCGAGGACGAGGACGGCCCCGTCGGCGAAGCGGACGAACCCGACGGCGAAGTCTTCGACGTCGAACTCCTTGCCGTCGCGTTTCCAGTCGCCCCAGCCGGGCCGGTTGACGACGTCGTCGCGGTTGGCGAGCTTCGTCGGGGCCACGCCGCTGACGCTGATCGGCTCCGGGAAGCCCATCATCCAGAGGACCAGGTCGAGGATGTGGACGCCGATGTCGATCAAGGGCCCGCCGCCGGCCAGGTCCTTGCGGAGGAAGCCGCCCCAGGCCGGGGCGCCGCGGCGGCGGAGCATCGACGCCTTGGCGTAGTAGACATCGCCGAGGATGCCCGCGTCAACGTACTCCTTCAGAGCCCGGTTCTTCCCGATGAACCGCATGTGCTGGCCCGTCATCAGGAGCTTGCCGGCGGCGTCGCGGGCCTTGATCAGCTTCTGGACGTCCGCCGGCGTCGGCGCGAGCGGCTTCTCACAGTACACGTGACAGCCGGCCTTGAAGGCCGCCTGGGCAATCGGCGCGTGGAAGGCATTCGGCGTCGCGATGTCGATGACGTCGAACTCCATCGCCTTCAGCATCTCCTGGTAGTCCGTGAAGACCCGGGCGATGCCGTGCTCCAAGGCCAGGGCCTCGGCCGACTCTTTCCGCACGTCGCAGGCCGCGGTCAATTCGACGCGGCCCTCGTCCCGGAGGGGGAGCCACCCACTCATGTGGGCGCCCTTCATGATCCCGCCGGTTCCAACCAATCCAACGCGAAGCGCCATCTACGTCGTCCTTTCCTTGGGCCCCGTCTCGACGGCCCCGACGAGGTCGCGCGGGCTGCCGCAGCCCAACCGTCCCAACGCCTCGCCCAGGGCCTCGACCAGGTCGGGCCCGGTCTTGGGGTTGATGAAACTGGCCGTGCCGACGGCCACCGCGGTCGCCCCGGCACGGAGGAACTCCAGTACGTCTTCCACGAACTGCACACCGCCCAGCCCCAGGATCGGCACCCCCGCGGGGCCGGCCACCTCCTGGTAAACCCGGTGGACCAAGTAGACGGCCACGGGCTTGATGGCGGGCCCCGAGAGGCCGCCAGCGCCGTTCGAGAGCACCGGCCGCCCCGTCCAGGGGTCCACGCTCATGCCGCGCAGCGTGTTGATCAGCGCCAGGGCATCGGCCCCGGCCTCGACGGCCGCCCGCGCGGTCGCCGTGATGTCCGTCACGTTCGGGCTGAGCTTCACCAGCAGCGTCGCCCGCGCGACCTCGGCCCGGACGGCCTCCACCAGCGGCCGCAGCGCCGCCGGATCGACGCCGAACTCGATGCCCCCCTCCTTCACGTTCGGGCACGAGACGTTCAGCTCGATGCCCGCGACCCGCTCGTCGGCCTCCAGCGCCCGGGCGATTGCCAGGTACTCGTCCCGCGACGAGCCCGCCACGTTCACGATCACCGGCACATCGTGCGCGGCGAGCGCCGGGAGCTTCTCCTCCAGGAACCGCGCCAAGCCCACGTTCGCCAGGCCGATCGCGTTCAGCATCCCGGCCCGCGTTTCGGCGAGGCGCGGCGGGGGATGGCCTTCGCGCGGCTCCAGGGTGACCGACTTCGTCGTCACCGCCCCCAGCCGCGCCAGGTCGAAGAACTCGGCCAGCTCCGTCCCGTACCCCGAGCACCCCGACGCCGTCGCGATCGGGTTCCGCATGCGGAGGCCGCCGAGGCTCACGTTCAGGTCCACCTCGGGTCGGATCATGGCGCGTTCCAGACCAGGTCGCGGGCGTCAACGACGGGGCCTTCGCGGCACGTGAGGCGGTACGTCCACCCCGCCGCCCGCGCGGCGTCCTTCCGCTTGTGGGCGCAGGAGAGGCAGAGCCCCACCCCGCAGCCCATCCATCGTTCCAACGAGACCTGGCACGGGCTGCCGGTCTCCTCGGCCAAGGCCGCCAGGGCCCGGAGCATCGCCTCGGGGCCGCAGCCGTAGAGGGCGAGCGGCCGCCCCGCCCCGCCTGTCGCGATCCACCGCCGCAGGGCCGCGACGGCCGTACCGTGGAAACCGGCCGACCCATCGTCGGTGGCCAGAACGACGGCGGTGCCGCTCGCGGCAAACTGCTCGACCGCGCCCGTGGCCACGGCGTCCCCGCCGGTGGGCTCGGGCGGCTCGCGGAACGCCACGGGCATGTCGCCGACGTCGCCGGCGCCGAAGAAGCAGAGCGCCTCGCGGCCGGCGGCGGCCAGGGCGTCGGCCAGGCCGAAGATCGGCGCCAGGCCGCATCCCCCCGCCACGAGCACGCCAAGGCGGTCGTCCTCTGGCGGCGTGAACCACGTCCCGAGCGGGCCGAGGACGTCGACCGCGCTCCCGATGGGCCGCGACCGCAGGAACCGCGACCCCCGCCCCACACCGCGCACCAGCAGGTCCACCGCCACATGCCCCTCCGCGGACCGCACCCGGGCGATGCTGTACGGCCGCCGCGCGACCGGCCACGGGCGGCCCAGCTCGATGCCCGTGGTCTCGGGCCAGGGGGCGCCCTCGGCGTCGTCGAGGACGCGGCCCTCGCTCGCCCGCAGGGAGCGGGGGTCGGCCTCGCACAGGACGTTCACGAACTGGCCGGGCCGGCTCGTCCAGTCGGGCGGGGCCTGGAGAGTGATCCAGGAGAAGTCGCGGCCGGCGGGGCGGCGGGCGCGGACCGGCAGGGCCAGCCGGCGCCGGTCCGTCTCGTCGCGCGTGGCCTCGCGGGCCGTCATCAGGTCGCCTCGCCTTCCTCGGAACAGGGCGTCGATTATACCGGGCGGGGCGGCGATGCAAGGCCTTTTCCAGGACGAGGCCGGCGCCGGGCGGCCGGGGCCGCCCGAAACGCCGTCACCCCCCCCCCGTCCGCGCCCGTTCCAGAAGGGAGAGGCCGCACGTCGCGCACGTCCAGGGAGGCCGAAAGGATGAGCATGAGCCGACGCCAGTTCCTGAAGACCACGGGCCGCCTCGGCGCCGCCGCCGCGGCCATGGGCGTGGCTGGCCCCGGGGCCGCCGCCGAAAAGGCGCCCCTCGCCATGCCAACCATCCAGCTCGGGAATCTGAAGGTCTCGCGCCTGATCCTGGGAAGCAACCCGTTCTTCGGGTACGCCCACAAGGGCGGCGGGGTCGGCAAGGCCATGCGGGCGTACTTCACCGACGAGCGGATCGCCGCCACCCTCGACGAGGCCGCCGCCTGGGGCGTCACCGCCGTGGCCGCCCCGCCCTTGGAGCGATGGATCGCCCTCTGGAAGGCGTACCGGGCCGGCGGGGGCAAGCTGCGGCACTGGCTGGCCCAGCCCGACCGGAAAGCCGAGACGATGAAGGAGGAGATCGCCAAGGCCGTCGAGGGCGGCGCCTCGGCCGTCTTCGTCCAGGGCCTCCGGGCGGACGAACAGTTCCGCGCCGGCGACTTCGACCGCCTCGGCCGGTGGGTCGAGCACATCCGCGGCCTGGGCGTCCCGGCCGGCCTGGCCTCGCACCGCCCGGACACGCACCCGGCGTACCAGGCGCGCGGCCTGCCGCTCGACTTCCACTTCCAGTGCTTCTACCCGGACGACCACTTCCGGCCGGAGGACCGCGCGAAGGCCGTCGCGACCATCGCCACGCTCGTCAAGCCCGTCGTCGGCTACAAGATCCTCGCCGCGGGGCGGCTGCCCGCCAAGGACGGCTTCGCCTTCGCCCTCGAGCACCTCAAGCCCAAGGACGGCATGTGCGTCGGCGTCTTTCCGGAAGGCGACCCGGACCAAGTCGAAGAGGACGCCCGCCTGGCGTGCGGATGAGGCGCGGCGTCGCATTCGAGGCGGACGCTGGCGGCCGGGACCGCGCCGCGGTAGGCTGGGCGCTATGACCGACCCGCACCCGCCGACCGTCGCCTTCGTCAGCCTCGGCTGCGCCAAGAATCTCGTCGATACCGAGCGCATGCTCGCGGGGCTCGCCCTGGGCGGATTCGCCCTGACGGACGAGCCCGACGGGGCCGACGTCGCCGTCGTCAACACCTGCGCGTTCATCGACCTCGCCCGCGCCGAGTCCGACGAGCACCTCGACGAGCTCGAGGCCCTCAAACGCGCCGGCCGCCTCGGCCGCGTCGTCGTCGCCGGCTGCATGGCCCAGCGGTACGGCCGCCAGGTGCTGGCGCGGCACCCGGAGGTGGACGCCGTGGTGGGCCTGGCGGGGCGGGACGCCCTGGCGAGGGCGTGCCAGGCGGCGCTCGCGCGCGGCCCGGAGACGCCGCCGCTCGTCACGGTCGAGCCCCTGCCGCCCGCGCCGCCCTCGGACCGCGAGCGCCTCCGCCTGACGCCGCGCCACTACGCCTACCTCCGCATCAGCGAGGGCTGCGACAACCGCTGCGCCTACTGCGTCATCCCGTCCATCCGGGGGCCGCTGCGGAGCAAGCCGCCGGAGGCGGTCCTCGCCGAGGCCGAGGAACTCGTCGCCGACGGGGCGCGGGAACTGATCCTCATCGGCCAGGACACGACGGCCTACGGGCGCGACCTGGGCGGCGGCTGGACGCTCGCGCGCCTGCTCGGAGCGCTCCGGCGCGGGAGCGGCGCCGAGTGGCTGCGGCTCCTTTACATGCATCCGGCGTCCCTCACGGACGACGTCATCGGCGAACTGGCGGCCGGGCGGCCGCTCGTGCCCTACGCGGACCTGCCGCTCCAGCACGCCGACGACGCCGTCCTCGCCGCCATGGGCCGCCACACCAGCCGGGCCGAGATCGACGCCCTGATCGCCCGCCTGCGGGAGGCCGTGCCCGGCATCGCCCTGCGGACGACCTTCATTGTCGGCCACCCCGGCGAGACCGAGGCCGCCTTCGACCGCCTCGTCCGGTTCGTCGAGGAAGTTCGCTTTGACCACGTCGGCGTCTTCCTGTACAGTCCCGAGGCCGGGACCCCGGCGGCGGCTCTGCCGGGGGCGGTGCCGGCCGAAACCGCCCGGCGGCGGTGGGACCGCCTGATGCGGCTGGCGGACGAACGGGCCCGCGAGGCCGCCCGCGCCCGCGTCGGCGACGAACTGACCGTCCTCGTGGACGGCCCGGCGCCCCTGGAGGGCGCCTTGGCGGGCCATCACGCCGGCCAGGCCCCCGAGGTGGACGCCGGCGTGCTCATCCCGGAAGAAGACGCGGCCCCGGGCGACGCCGTGCGCGTCCGCGTCACGGGGACGGACGGATTGGACTTGGCGGCCGAGGTGCTCGGCCCGGGAGACCTCACGCGGTGAAGCGCCACATTCCCAACATCCTCACGATCGTCCGGTTCTTCTTGGCCATCGTCTTCTTCGTGATCCTCGGCCTCTACGACCGGACCGACCCGCCCGGGTGGCCTCTGCTGGACGTGGCGACGGGCCTGTTCCTGGTGGCGGTCATCATGGACGTCATCGACGGGCACATCGCCCGCTCCCACGGGACCATCACGACGTTCGGGCGGATCGCCGACCCGTTCGTCGACAAGATCACCATCGCCGGGGCCCTGGTGTTTTTGATCGGCGAGAACTTCGCCCCGGACGTCGCGTGGGCTCCGTGGATGGTCGTCGTCATCCTCGCCCGCGAAATCCTCGTCACGGGCATGCGCAGCTTCAGCGAATCCCACGGCATCGCCTTCAGCGCGACCTGGAGCGGCAAGGTCAAGATGCTGCTCCAGTGCATCGCCGTGACCTGGTCGCTGGTCTTCGTCGGCCACGTCGCCGGCGACCCCAGCCCGCCGGCCTGGCTCGAGGTGGGCATGCACGTGGCGGTGTGGGCGGCCACGCTCTTCACGGGCTTCAGCTGCCTGGTGTACGTGAAGCGCGGGGCCCGGCTGCTGACGATGCCGGAGCCGGAGAAAGAGACGCCGTAGGCCCCCGCCGCGACGCCGCCCGCCGGGCTACCCGCCCTGCCCCGCGAAGGCCATCCAGCAGAGCCACGTGGCCCCGAGCGCCAGGCCCCCCGCGAGCAGGTCGTCGGCCATGATCCCCCACGCCCCGGGGAGCCGCTCCGCCTGCCGCACCGGCGGGGGCTTCACGATGTCGAAGACCCGGAACCACGCCAGGGCCGCCAGCCCCGCCGCCCACGGGCTCGCCACCCCCGGCAGCCACATCGCGAGCGACGCGACCACCTGGCCCACGACCTCGTCCCAGATGAACCAGCGGGGGTCCTTGCGGTCGGTCACGCGGCCGCACGCCCAGCCCGCCCAGATACCGAGGGCCGCCGCCACCACCGCCACGAGCCCCGCGCCCCAGAGCGGGAGGCCGAGGTACGCCCCGAGGACCATCAGGCCCGCCGTGACGATGGACCCGTAGGTGCCGGTCGGCCCCGGCAGGAAACCCAGGCCGCCGAGGGTGCCGACGAGGACGGCCGTGCGCCCGAGCGGCGGGTGGTGCTTGCGGTCCTCCTCCCACTTGCGGCGGAGGCTGATGGGGCCGTTGAAGAGGGCGTTGAAGGCGGCGTACTCCAGCAGCGCCCCGCGTTCGCCGAAGACCGGGACGATGCCCGTCGCGTGCGTCGCCCACCGGGCCGCCAGGAACCGCGAAAGCGTCGGGTACGACTTCACCATCTGGATCGGGAACCCCAGGTACCCGATGTACTTCCAGTAGCTGATGACGACAGCCCAGGAATAGTTCTTCCAGTCGCGTTTCCAGAGGGCCAGACCCGTCGCGTAGAGGCCCCGCGTGATGGACCCCGGCGAGATCGGCGTCACCTGGAACAGGACCATGGTTACGCCGAAGATCAGGCCGGCGTCCACAGCGTCGCCGGCGTACCGGTCGGCCAGCCACGCCCCCACGAGCACCGAGACGATCTGCGTCACCGGGATCGTGGCCGCGTGCACCACCATGCTCCAGAGGTAGGTCTGGATGTACGGCTCCTTGACCCGGCCGCGCACAGCTCGGGCCTCCTCCGCGTCCATGATGCCCTCGGCCTCGCCCTCGTCGATCATGTCGAGGAGCCACTGCTCGCGGTACGCCTGGACCGCGAAGAGCTTGATCGGCCGCAGGAAGATGTACCGGAAGACGTCCCACGCGAACCGGGGGCTCGTGACGAACCGGTGCCACCCCGCCGGGAGGACCCCGAGCGGCACCTGGAGCCAGAAGAGGACGGGATGGCGCATCAGGGCGTCCACCCGGCCCGCCGTGACGCGCTTCTTCCGGTGCCAATCGATCAGGATCTCCGCCTGCCGCGCGCGGAAGGCCCGGCACAGGTAGCCGGCGCTCGTCAGCATCGCCCCCCAGTGAGCGCGGTGGGCAGCGCTGCCGATCAGCTTCCGGAGCCACGGGCCGAGCAGCGGAATCAGGCCCAGCAGGACCACGAGCCACGTCGCCACGGGGCTGCGCCGGAAGCGGTCGGCCGTCTCCAGGTCCATCGTTCCGCGCGCCCGCCAGCTCCGGACCCAGCCCTTGGCCGCCTGCGTCCACAGCCGCCCGTCCCAGAGCAGGCGCACGTGGTTGCGGGCGGCGTCGAGCTGGCTCCCGTGGTAGGCCCGCTCGACGCGGTGCAGCTCGGCGATGGCCCCGCCGAGGTCGGTGAACTCCGCGGCATGGCGGGCGACGTACGCCGAGAGCCGGTCGAGGTCGCCGCAGTCGAACTGGACGACCCGCCCGGCCCCCAGGCCCCGGCCAATCAGGAGGACGTCGCCCGGGCTCATCGGCAGGATGGGCAGCAGCGCCAGGCCCGCCCCGAAGTCCACCGCCACCAGCCCCGCCGCCGGGTCCTCGTCCGTGCCGCGCCGCTTCAGCACGTTCGGCTGGCTCTTCATCGTCCACCACTCGTACTGGCGGGCGAACTCGGGGGCCCCGACCTCGTGGAAGAGCGCGACCATCTCCCGCATGAAGTGCCGCTTGGCCGTGTACTCCGTCTCCCGCGACGGCGTCCCTTCGTGCTTCCGCAGGAACAGGCCCTCGTCCACCTCCAGGCGCCAGACGCGCCCGTCGACCCACTCCAGGACCTCGCCCATCGTCCCGAGGCCCGGCTCGTAGAAGGTCGCGTGCACGTCCACCACCGCCTCTTCCGAGCCGAACCGGACCTTGGCGGCGCGGCGAATGACCTTCTGCCACAGCGCGGCCGCACGGACCGCGTCGGCGTTGCCCTGGAGGCCGAACGGGGCCTGGAACCCCAGGCCGTAGATCGTGTTGCGGAACCAGCGGCCGAACCCCGACCACGGGACGAAGAGCTTCAGCGCGTAGACCTGGCCCACCTGGAGCGGCACCTGGCCGCGCGTGTCGCTGTCGAAACTCTCGAGCCGGGCCCGGTAGACCTGGCCGGCGAACCCGCCGCCCACGTACGCTTCGAGCTCGAACGTGGCGCGGCACTTCCAGACGGGGGCGACGCCGGTCAAGGGGAGCGTCAGGCGCCGGCCGGGCTCGTAGCGGGTGATGCGGCGCGGCCGGTGGAGGCCCTGGTCGTCGGCCTCGCTCGCCAGCCGCAGGCAGACCTCGCTGCTGTACGCGTCGCTCACGCTTGGGATCCGTCCGGAGTCGTGGGGCGCGCCGGGCGGCGCGGCGGGCGTACTATGGCGGCTCCGCCCGGGCTGAGCAAGCGCAAATCGCCCCGCCGGGCAGGCGTCCGCCATCGCACAGGGGGCGCCGGTCGCGACGCCGGCGCCCCCAAGACGTCCCGCGTCCGCCCGTACGAAGGCTGGCATGACACCCAGTCGGAGGGCCGAGCCGCCGGGGCCGCCCACGGGGGCGGCCGCAATCCAAGATGAGCGCGGCGGTGCGGCGCAAAGCGGCGGCGCAGCTCTCACGTATCCTATATGCCACACATTACGCCCGAAGGCAAATCGTATGACTCACAGCAAACACGCCCCGCCCCTTGAACCGCCCCCCGGCCGCCGCTAGCATACCCCTCTTCGCGAACCGTGCCGCGCCCGCAAGGAGCCCCCATGGCCAAGAAATCTTTCGTGCTCGACACCAACGTCCTGCTTCACGACCCGGGCGCCCTGACGGCGTTCGCCGACAACGAGGTCGTCCTGCCCTTCCAGGTCATCGAGGAGCTCGACCGCTTCAAGAAGGGCTCCGACGAGATCAGCCAGCACGCCCGCCAGGCCATCCGCTTCCTCGACCGTCTGCGCCAGGCCGGCCGCCTCGCCGAGGGCGTGCCCATCGAGCAGACGGGCGGCACGCTGCGCGTCGTCATGGACGACCGCCGGCCCGTCCACCCGCTGCTGGAGGGCGGGACGGCGGACGACCGGATCATCGGCGTCGCCTACCGCCTCCACCAGGAGGGCACACCCACCACGTTCGTCTCCAAGGACATCAACGCCCGCATCAAGAGCGACGCCGTCGGCCTCCGCACCATGGACTTCGAGAAATCCAAGGTCGACTTCAGCCAGATCTACCTCGGCTACCGCAAGGAGACGGTCGACCGCCCGACCATCGACCGCCTGGAGAAGGACCACCAGGTCGCCCCGCCGCTCGACGACCTCCTGCCGAACGAGTTCCTCATTCTCACCGACGCCGAGGACGAGAGCCACCGCGCCGTCGGCCGCTTCGACGAGAAGACCGGCCGCCTCGTCGCCCTCCGCTACGGCGCCAACACCTACCAGAACGTCTCGGCCCGCAACCTGCAGCAGCAGATGGCCATCGAGTTGCTGATGCTCGACGAGGTCCGCATGGTCACCCTGATGGGCCCCGCCGGCACCGGCAAGACGCTGCTCGCCATCGCGTGCGGCATGCAGAAGGTGCTCGGCGAGAAGAAGTACGAGAAGCTGCTGGTGTCGCGGCCGATCATCCCCTTCGGCCAGGACATCGGCTACCTGCCCGGGGCCAAGGAGGACAAGCTCTACCAGTGGATGCAGCCGATCTTCGACAACCTGGCCTACATCCTGCGGACGAAGAAGTCGGGCGGCAACGGGGGGATGGACGAAAAGATCGAGGCCCTCCTCGATGCCGGCTCCATCGAGCTCGAGGCCCTGACCTACATCCGCGGCCGCAGCATCCCCGACCAGTTCATCATCGTCGACGAGGCCCAGAACCTCACGCCCCGCGAGGTCAAGACCGTCGCCAGCCGCGTCGGCGAGGATTCCAAGCTCATCCTGACCGGCGACCCGTACCAGATCGACAACCCGTACCTGGACTCCAGCTCCAACGGCCTCTCCTACGCCGCCGAACGCATGAAGGGCCTGGGCCTAGTGGGCCACGTGATGCTGGCGACCAGCGAACGGAGCGAACTGGCGAGCCTGGCCGCGCAACGGCTTTGAAATATTGTTAGCCGCGGCGCTTGCGCCGCGCGCCTACGAAAGGAGTGCCCCCCATGTCCGAAACCATCAGCATCCAGGACTTCGCCCGCCTCGACCTCCGCGTCGGCAAGGTCACCGGCGTTGCCGACCACCCCGCCGCCGACAAGCTCTACGTCCTCCAGGTCGACCTCGGCCCGGAACTCGGCCAGCGGCAACTCGTGGCCGGCCTCAAGCCCTACATGACCCCCGACGCCCTCGAAGGCAAGACGATCATCGTGGTGGCGAACCTGGAGCCGGCCCAGCTGCGCGGCGTCGAGAGCCAGGGGATGCTGCTGGCGGCCCAAGACGGCGACCGCGTCGTCTGCCTGACTACCGCCGAGCCCGTGAGCCCCGGCAGCGGCATCCGCTGAGGCCGTCGGCCGCCGCCAACTTGGAAGCGTCCCGGCACGCCGCCCGTGCGCTCAGTGCGCGCCGCCCGTGGCGATCACGTACGCCGCGAACCCCAGGTAGCAGGCCACCAGGATCGCCCCTTCCCACCGCGCGACGCGCGACCCCGTCCGCGCAAACGGGACGAGCACCAGCATCAGGACGATCATCATCGGGAGCTTGACGTAGCGGGCCGCCGGGGCGATACCCTCGATCGGCCGCAGCGTCGACGCCGCACCCAGCACGCACGCCGTGTTGAACAGGCAGCTTCCGACGGCGTTGCCGACGGCGATGTCACCCTCCTTGCGCCGCGCCGCGATGATGCTCGTGGCGAGTTCCGGGGCGGTCGTCAGCAGCGCGACGAGCGTCGCCCCGACGGTGAGCTGGGTAACCCCCGCCGCCGCCGCGAGCGCCGTCGCCCCGCTCACCAGCAGGTACCCGCCGCTGGCGAGCACGGCCACGCCCAAGACCACCAGCGTCACGTCCCGCGTCGGCTTGACGGGCGTCTTGACGAGCTCCGGGGGCAACTCCGCGTCCGCCGCCGTCACCTCCTTGGCCGTCTGGACCGAGTAGACGATGAACGTCGCCAGGATGAGCAGCAGGACCGCGCCCTCGAAACGGCTCAGGTCGCCGTTCAGGACGAACACGAACAGCACCAGTTGCACGAGGATGGTGATGGGCACCTCGCGCCGCCACGTCGACCGCTGGACCAGCAGCGGCGAGACCAGGGCGCTGGCGCCGATGATCAGGCCGATGTTCGCGACGTTCGCCCCGATGACGTCGCCCACGGCCACGTCCGGCGCCCCCGTCAGGTTGGCCACCAGCCCGACCACCAGTTCCGGGGCGCTGGTGGCGAACGCGACCACCGTCAGGCCGATGACCATCGGCCGGATGTGGGCCGCCCGCGCGAGCGACGCCGACCCCCTCACGAGCCACTCGGCCCCGAGGTAGAGCATCGGCAGGGCCACCACCAGCATCCCGATGCTCAGGGGCAATCCGTCGGCGGGCATACGCGGGGCCTCCAGGGTCATGGAAGGACTGCGAGTCTAGCGGCCGCCCGGGCGCCGTGCAACGCGAATCGCCCATCCCCCCTGCCGGCGCGCGGACGGGGCTCGCCTTTCCGGTTGTGGCCCGGCGGCCGACCGGGGTAGAATCGGCGCATGGCATCCCCGCGGGTTTTCATCAGCGCCGGCGAGGCGAGCGGCGACCTCCACGGCGCCACGCTCGCCCGGGCCCTGCGCCGCCTCGACCCGGCGGTGGACCTGGCCGGCCTGGGCGGCCCCCGCATGGCCGCCGCCGGCGTCCGCCTCCACGCCGACACAACGGCCTTTGGCGTCATCGGCGTCGCCCCCATCTTCGGTGCCGTCGGCCGCTACCTCCACCTCTGGGGCCGCGCCGACCGCTTCCTCGCCTCTTGGCGGCCCGACGTGGCTGTCACGATCGACTGTCCCGGCTGGCACTTCCTGCTGGCGAGTCGCCTGCGGGCGCGGCAAATCCCGACCGTCTGGTACGTCCCGCCCCAGCTCTGGGCCTGGGCCCCCTGGCGCGTCCGGAAGCTCCGCCGCCGTTTCGCCCACGTCGCCTGCGTCCTGCCCCACGAACAGCAGTTCTTCGAGGCCGCCGGCGTCCCGTGCACCTTCGTCGGCCACCCCGTGCTCGACCACCTGCGGGCTTGGGAACCGGACGCGGCCTTCATCCGCTCGCTGCGGCGGGAGCCCACGGACACGCTCGTCGCCCTCCTGCCCGGCAGCCGGAAGCAAGAGGTGGCCGAGCTCCTGAGGCGCGAGGCGGCCGTGGCCCAGGTGGCGGCCGGCGGGCGCGACGACGTCCGCTTTGTCGTCCCCCTGGCCGACGCGAGCCACCGCGCCTGGGCCGCCCCCGCCCTCGCCGAGACCGGCCTGGAGGCCCGCGTCGTCGTCGGCCGCACCCACGAGGTCCAGAAAGCCGCCGACCTGGCCCTCGTCGCCTCCGGCACCGCGACGCTGGAACTGGCGTATTACGGCACCCCGATGGTCGTCTTCTACAATGTGGGCCGCATCGAGTGGAACCTGCTCGGCCGCTGGCTGCTCCGGACGCCGTATGTGAGCCTGCCGAACGTGCTGGCTGGGCGGCCCATCGTGCGGGAGTTCTGGCGCCGCGGCGCCCCGGCCGCCCCAGAGATCGACACCGTGCGGGGCCTGCTGCGCGACGAGGCGGCCCGGGCGCGGATGCGCGACGCCCTGCTCGCCATCCGCAGCGAGGTCGACCGGCCCGATGCCGGCGCCAATGCCGCCCGCATCGTCCTGGAGCACGCGGGCCGCGCGGTGCCCCCGCCGCCGGCGTGGCGGCCGGGGTTTGCGATGTGACCCGGCCGCACGGGGGGGCCGCCCGTCAGGGCTGGGCCACCGCCTGGACGTGGGCATCGACGTTCGCGATCAGCGACCGCGGCGCCTTCTCGTACCGAACCTCCAGCTCCGCCGTCTCGCCCGGCAGCACCGTCTTGATGACCTCGTCGCGGACGGCGCTGACGACCCCGCGGCTCCCGTCGTACAGGACCGCGCTGACCTCGAACCGGCCGACCGGGTGCGGGCTCGTGTTCATCACCGGGATATTGATCCACCCGGTCGTGTCGAACCCGCCGGCGTCCGGCTTCGCCCACGGCACGTCGGTCATCTCGCACTGGACCGGCGTCCCCTGGACCAGCGTCGGGTCCACCGTGTGGTCCGGGTACCACGTCTTGGCCTTGGCGAGCGGGTCGTGCTCCCAGACGGCCACGTAAGGGACGTCCTCGCCAGGCTCGAGGCGGCGGATGAAGGCGTAGGCGGTGCCGATGGATTCCTCGTCGTCGCCGAAGACGTGCACGCGGATCTGCAGCCCCACCACCGGCTGGCCGGAGCGGTTCGCGACCCGCCCCGCCACGTAGCTCGTGGTATCGTTTTTGTACCCGTGGAGCATCCGCCCGACCGTGACCGGAATGGCCGCGTCCTGCGGGGTGACCGGCGCCGGCACCCCCGGCTGGGCCGTGACGCCGCCCTCCGGCGGGGCCACCGTGGCGCCCTGCTCCACAGGGTCGCCGTAGCGGTTGTAGACGCGCGTCGTGGTGTCGAGGTAGGTGGGCCCGGTCGGGCCGGGCGGCGGCTCGGGCGCCAGGGCCTCCTCGGGCGGCCGCTGCCCCGGGCCGTAGACGTACGCGATGCCCGCGATGGCCGCTCCCAGCCCGATGACCAGCACCACCCCCCAGACGATGGCCACGTTCTTGCTCTTGAGGCCGCCCGGCGCGACCGGCGTGTGCAGCCGGGCCCGGACGGGCTTGCGGAGGCGGTCGGCCCCGCCCAATTCCTCGAGGGCGGCCTTGGCGTCTTCGGCGGCCGGCGCCTGGAACCGAACCCGCTGGCCGCAGTGCGGACACGCCACCGCCTGCCCGAAGTGGGCCCGCAGAATCTGGAACCCTTGGCCGCACGCCCCGCACTGGACTTGGACCGACTCGCGGTCTGCCATCGTCTCGCCCTCCATCCACCGGTTGGTACGGCCGACATGGAGCCCCGTTGCCGCGAAACCGGCGGCGGCCGGGCCGAATCCGATTCTAACCGGGGGTGGCCATGCGTCAAGCCTTGCCCGCCATTGGCGCGGCCACAGCATGGATTCGGCCCCGTGGGGGCGTATAATGGCGGCATGCGACGGCCTTCGCTACGTGCCGCCGGCCTGCTCCTGACCGACGCCTGCCCCGCGCGCTGCCGCCACTGCTACGTCGCCGCCGGCCCCGACGGCCGGCGCTGGATGACACCCGACGACGCGGCGGCCCACCTGGCGGCGCTCGCGCGGCTGGGGGTGCCGGCGGGCGGCGTGCACGTGGGGGGCGGCGAACCGTTCCTCCGCTTCGACCGGCTCCTTCAGGTCGCCCGGGCCGCGCCCGGCGGCCTCGGCTATGTCGAGACCGGCGCCGCCTGGGCCGAGGGAAACGTCCTCTGCCGCGACCGACTCCGCGCCCTAGCCGGCGCCGGCGTCCGCCAACTCAGCCTGAGCGCCGACCCGTACCACCAGGAGTTCATCCCGCCGGACCGGCCGCAGCGCGTGGCCCAGATCGCCCGGGAGGTCTTCGGCCCGGGCGGCCTGCGGGCCCGCCGGTGGCGGTGGCTGAAGGCGCCGCGCGACGTGGCCGCCTGGCCCGAGGCCGACCGCCTGGCGCTCTTCGCGGCCTTCCTGCGGCGGTACCCCGAGCGGATGACCGGCCGCGCCGCCGAGACGCTCGCCCGGCTCGTTCCGCGGGTGCCGCTGGAGGCGATCCCCACGGCACCTTGCCCCGCGCCAGCCGAGGCCGATCACGTGCACGTCGACCCGGACGGCTGGATCGCCCCCGGGACGTGCGCGGGCCTGGCCCTCGGCCGCGCCACCGCCGAGACGCCGCTCGATGCCGCCCTGGCAGCCTGGGACGCGGCAGAGCGGCCCTTCGCGGCGGCCCTGGCCGAAGGCGGGCCCCGCCGCCTGGCCGAGACGGCCCGCGCGCGCGGCTGGGCGCCGGACCCCGCCGGCTACGCCGGCCCGTGTCACCTCTGCTGGTCCGTCCGCGGCGCCCTGGCGCGCGCCGGCGCCGGCGGCGACGAACTCCGGCCCGCCGCCTTGTACGCCCGCGCGGCCGCACGCCCCGAACCCGAGGAGGTCCCGCGATGATCCACGCCTATCACCTGCCGCCGGGCACCGAGACGCCCGAGCTCCTGGCCGACCCGGCCGCCATCGCCAAACGCCACGAGGCCGGCCACGGCCTCCTCTGGGTCGACCTGGAGGCCCCGACCGACGAGGAGCGGGCCGTCCTGAGGGACGTGTTCGACTTCCATCCCGTCACGATCGACATCTGCGCAGAGGTGACGGCCCATCCGCTCGTCCACGCCTATGATAACTACCTCTTCCTCGTCCTTCACGCGGTCGATTTCCGGAAGCGCGACCACCTGGTCCGGACCCTGGAGGTGGACATCTACTGGGGCGAGAACCTGGTCGTCACGCACCACCGCGACCCGATCCGGACGCTGACCGAGGTCCGCGCACACTGCGAGAACCAGGCGACGACGCTCATGTCACGCACAACGGAGTTCTTCGTCTTCACCCTCGTGGACCGCATCATCGACAACTTCGGCCCGAGCCTCCAGCGCATCGACGAGGGCATCGAGGCCTGCGAGCGGGCCGCCTTCCGCGACCCCCGCGACGCCGTCCTCCAGGAGATCCTGTCGCTCAAGCGATCGGCCGTCCACCTGGCACGCATCGCCTCGGCCCAGCGCGACGTGGCGGGGCGGCTGATGCGCGGCGAGTTCGACCTCGTCACACAGGAGGGCTTGGCCTACTGGCGGTCCGCCTATGAACATCTCTTCCGCATGGCCCAGGCCGTCGACGCCCAGCGCGACCTCGTCAACGCCGCCCGCGACACCTACCTCTCGGTCCTCTCCAACCGCATGAACGAGGTCATGAAGGTCCTGACGATCATCGCCACCATCTTCATCCCGATCACCTTCGTCGCGGGCATCTACGGGATGAACTTCGAGTGGATGCCGGAGCTCCGCGCCCCCTGGGGCTACCCGGCCGCGCTCGGCGTGATGGCCGCCGTCGCCGGCGGCATGCTCGTCTACTTCCGGCGCAAAAAGTGGATTTGAGCAGCGCGGCGTCGGGGCGCGGCACGGGGCGGCGTCACGCCCGCTTCGCGCAGTCCACGCTCGCGTACACGTCGAAGAGGTGATCCAGGCGCGTCTGCTTCAGTATCTCCTGGAGGCGCGGCTGGGGGTGGGCCAGCCGCACGTATCCGCCGCGCCCGCGCGCCTTCAGGTACGCCGTAATCAGCACCCCGAGCGCGTCGGAGCAGATGAAATCGGTGTCGCCGAGGTCGCAGATGACGTGGACGTCGCCCCGCTCGATGGCGCTGAGGAGGGCTTCGCGGAGTGCGGCCGAGGCCCCCACGTCGGCCGACCCGTGCAGTTCGATGACCTGGTGCGACCCGTCCTGCTGGAGTTGGATGTCCACGGCGGCCTCTCCCCCTCCGTGCCCGTCCGTCGCCCCTCTACGGCCGGCGATACTTCACCATCATCAGCTCGCGGTCCTCGCGCGAGTAGCGGACCTCGTCCATGTACGACCGGATCAGCATCACGCCGCGCCCGCACGGCCGCTGCAGGTTCTCGTCGGCCGTCGGGTCGGGCACCCCGGTCGGGTCGAAGCCCTCGCCCTCGTCGGCGATGCCGATGCGGACCGCCTCCGGCCCGCACTGGTACCGCAGCCGCACCGAAAGCGTCGGGTTCATCTTGTTGCCATGCTTCATGGCGTTGATGATCGCCTCTTCGAACGCCAGCCGCACGGCAAACCGCTCGTCCTCGGTGTAGTCGTGCTCGACCAGGCACCCGAGCAGTTCGCGCTCGGTCGACCGGATCACGTCCAGCTTCGTCGGCAGGACGTGCTCCACCCACGGGCTCGGCGAGCAGCTTTCGGACGTGCGATGCGGCACCCTACGTCTCCGAACCTCCCGTGGGAACGTAACTGGCGAGCGCGTCGTCCTCGCGCTCGTACACCTTGAACAGCTTGTCGAGCCGCGTGATGGCGAAGACCTCGTAGATCCGCGGGTCGATGTCCGCCAGCCGCATCTCGCCCCCGGACTCGCCCAGCCGCTTGTGGGCCTGGATCAGCTTGCCCAGGGCCTGGCTCGTCAGGTGCTCGACGCCGAGGAAACTGAGGACGATCCGCCGGCCCGGCGTGTCGGCCAGCCGGTCCAGCGCGTCGCCGAAGGCCGTCACCTGCTCCTCGTTCAGCAGGGCCGCCGTGCGAATCCGCACCAGCGTGATGCCGTCGTGGTCCGCAATCTCGACGATCCGGTCGTCGGCCATGGCGCCCCATCCGAGCAGGTCGGTCCCGCCGGGGCCCCCCGCCCCGGACGGCTCACGGAATGCTAGGTGGACCCTAAGGCGGTGTCAACGCTTTTCCCACCAGAGGCCCCGGCCGAGGGTCGCCGCCAGCCCCCGCTCCAGCGCCGCCGGCGACACCCCCGTCCCCGTCCGCACCAGGTGCCCGCCGCACCGGCAGTCCGACGCCCCGAACCCCGGCACGGCCCGCGCCGCGAGGCCCGCGGCAACCAGTTCGCCGGCGAGACGGCACTCGGCGTTCTTCGCCAGCGGCCAGACCCAGGCGCCCTCGACCGTGCCGGCCGCCGTCAGCCCGTCGACATGCCAGTGCCGCCGCTTCCGCCGCCGCCCGTGCCGCGCAAGCCGCGCCGCCAGCGCCCGCTGCGCGCTGCCGGCGTAGGCGTACCGGCCCGCCTCCAGCCGGATGCGCCCCAGCCGCCCCGCCCGCACCGTCCGCGGGGCCTCCAGCCGGACGAGGAGCAGGTACACGCCGCCCGGCGGTAGCCCGGCCGCGCCGGCGCCGCTCATCGCGCCACCCACGCCCGGACCGCCAGCACCACCAGAGCCGCGAGCGCCAGGGCCGGCCAGAGCTCGAGCATCCGGTCCCGCTCGAGGGCCTCGGCGGCGGCCACCAGCGCCTCGACCGCGCCCTCGCCCGTGGCCGCGTCGCCAACCTGAAGCGGCTCGTCCGAGCCGATGAAGCTGACCGCCCACGTCTCGCCATTGCGCACGTGGAACCCCGGCGCCTCGGGCGCGCCGCCCTCGCCCGGCCGCCGCGTCACGTGCACGGGCGCGGCCGCCGAGGCCGGGGCGAGCCAGTCGATCGCCCGGGCCCAGAAGACGGGGAAGCTCTCGAGGCGGGGCCAGCCGCCCGCCGCCGGGTCGAACGCGATCCCCATCCGCCGCACCCCCGCCGCCTCCCACGTCGCCACGAGCGGCGCCTCGGGGGTGCCCACGAGCAGGCGGCCCTCCGGCGCGAGGGTGAACCGCGGGACCTCGCCGAGCGCGGGGCCGTCCAGGTATAGGGCCTCGGCGAGCGGGTGCTCCGCCGCCACCCGCCACGCCGCCTCCGCCGCACCGTCCGCCGGGGCCATGGCGGCCGCGCCCGCCGGCGGCCGGATCAGCACGGCCGGGCCGGCCCAGCCGGGCGGCAGCCGCACCCCGCCGGCAATGACCACATCTGCCGCCCCCGCCGGCACGGGCTCGTCGGCCAGCACGTCAACGGCGGCCGCGCGGCCGGTGGCGGCGAGCGCCCGCCGCACCGCCGGCCCGACCTCGCCCACGAGGGCGACCCGGACCGCCTCCGCCCCCCGCCGCACCAGGTACGCCGCCTCGTCCGCCGCGAACCCGTCCCGGCCGCCCTCCAGGTGGACCTCGATCCGGTCCGGCACCGCGCCGCCGGGCGCAAGGACGCGTTCGATGGTCGCCCCGGGCTCGACGAAGCGTGGCACGCTCGTGACGCGGGCGCCGCCGGTGCGGACCTTGAGGCGGAGCGGCCCCGGGGCGTCCTTGGCCGCCCGCGCCGCGACGAGCAGCCACCAGCGCGGCCCCTCGATGCGCGTGGAAACCCGCGTGAGGCCCGTCCCGGCCGGCGTGTCCGCACCGGGCGCCACGAGGCGCACGTTCGGCGGCAGGCGGTCGGCCGTGACCCCGACGGGGCGCACGTCCGTCAGGAGGAGGACCGGGCGTGCCGGCTCGCGCGCGGCCTCGGAGACGGCCGTGGCCAAGGCATCGCCGTCGGCCAGGACCGGCCCGGCCTCGCACAGCGCCGCCGTCACCTCCGCCAGGCGCGCCGGGGCCGCGCCCCGCGGCCACGGGGGCACCGCCAGGACCCGCACGGGGGCGTCCGCCAGGCCGCGCATGCCGGCCGCCTCGGCCAGGCGCGCCATCGCCTCGGCCACGGCCTCGGCGCGGGACGTGCCGTCGGCCTCAACCAGCAGGCTGGCCGTCCGGTCCACGACGACCGTGGCCACGGGGTCGCCCGGCGCGGGCCGCTCCACCGCCGGCCGTGCACACGCCAGCACCAGGAGCGCCAGGAGGGCGGCATCGAGCCACAAGAGGGGGGTCTTCAATCGCAATCGCGGCGCCGGCCGCCCCGACACCCCGCCCCCCAGCGCCCGCTTCCACGGAAGGAGCGTCGCGACGACCGTCCGGCGTCCGCGCGGCCACAGGAGGCCCCAGACCAGCGCCGCCGGCACCAGGACCAGCCCGACCAGGGACCACGGGGCCAACCAGTGCATCGCGGGCGGGGTCCTCCTCTGGCAACCGGCGCGACACGCCTGTGCCTACAGGTTCTCCTCCTCGGGCATCACGCGGATCGCCTTCGTCAGCAACAGGTAGTTCTTGCCGCGATAGACGGTCACGAGCCCGGAGACCCGCCACGACAGCGCCACCATCCCCTGCTGCGACGCGTCCTCCATGTGTTGCCGCAGCGCGTTCTCCAGCAGCCGCATCGGCTCGTTCCCGGAGGCGAAGACGAACAGGGCCGCGCCGTCCTCCCCCGTGTCGAAACGCCCCTCGCGCTCGAAGATGCGCTTGCCCTCATGGACCAGGCCCGGCCCCGGGTCCACCCGCTTCGGGGCCTCGCCCGGCTGGAACGGGTCCTTGCCGACCGGCGGGATGGCCGGAATCTCGATGTCCGGCACGGCCGGGGGCGGCGTCACGGTCGGGGCCACCTCGTCCTCCGCCCCGAACACCCCTGCCGCGCACGACCACCCGGCCACCAGGGCCGCGCCCACCGCCACCACCCACACCATCGGTCTCACAGTGCCTCTCCCGCCACGGGGTCCCCGGCCGGGCGCCTACTGCTCGAGGGCGTCCAACCGCTCTTCGATCTCGTCCAGCCGCCGCTCCATCCGCTCCAGCCGCTCCAGGATCCGTCCGATGTCCTTGCTCAGCTCGTAGGACGGCTGGCCGCCCTTCGGCGCCGGCACGCGCGGCCGCTCGGGCGGCGCGACGAAGGGCGCCTCGCCCTCCGGGGTCCGCTGGTGCTTCCGGAGCTGCTCCATCCACTCGCGGAGTTGCGGCTGCATCTCCTCCAGGTAGTCCTTCAGCCAGGGCACCGAGTCGAGCTGCGGCCCGAACGGCCCGCCCTCCTCCGGCGTCTCCGGGCGATCGACCGCGCCGCGGTCGCCCAGGCGCACCCGGGCGGCGCCCTTGTTGCCCAGCCGGTAGTACGTGACGCGGACGCGGTCGCCCGGCGCGTGGCCCCGGATGACCTCGATCAGCTGCTCCGGGCCGGTCACGGCCTTGCCGTCGATCTCCGTGACGACGTCGCCGGCCATCAGGCCCGCTTCGTCGGCCGGGCTGCCGTTCATGACGGTGCTGAGGAGCACGCCCGCGTCGGTGCCGGCGATCTCCTTCATGGCCGGCTCCAGTTCGGCGACGATCGCCCCAAGGTACGCCCCACCACCGGCCGCTTCCTCGGGCTCGGGCTCGTCGCGCTCGGCATCACGGCGTTCCCGGCGCAGCGCGTCCCGCCTGTGCAGGGGCGCCTCGGGCGGCCAGGGCGGCGTCAGCAGGTGCCGGCCCAGCTCCACCATGACCGTTCGCCGCGTGCCCTCCCGCCGGTACGTGACGCGGACGCGGTCGCCCGGCTCGTGCGCCTGGACGGCCTCGACCAGGCCCTTGGCGCTCTCGACGCGCTGGTCGTCCAGGGCGATGATCACGTCGCCGGTCCTCAGGCCCGCCTTCAGCGCCGGGCTGCCGTCGGTCACCTCGGTGACCAGGGCGCCTTCGCGGACGCCGGCCTCCTCGGCCATGTCGGCCGGCAGGTCCTCGATGCGGACGCCCAGGTACGCCCCGTCGCCCTGGACGGTCTCGATGCGGAGGGTGCCATCGTCGCCCCGCTCGATGCGGACCTGGGCCGACGCGGGCCCCGCCACGGCCGCCACGACTGCCACCACTGCCAACCACTGCCACGTGCGCGCGAGCATTGCTCGTCTCCTTTCCGGACACCGCTGCCCCATCATACCGCAAGGCCCCCCGCCGTGGAAACCGGTTATGCGGGAATGCCCGCGCCGCCGCGAGGCCCCGCGGATGTCGCTTTTCGGGTGACGCGCCCCCGCGGCCCACCTATAATCCCGACGGCACGCGAAGCCTGCGGAGGACGCGTCGTTGGCACCATCCCGGCAGATTCGCATTATCCTGAACCCCATCTCGGGCCGCGGCCAGGGCCGCCATTTTCTCGACCGCCTGGTGCGGCACCTGGAGCTGCGGGCCTTCGACGTCGACGTCGCCACCGCCGACGCCCCCGGCCGCAGCACCGACCTGGCCGCCGAGGTCCCCGACGACGCCCACTGCGTCGTCAGCATCGGCGGCGACGGCACCCACCGCGAGGTGGCCGCCGGCCTCCTCGGCCGGCCGGTGCCCCTGGCGGCCCTGCCCTTCGGGACCGAGAACGTCCTGGCCAAGACCCTGGGCGTGGACCGGACGATGAAGGCCACCCTGGCCCTCATCCAGAGCCGCCGGGCCGTGGCCTTCGACGCCGGCGTCCTGGCCGGCCACCCCTTCCTGCTCTTCGCCGGCGTCGGATTTGACGCCGCCGTCACCCGCGCTGTTCACGAAACCCGCAAGGGGCCGATCCTGCGGTGGGCCTACTACGCCGTCATCGTCCGGCAGTGGGTCCATTACCCGTGGCCGCCCCTGCGCGTCACGGTCGACGGCCGCGTCCTGGCCGAGGCCGCCGGCTTCGTCTTCTTCGGCAACCTGCCGCAGTACTGCGACCGCCTCCGCGTCACGCCGGAGGCCGTGCCGACCGACGGCCGGCTGGACGTGGTCGCCTTCCACGGGCGGACCCGGTGGCAGATGGCCGCCCAGTTCGCCCGCGTCCGCGCCCGCCGCCACCTCGGCCACCCGGGGACGGCGTTCGCGCGCGGCCGGGAGATCAAGGTCACGTGCGAGGAGGGCCCGGTGCCGGTCCAGATCGACGGCGACGCCGTGGCCGAGACGCCACTGGAGTGTACCGTGCGGCCGGGCGCCGTCCGGGTGCTCGTGCCGCTGCGCCCCCCGCGCTAGGGAGGACTTGCCATGCGTACCGCCGCCGTCGGGCCCCTCGCCCTGGGCGAGGACCGCCTCTTCCTCATCGCCGGGCCCTGCGTCATCGAGTCGGCCGACCTCTGCCTCCGTGTCGCCGAACACGTCAAGGCCGCCGCCGACCGCCTCGGCATCCCCTACGTCTTCAAGGCCAGCTACGACAAGGCCAACCGCACGAGTGGCGCGAGCTTCCGCGGCCCCGGCATGGACCAGGGCCTGGCGGTGCTGGAGCGGGTCCGGGCGGAGGTCGGCGTGCCCGTTCTGACCGACGTGCACACGCTCCAGGAGGCCACCGCCGTCGGTCCGCGGGTCGACTGTGTCCAGATTCCCGCGTTCCTTTGCCGCCAGACCGACCTCGTGGCCGCCGCCGCCGGCGCCGCCAAGGCCGTCAACATCAAGAAGGGCCAGTTCCTCGCCCCCTGGGACATGGCCAACGTCGTCGCCAAGGCGACCGAGGCCGGGGCGAAGCAGCTGCTCCTGACGGAGCGCGGCACGACGTTCGGATACAACCGGCTGGTGGTGGACATGGCGGGCCTAGCGGAGCTGGCCGCCCACGGGCACCCGGTCGTCTTCGACGCCACCCACGCCGCCCAGCAGCCGGGCGGCCTGGGCTGCGCGACGGGCGGCAACCGCGAGCAGGCCAAGGTCCTGGCCCGGGCCGCCGTCGCGAGCGGGGCCGACGGCCTGTTCCTGGAGTGCCACCCGGACCCGGACCAGGCCCTCTGCGACGGGCCGAACTCGCTCGTCCTCTCGGATGTGGACGCCCTCCTGGAGACCTGCGTCGCCATCCGCGAGGCCGTGAAACAGTTTCGGGGACAGGATACTTAATTCCCAACGCCTCCTTGTGCAGATCAACGCCGATATAGTGCATTGCGTACTCCTTGCCCCTGGGGCGTTCGGGGGTTCAACGGCAAGCCCATCGTAATCCCCAAGGCAAGGAGCGTCAGCCTCCACACCCGGCAAGGCGGCTATAGAATCAGGATACTAAACTCCTCAGGGCCGCAGGCCACCGTGGGTCCCCGGCAGAGTTAAGTATCCTGTCCCCGAAACCTTAGCGGAGCGGTTTTTGGCCGTGGCGCCGGCGCAGGCGGTTGGCGGCGGTCCAGACGTCCGGGTCGCCCTGGAGGCACTTGACCAGGGACGCCGTCGAGACGCCGAGGCCCTTGGCGGCGTCGCTCGCGCGCCCCTTGGCCGCCTCCAGCCGGTCCAGCACGGCCGCCAGCGCCGCGAGGTCATCCGGCCGCTTCAGGTTCAGCTTCGGCCACCGCCCGCCGCGTATCGCCTCCGCGAGCGCCCCCGCGGGCGGGGCCGCCGGGTCGGCCGGCTCGCGGACCTCCAGGGCCAGGGCCTGGCGCATCCGCCACACCGCCACCCGCCGGTTCTCGTGCTGCGACCGCCGCTCCGTCGCCGTGACGGTCACGCCGGTCGGCTCGTGCGTCAGGCGCACGGCCGAGTCCGTCCGGTTCCGGTGCTGGCCGCCCGGCCCGCTCGCCCGGTAGGTCTCGACCGTGCAGGCGGCCAGGAGGTCGCGGTCGGCGGCGGCGATGGCGGCATCGCGGTCGGTCACGGGGCCGCCCCCGCGGGCGCCGCGTCCGCCTTCGGCTTCGGCTCGGGCGCGGCGACGTGCTCGGCCCAGAGGGCCTCGACGAAGGCCGCCGTGGCCGGCGCCTCCGGAACCGCCTCAGCCAGGTCGATCAGCCGCGCCTCGGCCGACGCCAGCCGCCACCCCCCCGCCCCGACCGGCACACACGCGCAATCGACGCGGCCGAGGCACTTGAGGTACTCGTGGGCCTGAACGATGAGGACCTCGCGCCCGTCAGGGTCGGTGACAAGCCGCCCGGCCTCCAGCCGCGTGTGGCTGTGCCCGCCCACCACCAGGTCCAGCCCCGGCACGGCCCGCACCAGGGCCTCGTCCTTGCCGAGGCCGAGGTGCGTCATGGCCACCACGACGTCGGCCTGCTCGCGGAGGCGCGGCACCCAGGTCCGGGCGGTCTCGATGGGGTCGAGCACGTTCAGCGGCCGGGCCGACGGGAGCTTCGTCCGCACAAAGCACAGGCCCAGGAAGGCGACGCGGACCGGGCCGACGCGCCGGACGACGAAGGGCGCGGCCATCGGGCGGCCCTCTTCCTTGAGGAGCACGTTGGCCGCCAGCACGTCCGCCTTCGACGCCGCGATGCAGGCCCGCAGGACGGGCACGCCGTCGTAGAACTCGCCGTTGCCGGGCGTCCAGAGGTCGAGGCCGAGACGGTTCAGGATGGCCACGTTGGCCAGGCCCAGCGTCCCGCGTGTGAGGGCGTCGCCGCGGCTGAGGACGTCGCCGGCGTGGAGGAAAAGGACCCGCTCCCGGCCGACTTCGGCGCGCACCCGGGCAAGGACCGTCGCGACGCGCCCGTACCCGCCGACCTCGCCGCCCGCCGTCTTGTACGGCCGCGTCAGCCCGTGCGAGTCGTTCAGGTGCACAAGGGTGAACCGCTGGACCTCGGGCGGCGCGGCCGCGTGGCTGCGGGCCTGGCGGACGAGCGGCCCCGCACAGCCGATGGCCGCGGCGAAGATGAGGAGGACGAGCGGGATGGTCGCGCGGGTGCGTCGCACGGGGGGCGCCTCCTTCCGGGCCGACCCTCGGCGCCGGCCAGCGCCACCCTACCATGCGGGGTGCGGCCGCGCCTACGGCCTGGCGCCCGCCCCGTCCGGGTGGACGAGCCGGACGACGTTCTCGTGGCCCTTGAGGCGGGCGCCCTCGGTCGCCAGGAGCTGTTTGAGCGCGTCGGTCGGCGTCTCGATCCGCGGCGCGTCCGGGTGCGCCAGGGTCAGGAGGTCTGCCTTGCGGTACCGAGTCGCCACCTGCTCGAAACCGACTTCGACGTCGACGACGGACTCCGGGATGAGCTGCCAGTCGGTCGTGGCCGCCGCGAGGCGCAGCAGCGCGAGTGGCGACCGCCGCCGCGCCATCATCGTCACGAGGACCTGGTTGCCCAGGTCCGCCCGGATCGAGTAGTCCATCCGCCCCGTCTCCGCCAAGGTCCGGAGCACCTCGACCAGCGTCTGCTCCTCCACCGCGAACCGGTCGAGCGGCCGGTTGGCGGGGTGGACCAGCACGACCTTCGTGACCACCGGCACGGCCAGTTCCCGGAGCAGCGGCGGCGGCACCGGGAAGGCGGTCTCCTGGCGCCACCGCATGACGTCTTGCTCCCGCATCTCAAGGCGCGGATAGTCGGCCAGGCCCTCGTTATCCACCCTGAGTTCGGCCCAGTCGCGGTCCGGGTCGTCGCCGATCCTCACCGAGAACCACCCCGGCAGGCGCGCGACGAAGTCCACGAGGCTGCGCGTCCTGATCTCGCAGGTCACGCCCAGGTCCTCGGCCGCGGCCTTGACGATCGGCTCGACCGCCTCCGGCCGCATCGCCTCGGCCACCTCGTAGAGGGGAGTTGCCTTGAGGCCCGCGACGTACGCCCGCCACCGCTGGACGACCTCCTCCTTCGCCGGCGCCGGGGGCTCCGCCGGCGCGGCCACGTCGTGGGCCGCGTCGTGGGCCGCCCGGGTCGGCGCCGCCAGCGCCAGGACCGCCGCCAGGCCCAACGCCGCCACGTGGATTCGATGCCGCATCGTGAGGCTCCTGCCGTGCGTAAGGACGTCGGTTCAGGTTTCGTTCACCGCGGGCGCGGAGCCCGGCCAGCAGGTCGGCGTCACTCGGCGCCCGGTCGGTCTCGTCCGTCGGCGGAATCGTCTGGCCTCCCCCCGCCGCCCCCTGTGCAAGCGGCGTCCGGGCGGCTATGATGGGCGGCCCGGGGCGGAGAAGCCGGAGCGACGCCCCGCCGTTGCCGATGAGTACGGAAGCCATGGACGACCACACGCTGGAGCGGCTCGAATTCGGAAAGGTCCTGGAGCGGATCGCCACCGAGTGCCAGACCCCCCTCGGCGCCGCCGCCGCCCGGGCGTTGCGCCCGTCGCCGGACCTCGGGGCGATCCGGACGCGGTCGGCGCGGGTGGCCGAGAGCGCGGCCCTGATGGAGAAGGGCCGCCACTTCCCCGTCGAGCGGTTCGAGGATCCGGCGGGCCTGCTCGAGCGGGCCGCCATCGAGGACGCCGCCCTCACCCCCGGCGAGCTCCAGACCGTGGCCATCATCCTGCGGAACGCCGAGACGTTCCAGGCCGCCCTTCGCCGCGATCACGAGGCCGCGCCCTCGCTCTGGAAACTTGCGTTTGACTTGGTGCCGAACCCGGAGCTGCGCGAGGCCATCGAGACGGTCTTCGAGCCGGACGGGAGCGTCTCCGATAGCGCCTCGGCGGAGCTCAAGCGAATTCGCCGCGAGCTGCGCCGCCTCGACGCCGACATCCGGCGCCGCCTCGACGCCATGGTCCAGCGGACCGAGCTGCAGCCCTACCTCACGGGCGACTACGTCACCCACCGCAGCGGCCGCAACGTCATCCCCGTCGCCTCCGTCCAGGCCGGCCAGGTGCCCGGCATCATCCACGACCGGTCCGACTCCGGGGCGACCGTCTTCATCGAGCCCCAGGCGGTCGTCCCCCTCGGCAACGACCTCCGCAGCCTGGCCGCCGAAGAGGAGCAGGAGGTCCAGCGGATCCTGCGCGGCCTGACGGCCAAGGTCCGCCAGAGGCGCCACGGTCTGGAGCGCAACACCGAGGTCCTCACCCGGTTCGACCTGCTCCGCGCCGCCGCCGTGTATGCCCGACAGCACCACATGCGGCCGGTGGCGGTGGCCGAGGGGGGGCCGCTGGTACTCGTGGCGGCGCGGCACCCGGTACTGGAGCGGAGCCTGGAAGCGGCCGGGGAGGAGGTCGTGCCGCTCGATTTCCGCCTCGGCGACGGCGTCCGGACCGTCGCCATCACCGGGGCGAACGCGGGCGGCAAGACGGTCGCCCTGAAGACGATTGGCCTGGTGACCCTGATGGCCCACGCGGGGCTGCTCGTCCCGGCCGCGGAAGGCTCGCGCGTGCCGCTGCTCGCGCGGGTCCTCGTCGACATCGGCGACGAGCAGTCCATCGAGGCGAACCTCTCGACCTTTTCCGGCCACATCCGCCACATCCGCGGCATCCTCGGCGAGGCCGACGCCCGGACGCTCGTCCTGCTCGACGAACTCGGCGCGGGCACCGACCCGGTCGAGGGCTCGGCCCTGGCGTGCGCCGTCGTGGCCGCCCTCCACCGCCGCGGGGCCCTGACCGTCGTCACGACGCACCTGGGGCAGGTCAAGGGCTTCGTCCACGAGCAGGACGGCATGGAGAACGCCGCCGTCGAGTTCGACCCGGAGACGCTCCAGCCAGCGTACCGGCTCCACCTTGGCCGCCCGGGGGCGAGCCACGCCCTGGCAATCGCGCGGCGGTTCGGGCTGCCGGACGACGTGCTGAGCGCGGCCTCGGCGCTGGTGGATTCGGACGCCATCGCCATGGAAGGCCTGCTGGAACGGTTGACGGCGGCCCAGCGGAAGGCCGAGGCCGACGCCGCCACCGCCCGCCGCCAACGCCGCGAGGCCGAGGCCGCCCGCACGACCCTCCAGGAGCAGCTGGACGACCTGAAGCGCGAGCGGAAAGAAGCCCTCCGCCAGGCCGCCCGCGAGGCCAAGGGCCTGGTCGAGAACACCCGACGCGAACTGGAGCAGGCCATCCGCCGCGCCCGCGAGGCCGGCGCCGACGCCGAAGAGGCCCGCGCCATCCGCCGCCGCGTCGAGCAACGCCGCGAGACCCTCAAGGAGAAGACTAAGGAACTCGCCCCCCGGCCGCGCGCCCCCCTCGACCCCGACGCCCTGGAACCCGGCATGCGCGTCTGGGTGGAGTCGATGCAGCGGCACGGGACGATTGTGCGGGTGGAGCGCGGCAAAGCGACGGTCGAGGCGGGAGGCTTGCCGATCGAGACCGACGTCAAGGGCCTGATGGAGCCCGACCCGGCCGTCGGCCCCGCCCCCGAACCGCGCCAGGGCCGCACCGTCGTGCGCGGCCCGGCCCACGCCGTCGGGGTGGAACTGGACTTGCGCGGCCAACGGGCGGACGAGGCGCGGCGGAACCTGGAGACCTACCTGCACGAGGCGACGCTGGCCGGCCTGGGGCAGGTCCGCATCATCCACGGCTTCGGCACGGGCGCCCTGCAGCGGATGGTCCACGAGTTCCTGGCCGACCTGCCGCTCGTGACCGAGTTCCGCTTCGGCCGCAAGGGCGAAGGCGGCCACGGGGTGACCGTGGCGACGCTCAGGGAGTAGGGCGCGCGCCACGACCGGGGTGTGGTCCGCTTACCCGAACGTCACAAGCACCTCGCTCAGGGGCCGCTTCGGCACATGGTGCGTGCCCGACGCGTCGCGGTAGTAGGTCACGTCGCCACCCGGGTCGATCGCCTCCAGGACGCACGTCTCGGCCGGCACGCCGAAGGCCACGACGAGCAGGATCTCGTACCGGTCGGGGATGGCGAACGCCTCGCGGATGGCCGGGCGGTCGATGGCCCCGAGCATGCACCCGCCCAAGCCCCCTTCGACGGCCGCCAGGCACATCGTCTGGGCCGCGATGCCGTGGTCGCACCCGGCCCCCTTGGCGATGTCGGTGTCGAGGAGGAGGACGACGTAGCCGGTGGGCCGCTCGCCCTCGGCCGGTCCGTCCCAGTCCTTCAGGGCCCCCGCCCACCGCAGGTGCGGCAACAGTTCCCCGCACGGCCCCTGCCCCGCGACCACCAGGTACTTGAGCGGCTGCAGGTTGGCCGCGCTCGGCGTCTTCCGCGCCAGGTCCACGAACTGCTCCAGGGCCTCGCGGCTGACGGGTTGGGCGGGGTCGAAGCGGCGGTAGGACCGGTTCCGGACGACGAGCTCTTCGAAGGTCATGGCGGCTCCTTGCTGGGACCGGTGATACGGTAGCACGCGGCCGCGCGCCGGGGCAAGACATGGGGCACGTGCAACGTGCCCCTACGGCGCGCGAACGGCTCGGCCCCGTTCACACCCGCACCTCAACACCCTCCCCCCGGCACCCAACTACCGCCCCCCGGACGCCATACCGGGCGGCACGCGGGAGGCCTTCGAGCGGGAGATGCGGCGTGCGGGCTACTTCGGCGGCGGCCTGCGGAAGATCGAAGCCGCCCGCGCCATCGCCCGGCACTGGGACCCCGACGCCAGCTCGTCGCCGAGTTTCCGGGCGTTCCGCGACGCGCTCCGCGAGATGGCCGGCGCCGCGGCGTCCTGAGCCGCCGCACGGCGCCCCGCCCCCTTCGCCGATTCTCACCTGCACCTTGACACGCCCCCGCCCCGGCCGGTATAGCCTCGGGCCGACGGCGCGGGCTGCCGCTAACGGCCCGGGCTGTGATATGCCGATAAGCGTGGTGCCCGGACGCCGGCGCCGCCCGGGCGTATCACCCGAAGGAACCACCCGCCGCGACGGGCCGCCCACCGGCGCCGCCCGGCCGCGCCGCCAGCAGGGAGACGCCTTTTGCCGAAGAACGTCGTCATCGTCGAGAGCCCCGCCAAGGCCAAGACCATCGAGCGTTACCTGGGCAAGGATTACCGCGTGGCGGCCTCCATGGGCCACGTCCGCGACCTGCCGCCCAAGAAGCTCGGCGTCGACCTGGACCACGACTTCGAGCCCACCTACCAGACGCTGCGCGGCAAGGGCAAGGTCGTGGACGCCCTGAAGAAGGCCGTCAAGGGCGCCGACGCCGTCTACATGGCCACCGACCTCGACCGCGAGGGGGAGGCCATCGCGTGGCACCTGTGCCAGGCCCTCGGGCTGGACCCGGCGTCGGTCAACCGCGTCGTCTTCAACGAGATCACCAAGGGCGCCATCCAGGCCGCCTTCGGCCACCCCGGCCACATCGACATGAACAAGGTCTCCGCCCAGGAGGCCCGGCGCATCCTCGACCGGCTCGTCGGCTACAAGCTCAGCCCGCTGCTCTGGAAGAAGATCGCCAAGGGCCTCTCGGCCGGGCGGGTCCAGAGTGTGGCCGTGCGGCTGCTGGTGGAGCGGAAACGCGAGATTGCCGCCTTCCGCCCGGAGGAGTCCTGGCGCATTGCCGCCGACCTCGCCTGCGCCGGCGAGGCGGAAGCCTTCAAGGCCCAGCTGGACCGGGTGGACGAGGCGAAGTTCGCCCCGGACGGGCGCGAGGCGGCCCTGGGGGTCGGCCGGGCCCTTCGCGGCGCCGCCTACACCGTCCGCGACGTCGCGCGGAAGCGGACCCACGACACGCCCCCGCCGCCCTTCATCACCAGCCACCTCCAGCGGGCCGCCAGCAACGCCCTCCGCTTCAGCGCCAAGCGGACGATGAGCGTCGCCCAGCGGCTGTACCAGGGCGTGGACCTCGGGCCACAGGGCGCCGTCGCCCTGATCACCTACATGCGGACCGACTCGCACCACGTCGCCCCCTCGGCCCAGCAGGCCGCCCGCGACTTCCTCGGCGACCGCTTCGGCCCGGACTACCTGCCCGAGGCGCCGCCGGTCTACAAGTCGCGCGGCCGGGCCCAGGAGGCGCACGAGGCGATCCGCCCCACCGACGTCGCGCGGACGCCGGAGTCCGTCAAGGGCCTGCTCAAGCGCGACGAGTTCCGCCTCTACGAGCTGATCTGGAAGCGGTTCATGGCCAGCCAGATGGCCCCCGCCCAGTGGGACGTCACCGACGCCGAGATCGAGGCCCGAGCCGAGACGCTGACGGGCCTCTTCAAAGCGCGCGGCCGGGTGCTGGTCTTCGACGGGTACACGAAGGTCGCGGGGGTGCGCCTGAAGAAGGACGACCAGCAGCTCCCGCCGCTCGAGCCCGGCGCCGCCCTCGACCTCAAGGGCCTCCAGGAGACCCAGCACTTCTCGCAGCCGCCGTCGCGGTTCTCCGAGGCGACGCTCGTCCGGCGCCTCGAAGAACTCGGCATCGGCCGCCCCAGCACCTATGCCGCCATCGTCTCCACCATCCAGGACCGCGGCTACGCCGAGCAGCGGCCGAACCTCTTCTTCCGCTGCGCCGGCCACCCGGACTGCCAGTACACCGTCCCGGGCGACCTGGCCGGCAAGCCCCTGTGGCCGGAGATCGTCCCGGAGGCGCCCGCCGGGGCGCCCGACGGCCCGCCGGCCCCGCCGACCGTCACGTGCCCGGCGTGCGGCCGGGCGATGAGCCTGAAGGAAGGGAGCCGCTGCTTCTTCGTCACGCAGCTCGGCGAGGTGGTGACCGACCAGCTCGTCGCCCATTTCCCCACCATCATGGACGCAGGCTTCACCAGCCGCATGGAAGACGAACTCGACGACGTCGAGGAGGCCAAGACCGAGTGGCTCCGCGTCGTCCGCGAGTTCTGGGAGCCGTTTTCCCGGGCCCTGGAGGAGGCGTCGGAGAAGATGGAAGCCACCAAGCACACGCCGGTCGAGGACGCGGGGCCCTGCCCCGAGTGCGGCAAACCGCTCGTCAAGCGCTTCTCGAAACGCGGGCCCTTCCTCGGGTGCAGCGGATACCCGGACTGCAAGTACACCCGCGACCTGAGCGGCGAGGAGCGCCCCGAGCCCACGCCCACCGAACACAAATGCGACGAGTGCGGCGGGACGATGATCCTGCGGACGAACCGGCGCGGCGAACCGTTCCTGGGGTGCGCGAAGTACCCCGAGTGCCGCTTCACCCTCCCCTGCGACGCCCAGGGCAACCCCCAGCGCCCCGAGCCCACCGGCGAGGTCTGCGACAAGTGCGGCGCCCCCATGGTCATCAAGTCCGGAAAGCGCGGCAAGTTCCTGGCCTGCTCAGCCTTCCCGAAGTGCCGCAACGCCAAGCCTCTGCCCAACGACGGCGCGAAGGGCGGCAACGCGAAGGCGGGCGGCGCCAAGGCCGGGCCCAAGGCCGGCGCCGCCGCCACGCCCCCACGCCGCAAGGCCGTCCAGACCGACCGCCCGTGCCCGGACTGCGGCAAACCGCTGGTGCTCCGTTCGGGGCGGCGCGGCCCGTTCCTCGGCTGCTCCGGCTACCCAGGCTGCCGCCACACCGAGGACGTCCCCCCCGACCTCCAGGACGCCACCGAGGGCCTCTGAGGCGCGGCCCGGCGCGGCCGCGGGAGACGGCGTCTGGCGGGGCGTTCGCATGGGAAATGCCTTGATTCCTGAGGCGCAGCGGATAAAGTCCGCGCGCCGCAAGATGTTTGGCCTGCAACCGGATAGGGGGTAAAATCTACTGTGGGCCAAGGTAAGCGGAAGCTGATCCTTGCCTCACACGCCGAGTTGCCCGCGCAGCAACGTGGCTTGTCTCACGAGGGCATCGAGGACACGGTGAACTCCCCCGACAGTGACGAACCAGCCAAGCCGGGACGCGGGCTGTTGCGCAAGCGGCTTCCCTCGGGGCTCAGGGTGGCCGTCGTCGTGGCTATGCCGGAGCGGGGCACCCAAGAGCCTGTCTTCGTCGTCACGGCGGGGCGGGAGCAAGGAGGCACCTGATGGCAACCGGCGAGTTCTCTGTCGACCCGCGAGACCGGCGACCGGTCACCTTTTACGTCCGGATGAGCGAGGAGCCGATCAGCCGCACCGTGCCCGTCGATTCCCCGGACGATCCGGATGCCCTCATCGACATGGATGCCAAAGGCCACATCGTCGGCGTCGAGTTCCTGACCCCGTCCTTCATGCGCAAGCTCTGCGACCTCCTTGAGGGGGCCATGCCGCGCTCATTCAGCAAGCAGGTCCGCGACCTTTGCCGGATTTAGGATGGGGCGCGCCTCGGAGCCGTCGCGGCACCGTGCCTTCTTCGGCCTGCCCGTTTGCGGCGAAGTTGCCTCTCTGGCGCCCGGCACAGGGCGCACCGCGCGGTTTCCCGAGAAGCGGCGGTGGCCCCGGCCGATACCCGCTTGACGCGGCCGCCGGCCCGCCGTACGTCTAGGGTCCCATGCGGAAAGGGCCCGGATGAAACTGACCGTCCTCGGCAGCGGCACCAGCCACGGCGTCCCCATGATCGGCTGCCACTGCCCCGTCTGCACCTCCGCCGACCCGCGCAACCGCCGCCTCCGCACCAGCGCCGCCATTGACCTCGCTGGCTTCACCCTCCTCATCGACACCACCCCCGAGCTCCGGCTCCAGGCCGTCGCCGCCGGCCTCGACCGCGTCGACGCCGTCGCCTTCACCCACGCCCACGCCGACCACGTCATGGGCTTCGACGAACTCCGCCGCTTCGCCGAACTCAGCGGCCGGCCCGTCCCCGTCTACGGCGCCCCCGACGCCCTCGCCCGCATCCAGCACGCCTTCGACTCAACTTGTCCCCATGCGCTGGACAGCATCCCGCCTGAGATAAGGTGGAATCGT
>CAYNLG010000027.1:0-41595 GCA_964397995.1 uncultured Anaerolineales bacterium
GAGGCGGCGCCTCCAGGGTCACGGTGAGACGGGTGCCGGGGCCCGGGCGCCCGGCGACGGCCTAGGCCTTCGGGATCAGGCCTTCGCCCTCGAGGTAATCGAGGATCTTCCGGGCCGATTCCTCAGGCGTCTTGCCCGACGTGACCAAGCGAATCTCCGGGTTCTCCGGCTCCTCGTACGGGTCGTCGATGCCGGTGAACTGCTTGATCTCGCCGGCGCGGGCCTTCTTGTAGAGGCCCTTGACGTCGCGCTCTTCACACGTCTCCAGGGGCGTGTCCATGAAGATCTCGATGAAGCGGCCCCCGTCGCCCTCGACCTGGCCGCGGACCTTGTTACGGATGGCGGCGTACGGGCTGATGCAGGCGCAGCAGGCCGCCAGACCGTTGCGGGCCAGGAGGTTGGCCACGAATCCGACCCGGAGGATGTTGATGTCGCGGTCCTCTTTCGAAAAGCCGAGGCCCTTCGAGAGGTTCGTCCGGACGATGTCGCCGTCCAGCACCTCGATCTTGACGCCGCGATCCTTCAGCGCCGGCACCAGCACATTCGTGACGGTCGACTTGCCGGACCCCGAGAGGCCGGTGAACCACAGGACGAAACCCTGACCCATGCCCGTCTCCTTGCGTCGCGTGTTCGTGGTCGAATCGCACCGGGGCGCGGGGCCGCCGGCGCGGCTGCGTTCGTGTGAGAGGCCCTAGGCGCCGGCCTTGGCGGCCTCGATGAGGATCTCGGCGACCTCCGGCCGCGTGAACTCCGGCGGCGGCGCTTCGCCGCGCGACAGCATCTCGCGGACCTTCGTTCCCGACAGGAACACCCGATCCTCCTTGCCGTGCGGGCAGGTCTTGTTCGAGACCATGCCGTCGCACTTGCGGCAGAAGAAGGCGTGCTCGAACTTCAGCGGGACGATGCCGATGGCGTCGGCGTCGAACTCGTCGAAGATTTCCTGGGCGTCGTACGTGCCGTAGTAGTCGCCCACGCCGGCGTGGTCGCGCCCGACGATGAAGTGCGTGACGCCGTAGTTCTTACGCATGATCGCGTGCAGGATGGCCTCGCGCGGCCCGGCGTAGCGCATCGACGCCGGCAGGCACGTCAGGAGCACCCGCTCCTGCGGGTAGTAGTTCTCGAACATCACCTCGTAAGTCCGCATCCGCACGTCCGCCGGAATGTCGCCTTCCTTCGTCTCGCCGACCAGCGGGTGCAGCAGCAGGCCGTCGCAAAGCTCCAGCGCCACCTTTTGCAGGTACTCGTGCGCCCGGTGGCACGGGTTCCGCGTCTGGAACGCCGCCACCATCTTCCACCGGCGCTTGTCAAACTCCTCGCGGGTCTGGCGCGGCGTCCAGCGGTACTGGAGCAGGTCCTCGTGCGGCGGGAGCTGGATGACGTCGACGGGCCCGCCGAGGCAGACCTCGCCCTGGCTCATCACGAGCGCCACGCCGGGGTGCTCGCGGTCGGAGGTGCGGTAGACCTTCTCGGCCTCACGCTCGCGGTCATGGGCGTACTTCTCCTCGACCGCCAGGATGCCGAGGGTGCGCCCGGACTCGCCGTCGACCAGGGCGACTTCGGACCCCTCGTCGATGGCCTCGGCCTCGTCCTTCGACACGCTGACGGTAATCGGCACCGCCCACGGCACACCGCCCGGCAGATGCATGTCGTCGACCGCGCCGTCGAACTCGGCCTTCGTCATGAACCCCTTCAGGGGGCTGAAGGCGCCGACGGCCAGCAACTCCAGGTCGCAGCGTTCGCGGACGCTAAGGGTGACCGTGGGCAGGCCCTCGGCCTTCTCGGCGGCCGCCTTGGCCGCGTCCGCCGCCAGCAACCGCTCCACCAGTTCGCCCCCATGGGGCGCGATCGGTCCGGGTACGTTCGCCATCCGTTGCTCCTCGCTGAGTCTGCGTTCGTGTCGGTCAGGACCGCCGACCGGCCCCGGAATCGCCGGTTGCCGGGCTCAGCACTCCGTCGACACTCTGTTTGGAGTGTCACCCCGAGTATAGCCGCGACGGGGACCCTGTCAAGCGCCCGTCATCGGCACGGGGATGCCCCTCCCTTCAACAAAGGCCCGATACGTCTTCTCGATGCGGTCCCAGTTCTCCTCGCGGTCCAGGGACCAGAAGCGACCGATGATGGTCGCGAACTGCCCCAGGCCCAGGGCCTCGCATTCCTTTTCGACCATTTCCGTGTAGATCGCCCCGCTTTCCGGTCGCTCGCCGCGCCGCCCGAGCATCCCGTGGACGGCCACGCGCGGCACGCCGCGCTCGTGGGCCATCCTCAGGAGCTCCAGCAGGTGCTTCACGGAGCCGTGGCTGGAGTAGAACGAGATGATGCCGACCAGGTGGAGGCCGGTGCCGGCCCGCTTGGCCTCGTCCATGACCTCGACGAAGGCGGGGTTCGTGCGGAACGAGCCGTCCTCGATGGCCCGCTCAATGCGGAGCCGGTCGCTGTAGATGACGCGGCCCATGCCGAGGTGCAGGTGGCCGCACTCGGAGTTCCCGACCGTGCCTTCGGGCATGCCGACCGCCGGGCCGGACGCCGTGAGCCGCGTCGACGGGAACTCGGCCGTGAGGGCATCCATGCGGGGGGTATTGGCGGCGTGGATGAGGTCGCCCGAGCCGCCGTCGCCCAGGCCCCAGCCGTCGAGGAGGATGCAGAGGACCCGCCGGCCGGCACTCGGGAGCGACGCCTTGAGGAGCGGCTCGCCGGTCATCTCGGCGGGGCGCTCGACGCCCAAGAGGGCCAGCACCGTCGGCGCCACGTCCGTCAGGGCGCCGCCCTCGCGGAGCAGGCCGTCGCCGGCCTTCCCGGCCAGGGTCCGGTCCGCCACAATGAGCGGCACGGGGCTGGCGGTGTGGCCCGTATCGACCGTGCCCTCCGGGTAGTACCAGCTCTCCACGGTCCCGTGGTCGGCGGTGATAAGCACGGTCCAGCCGGCCTCCAGGGCGGCCTCCGCAAGCCGTCCGGCGTGCGTGTCGACGGCCTCGACGGCCTTGAGGATGGCGGGCTTGTTCTCGATGTGGCCGACGACGTCGGTGTTGGCGAAGTTGACGAAGACGAAGTCATGCTCGGCTTGGCCCACGAGGCCGATGGCCGCGTCGGCCACCTGGTCGGCGCTCATCTCGGGGCGCTCGTCGTGGTTGCCGACGTCCTTCTGGCTCTCGATGACGACGCGGTCTTCGCCTTCGAACGGCTCGGCCCGTTTCCCGTTCAGGAAGAACGAGACATGGATGGCCTTCTCGGACTCGCAGACCTTGGCCTGGCGGCGGCCGGCGCGGCTGAGGGCGTCCGAGAGCCCGTTTTCGAGCCGGCCTTCCGGCGGGAACGCCACCCGAACGTCCAGGTCCGGCGCGTACTCGATCATCGTCGCCCAGTGCGTCCGGATCGGCCGGACCGGGAAGTGGTCGAAGCCCGGCTCGGTGAACGCCTGCGTGAGTTCGATTTCCCGCTCGCCTCGGATGTCGTAGAAGATGCAGGCGTCGCCGTCGCCGATGCGGCCGACGGGTTGGCCGTCGGCATCGACGAGGACGCGGGGTTCCATGGCCTCGTCCTCTTCGCCGGCGCGGTACGCCGCCCGGACGGCCTCGGCCATGGGCCAGGTAGTCTCAGAGTCGGTCACAACGTGTCCCTTTCCGGTTCGGGCCTCGCGGCGGCCGGTGTTCGCGGGCGCGGCGGCCCGTTCAGTCCAGGTACCCCAGCATGCGGAGGCGTTTGCGGATCAGCTCGACCTCCTGGGCGCTCAGGCCCTCGTGGGCATGGTCGAGCCCCCCGGCGGCCGCCAGGTCGCGCATGACCCAGACGACGAACTCCGTGACGGAGCCGAAGCCGGTGCCCTCGATCATCTCGCCGAGGGTCTCGTAGAGTTCGCGGGGGATCTTGATGGTGACCTTGTCTCGGCCGGCAGCCACGCTGACCCTCTCCCTGGAGTGCGTTTGGAGCCCCAGCTACGTCCCGGAAGGATACGCACGGAGGGGCTCCGGTCAAGCGCGAAGCGGTGAACGGCAGGCGGCCCCCCCTGGCCTCCTTGCCTAAGTCTTTACAAAAAAGGAGCTTGCGCCGCGATGGTCCGCGGTGAGAATGGCGCGAGGATGACGCGGCGAGTCCGGTGCGCCCCCTTTCGGGGGGCATAGAAACCGGACATTTCTATGTTGCGGGCCGGCGGCGCACGCTTGCAATCGGCACGCGTAGACCGTAGTCTTGGCGTGGAACCGGGCCTGTCTCGGGTGTTGCCGTGACGGATGCCGTTGCCATCTCGCCCCATTTCGATCCCGCCTCATGCGGGCCGCCCGGGGAGAACTCCGTATCCGCCCGATGGAGCGCCCCGTCCACGACCCCGAGGGCGCCGGGCCGCACGTCGAACCGAGAACCGTCCAACTTTCCTTCCTGGGCAGCGATCTGCCGCTGCTGAACCGGGACTCGTCCTGAACCCACTAAGGGCCGGGGGGCTTGCGTAATGCGCGTCGTCTAAGAGTACTCCCACTTGGGCGGCAGTGAGATTCTCCAGGTTCGCTTCCCCGAAGCGCAAGCCGACATCTACCGGGTCATCGGAACGGTGAAGGCCCGCCGCTCGAAGACCAGCCGCGAGAAGACGATGCGCGGTCGGAAGCTCTTCTCGCCCAAGGACATGAATCGGCAATTTACCGAGGCCTTCAATGGCCTCGGCTTCGAAGAGATACGCGACTACTACACCATCACGATTCCTGGCAGCGACGTCGCGATCCCCCACGCCTACAAGCAGATCGACTTCGTGCGCGACCGCGTGCTGGTCGAGGTGCAGCTCGGCAAGTACGCCTTCAGGTTTTACGAGATGGACAAGTGTCAGTACTTCTTCAATGAACAGGAGGCGGACGTCGGCATCGAGATCGTGCCCGCCCGTTGCCTCTCGCGCGAAATGTCCTCGGGCGTGTCGCACGGCGAGCAACTCGTGTACGACATTGAGCGACTCAAGCGGCACTTCCCGGCCGTGCCCGTGAAGGTCATCCTGATTGCCCCGGATGAGGAAGACGGCCAAGTGGCATAGGTCGCCGCAGGCACGTCAGTCGAGCACGTCCTCGGGACCGGGCACATTGTTTTCTCGTAAGGCCCCCGCCCGCCTGCCTACGCCGGCCGGATGACTTTGCCCTGGACGTCCGGCTCGGGCTCCAGGCCGAACAGGTCGAGGATCGTCGGGTTCATGTCCATCAGGTGGAGGCCGTCGAGCTCGCGCCCGGCGCCCGGCCGCGCCGGGTCGCACATCACGAAGATGCCGTGGTAGTCGTGGTTGGCGTCGTCGGGGCCGGTATCGTTCTCGAAGGTGTGGATGGCCCCGGTGCCGACCTGGGCGACGCTCCGCCACGCCAGGTCGCCCCAGTAGACGATCAGGTCGGGCGCGATGCCGTTGACGGACTGGTAGACCTCCTGGGGCTTCAGGACCTGGGTCCCGATGGGGTTGCCCTGGTGGTCGGGAATGGCCTCGAGGGCGACCTTGAGTTCGTCGCGGACGGCCTCGTAGTCGGCCTGGGGGACGACGCCCTGGGGCTCGCGGCCCTGGACGTTCATGAAGATGCGGGCGTAGTAGCCGCCCTCGCCCCAGGCCTTCGTGCGGGGCCAGTCGATGGTCACGTCCCTGAACGAGATCGGCTCGGTGGGTGCCTGCTTGAGGGCAAGCCAGCCGTTCTGCATCAGCCACTCGTTGACGAGGATGCCCCCCGTCATGGCCTTGGCCCCGTGGTCGCTGACGACGAAGATGACCGTCTCCTCCGGCAGGGCCTCGATCAACTCGCCCATGCGGGCGTCGAGGTGCTTGTGGTAGTCGCGGAGGACGTGCTCGAAGGGGTTGCCGGCCTCGTACTTCGGGTGGGCCGGGTCGGTGTAGGACCAGAGGCCGTGGTACATGCGGTCGGGGCCCATCTCGACCATCATGAAGAAGTCCCAGGGATGGGTCGTGACGAGGTGACGGGCGACCTGGAACCGCTGGTCGGTCATGTGGACGCACTGGTCGTAGATGTACTGCTTGTCGTCGGTGCGGAACCCGTGGACGTCGAGGAGATAGTCGTCATCGAGCAGACCGAGGATCTCGTCGCGCAGCGCCGGCGGGTGAGTGAACTGGCTCTTGGTGCTCGGTGTCAGGAACGACGTCACGAGGTCGCCATTGAAGGCCTTCGGGGGGTAGGTCTGCGGCACGCCCAGCACGATGGAGCGGAACCCCTCGCGGCCGAGGCGTTCCCAGACCCGCTCGCGCTTGATGGCCAGGCTGGTGGCGAAGGTCAGGCCGTCGTAGGTGTAGTCCTTGCGGTTGCGGAAACCGTAGAAGCCGAGGGTGCCGGCGTCGACGCCCGTCATCATGCTCGTCCAGGCGGGGACGGTGATCGGCGGGTCGCTGGAGCGCAGGCGGCCGTACACGCCACGCTCCACGAGGCTCCGCAGGACGGGCAGGTCGTCGCGGTAGGCGTCGAAAACGAGCTGCGGGGTCGCGCAATCGAGACCGATGACGGCAACTTTGGGCGTCTGGGACATCACATCCTCCATGGGCCAGGCACAGAGGCCGGCCGGACCGACCGGCGGTTCCGCGATTATATCGGCGCCCGGCAGCCTGTGAAGTACCGAAACCCGGCGGCGCGGCGTCCGCCCGCCCTGCCGCGTAGCGCCGAAGCCCCGACGTGCCTTGAACCCGCGGGAGCCCGCCGCTAGACTCCCACCGCACGGACAACCCGCACACGACCCCCCTGGAGGAGACGCAGATGGCGGAGACTTGGCTCATCACCGGCGGCGGTGGCTTTATCGGGTCGAACCTGGTGCGGGCGGCGCTCGAGCGGGGCCGCACCGTCCGCGTCGTGGACAACTTCCTGACCGGGTTCCGGGTCAACCTCGACGAGGTCGCCGGCGACGTCGAACTCATCGAGGGCGACATCCGAGACCCGGCCGTGTGTGCGCGGGCCTGTCAAGGGGCGGCCGTCGTCTTCCATCACGCGGCCGTGCCCAGCGTGCCGCAGAGCATGGCCGACCCGACGCTCAGCTTCGACGTCAACCTCGCGGGGACGCACCACGTGCTGATGGCCGCCCGCGACGCCGGCTGCCGCCGCTTCGTCTTCGCGGCCAGTTCGGCGGCCTATGGCATGGGCGAGGCGCTCCCGAAGGTCGAGACGCTGCCCACAGAACCGGTCAGCCCATACGCGGCCGCCAAGGTGGCGGGCGAGCAGTTCGTCTCCACCTTCTGCCGCGCCTACGGCGTGAGCGGGATCAGCCTGAGATACTTCAACGTCTTCGGCCCGCGTCAGGACCCGACGAACCAGTACGCGGGGGTCATCGCGGCGTTCGCGTCGCGGATGCTTACGGGCAAGCCTCCGATCATCTTCGGCGACGGCACCCAGTCCCGCGATTTCGTCCACGTCGACAACGTCGTCCACGCGAACCTGCTGGCGGCCGACGCCGAGGGCCTCTCGGGCGAGGTCGTCAACATCGGGTGCGGCCAGGCGGTGGACCTGAACACGATGGTCGGCGTCTTCAACCAGGTGCTCGGGACCGACTTCGAGCCGGTCTACGAGCCGCCCCGCGCCGGCGACGTCCCGCACAGCCTGGCCGACGTCTCGGCCGCCCGGCGGGTCCTGGGCTACGAGCCGCAGGTGCCCTTCGCGGAGGGCCTGCGGACAACGCTCGACTGGTACCGGTGGGCGATGGAGACGGGGTACGGCGGCTGGGCGAGGAAGGCCTGAACCCCAACGGGCCTCGGCCTGTGGAGCGGAGGGGCTCCGGTCAAGGTCCAAGGAGCGGCGCGGCCCCGCCCCGCGCCGCCCAGGCCGCGCAAGTCCCTATGGGGTAGGGTGGTTATTCCTAAAAGTACACTATAACAGAACCCGGCACTTTCTGGGGGGAACCTGATGCCATCGAATGTTGCGTAACGGAAGGGGTTGTGTCGCGGCGCCCGCGCCATGACAATGACCCACGGACAGCGCGTCGGTTGCGGCGCGCGACCTTCGCACTCCCCAAGAAACGGGCCGGGCCCTGCTGGCACCGGATGACCTTGCCTTGGACGTCCGCCGGGTTCTGGGCTACGAGCCGCAGGTGCCCTTCGCGGAGGGCTTGCGGACAACGCTCGACTGGTACCGGTGGGCGATGGAGACGGGGTACGGCGGCTGGGCGAAGAAGGCCTGAACCCCAACGGGCCTCGGCCTGTGGAGACGATATGCGTCACGCCATCAGCATCGACGTCGAAGACTGGTACCAGTCGACCTGCGACACAGACGCCCCCATCGGCGACAGTTTCGAGGCCAACACGCGCAAGGTCCTCGACGCCCTGGCCGCTCGTGACGTGCGGGGTACCTTCTTCGTGCTGGGCTTGGCGGCAGAGAAGGCGCCCCACGTGGTCAAGGCCATCGCGGAGGCCGGCCACGAGATCCAAAGCCACGGGTACGGCCACCGCCTGAACTACGAGCTGGACGCGGCGGCCCTTCGGGCGGACCTGGAGCGTAACAAAAAGCTCCTTGAGGACATGGTGGGTCGCGAGGTCTTTGGCTACCGCTCGCCGAGTTTCTCGATCGACGAGCGGAACTTGTGGGCCCTGGACGTGATCGCCGAGACGGGGCACCGGTATGACTCGTCGATCTTCCCCCTGAAGAAGGCCCGGTATGGCATCGCGGGCTATCCCCCGGAACCCCACATCGTTCAGACGCCCGGCGGTGGCACATTGGTCGAGGCCCCCGTGGCGTGCTTCGACTGGCTGGGCCGCCGCATTCCGGTAGGGGGGGGCGGGTACTTCCGGCTCTGGCCGTGGTGGGTCATCCGGAAGGCTTGGCGGCAATTGGAACGCGTCGGCCGCCCGGGCATCGTCTACCTGCACCCCTACGAGTACAATCCCGGTGAACTGGCCGCCTACAAGGACACCGTCACGCTGACGGGGCGCTTGCATCAGGGCCTGGGCCGCAAAGGCTTCCCGGGGAAAGTTGACCGACTACTGGCCCAGTTCGATTTTGGGCCCATAGAGGACGTCATCGCGGATGAACTGGCGGCCATCGAGGAGGACGGCTAGCGCGACCCGGTCGGCATCCAGGCCGTCATCGCCGGATCGCATCGTCGATGACCTCCCCGAGCGGGGCGAAGTCCCACCGCGCGAGCAGCTTCCGCAGCTTCGGCTCCACCGTCCGGCGCTGCCGAAGCTGCCGGGCATGGAACGTCCGGACCTCCTCGGGGCCGGCCGCCAGAGCCGCCTCCACCTCGTCCGGGCCGCTCGTCAGGTCCAGCTCGTACGGGTGCAGGTAGACGATGGCCGGCCGGCGCTTCGTCACCGACCGCATGGCCCACCAGGTGACCGGCCACGGCAGCAGCCGCAGGTACCCCCCGCCGCAGCACGGCAGCCGTTTGCCGAAGACCTCCAGCGTCGTCAGGGGCGCTTCGACGATCGACCGCCCGTCCTCGAGCGCATGGGCATGGATTCCCCGCGGGTACCCCGGCCAGCCGTAGCGCGGGCCGGCGAACGGGAAGATGCTGCTGTCGTAGCGGAAACCAAGGTCCGCCAGGACGTCCAAAGCCCAGGCCGTCTCCGGGCCGATGGAGAAGGCCGGGGCCCGATGGCCCTCGACGGGGTCGCCCGTGATATCCTCAAGGAGCCGCTTGGCGCGGCCGACCTCGTCGCGGAAGGTCTCGGGGGTAAGCTTGAAGACCTGCTGGTGGGTGGAGCCATGGACACCGATCTCGTGACCGGCTTGGGCCAGGTCCCCGACCAGTCCGGGGTATGTCTCGGCCACCTCGCCGAGAATGAAGAAGGTCGCTTGGACGTCGCGAGCGGCCAGAAGGTCCAGCAAGCGCCGCGTGTTACGGACGACGGCCCGGGAGGGCGGAATGGCGAGGTCGAGGTGGTCGCGAGCCAGGACGCTCCAGTAATCTTCGACGTCGATGGTGAGGGCGCTTCGCACGGGCGGCTCCAGGGCTCGCGGACGGGACACGTCCGCCTGTCAGCGTATCGGCGTCCCGGTGCGGCGGCCATGATTTTTCGGTCCCGCCGCGAGGCGGGAGCCGCTATAGTTCCTCGGCCATTCCCCCCATCGGCTGGGACCTCCAGGAAGGGTGTCACCGGATGACGGTCCGAATCGTGTTGACGGTCGTACTGGCGCTCGCGAGCCTCGGCTTCGTGCTGGGCAAGGCGTGGTTCCTCGCCCGCACGCGCTGCGGTTGGCTGATGATGTTCATCAACGTCTTCTACGAGACGTTCTGCCGCGCGTGGCGCAGGCGCTGGCACGTGGACGCCGCCGCCTTCGTCGGCTTGGCGGTGGCGTGGACCCTGGCCTGGGGCCCGTGGGCAGGAGCGGCCTGGCTGGCCGTCTACGGCGGCCTGTGGGCGTACACGCTGCTCGTGGACCTGGCGTGGCGGAACGGCGTCTTCACGGTGCAGGACGAGAAGAACCGCGGCCGCATCCCCCTGCCCCTCCCGAAACTCATCGTCACGCTGAGGGGGCCGGTGCTGGAGCGCGGCAAGGTGCACGACTTGGGCGCCTGGCCGGCGGGGCGGACAGAACGGTTCGAGATCCTGATTCTGAACCCGGCCGACCGGGTCCACTGCCAGTTCCCGGTCCGCATCGAGCTCAAAGCCTCTGGCGACGCCGTCGCCATCGAGGACGACCCCTCCGGCGAGCACCCGGGCGTAGACTGGGCGTCCGTGCTGCATCTGCCGTTCACGCTCCGGGCAGTGCGGCCGACCCAGGAGCCGGTGACCGTCACGTGGCGGCTGGAGCACGGCTCGTACGTGCGGACCGGCTCGGCCCGGGTGACGGTCTTCGATGCGGAGGGCGTGCGGATCACGGACTTGGCGATCACCCGCTGGAAGGGCGGCGCGCGGGCGGCCTGGACGTGGCGCGGCGACACCGACCTCTACGACCCGGCCACGTGGCAGTCGGTCCAGGGCCTGACACCGTGCTTCGAGCTCTCGCGGCGATTCCGGATGCCGCACACGATGCTGCTGTCGGCCCGGTTGGGCCTCGTCGAAGAAGAGAGCCGCGCCCACGGCGAGCACTTCGGCCTCGACCGGCGCAGCCACGAGATTCCCGGCTTCGTCCAGTGGCTGCGCGACCAGGTCCACCTCGCCAACGAAATGGATTGGCCCGTCGAGGGGATCGACAAGCCCTTCTTCTGCGAGTTGGGCAACCACTACTGGCTCCATTACGGGACCCATTCGGCGGCCGACCCGGGAAACCAGTGGAAGACGGGCGCCCGGCCGGGCCAGGGGCGCTACCCGTGGTCCGAGGCCGACGGCGACCCGCTCATCGAGCAGCGGGACAACGCCCTGAAGTGCATCGAGACCTTCCAGGAGCTCCTCGACTTCACGCCGACCGTCTGGGGCATCCCCGGCCGCGCCAACGACAAGGTCACGCCCCAGGCCATCGAGGCGGCCGGCATGCCCATCGCCAGCGACTCGAACTGCCAGGCGTTCGTCAACGTCTTCCGCCAGCCGCCGCCGCATCACCCGGCGGGCACGGAGCGGCTCGTGGAGCTCAGCAAGAAGTACCCCGGCGACCCGCTCTTCGGCAACCAGCTCGCGATGCTGAAGTACTGGACGTGGCACGCGCGGCGTCATGGGCGCGTGATGGTGTTCATGGCCCATCACCACCTGCGCGGCTTCGAGGCCGCCTCCTGTTTCCGCCTGACCGAGGAGATGCTCCGCGAGGTTCTGGAGGAGGGGCGCGGCGACTTCTACGTGGCCACCATGACCGCCGTCGGCCGTTACTGGGAACGCGTCCTGTGCCCAAAGCACCGATGGGTGGCATCGGGGGTGCGCGGCGACTTGGCGCTGGTCGTCTCGAACAGCGGCGACGCGGACCTGGCGCGGGTGCCCGTCGAGGTCACGTTCTCCACGGGGCAGCGGACGCTGGCCCTGGTGGACGTGCCGGCGGCCGGCGAGACCCAGGTCTCCTGGGCGAAGGGCGCCGGATGAACGCAGCCGAGACCGTCTTCTGGGTGATGGCCGCCCTGGTCCTCTACACCTACATCGGGTACCCGGCACTGCTCGCGCTGGCGGGCCTCTTCGGCCGCCGCAAGGAGCCGCCCGAACCGGAGGACTGGCCGTCGGTCAGCGTCCTCGTGGTCGCGTTCAACGAGGGGGCACAGATCGAACGGAAGATCGCCAACGTCCTGCGGGCCGACTACCCCGAGGACCGGATCGAGGTCATCGTCTGCTCCGACGGCTCGACCGACGCCACCAACGCCAAGGTCGAGACCTACGGCGACCCGCGGGTGAAACTGGCGGCCTCGGAGGTCAATCGCGGCGTGAACGAGGCGTTCGCGATGGGCGCCGAGGGGGCCACCGGCGACCTGCTGCTCCTGACGGACTCGGGCGGGCTGTTCGAGCCGGACGCCCTCAAGATCGCCATCCGCCACTTCGCTGACCCGAAGGTCGGCTGCGTCAACGGCCTCTTCGAGCACCAGAACCCGGAGGGGCGGGCCATCGCCAGCGGCCACCAAGGCTACTGGGCCATCGAGACGCCCGTCCGTCTGATGGAGACGAAGCTCGGCCTCGGGTGCGTCATCGTCGGGGCGTTCGAGGTCATTCGGCGCGAGCTGTACCGACCGATCGCCAGCGCCATGAGCAACGATATGATCGTCCCGATGGAGGTCAAGGCCGCCGGCTTCCGCGTCGTGTACGAGCCGAAAGCGGTCCTGAAGGCCCCGCAGCAGAAGCGTGGCAAGCAGGAGTTCCGGCGGCGGGTCCGCGTGGCGGTACGCGGATGGTCGTCGCTGCCGGAGATCGCTCGCCGCGTCAAGCCCTGGAAGACGCCGCTCAACTGGCTGGCTCTCTGGAGCCACAAGTACATGCGGTGGCTGACGGGGGGCATGCTGCTCGGGGCCGTCGTCGCCAACGCCTTCCTGCTCGACCGGCTCATCTACCAGGTGACGTTCGCGCCGCAGGCGGCGTTCTACGCGTGCGCCCTGCTGGGGGCCCTCCTCAGCCGCGTCCTTCGCAAGGTACCTCGCCTCCTGGCCATGCCCTACTGGTTCTGTCTGGTCCAGGCGGCAGGGCTGGTGGGTCTCGTCCAAGCCCTCTTCGGGCGGACGGTGGCGACGTGGAAGCCGGAGCCGTAGGCGCCGCTCAGGTCTCGCCGGCCCCGAGCGTGGCGGTGTAGATCCGCATCGGCAGGCCGTGATGCTCGCGCTCGACCGCTGGCGTGAAGCCACACTTCCGATAGAAGGTGTTGGCGGCCCCGTTGTCGGCCCCGACCGCCACCTTCACGTCCGTGATGCCACGCTCGCGGAAGGCCGCAAAGGCCGCGTCCATCAGCGCCCGCCCCACCCCCTGACCTCGGGCCCCCTCGTCGACGGCAATCGAGAGGACCTCGGCCGGCGGAAGGTCGTCGCCCGCCTCGGCCGGATAGCGAAGGGTCTCGTAGATTCGCTTGAGAATCGAGGGCCGAACGAGCAGCCCCAGCACGGGCAGGGCCATCCGCACGCCGCGCCGGACGAGCGCCTGCTTGTAGAGGCGGCCGGTGCTCTCGGCACAGGCGATGAAGCCCAGGACGCGGCCGCCCTCCACCTCGGAGACGAAGCCGAACCCGCCGGGGCAGACCTGGACGGCACTGTAGAGTTGCCTGAGGAACGCCGGCCCGAGGCTCGTCAGGAACCCCGTGGCGATGCCCTCCCGGTGGAGCCGGGCGACCTCGGCGGCATGGGCCTCGGCCATCGGTACGATGCGTCCGGGCACGGCAACCTCCCACATGGCGCCGGTCGGCGGCGCGCCTCGCATTCTATCGCCCCCCACCCACCACGCAACCATGCGCCGGCCGCGCCGGGCGCCTTGCCCCCCGTAAAGGACCCCGATACACTCTGCTGCCAGGGGCGCTTCGCCTTCGGCCGCGCCCGCGCCCATGCCGATAGGACGGGTAATGCCTGACACACCCCATGCTACCCCTCCTCCCCCGACGACGGACCGCGGAGGGACAAGCGTCACGGTGCCCTACGGCGCCTGGCACGGAGACGGCGTGCGCGAGCTGCGGTTCCCGGCCGGCTGGGACGTCCGGGTGCTGGCCCCGCTGGACGCCCCGGCGCTGGACGACGAGGCGATCGGCGCGGCCTTCGACACCCCGGTCGGCGCGCCGCGGCTCCGGGAGTTGGCCGAAGGCGCCGGCAGTGCCTGCATTGCCGTGGACGATATCACGCGGCCGACGCCCGCCCACCGCCTGATGCCGCGCCTCCTCGACGAACTCCTCGAGGGCGGCATCGCGGCGGACCGCATCCGGGTCGTCCTGGGCGTGGCGGCCCACCGGCCGATGGACGAGGCGGAGATGCGGCAGAAGCTGGGCGATGTGGTGGTGGAGCGGTTCCCGCCCGTTAACCACGACTTCCTCGGGCCGGACGTGCGGCCGCTGGGCTGGGTCGGCGGCGGGCCGGTCCACCTGAACCGGCACTTCGCCGACGCCGAAGTGCGGGTCGTCGTGGGCGGAACGTTTCCCCACGCGGAAGCCGGGTTCGGCGGCGGGGCGAAGATGGTCGTCCCCGGCGTCGCCGGGCGGGCCTCCATCGCCTTCCTGCACGGGGCCCTGCCCGCCCGCGGGGCCGGCGTCACGCCCGAGGGCATGCCGCGCGACCGCCGCGGCTGGCCGGAGGCCGTTGCCCGCGAGGTCGGCGTCCAGTTCGCCGTCTGCGCCGTCACGGGCAGCCGACGCCAGCTCACGGGCCTCGCCTGCGGCGACGTGGTCGAAGCCCATCGCGCGGCCTCGGCCCAGGCGGGGACCTTGGGCCGCACCCCCGTCCCGGCCGACCTTGCCGGCGGCGTGGACGTGGCCATCGCGAGTTGCTATCCCCTGGACACCGACCCCATCCAGATGGGCAAGGCCCTCGGCATCGGCCGCAAGCTGCACCCGAAACTGCTCGTGGCGGTCAACGCGGCCTCCGACGGGGTCCACTACCACGGCATGGGCATGGGCACGGGCGTGGACATGAAGCGGCTGCTCGGGAACGTCCCGGCATGGCTCTTCTGCGGGCGGCGGCTGGGCCAGTGGCTGGCCGGGCTGTGGGCCGCCGCGCCGTCGCCGATGCTGATGGCCCGGGCCACGTACTTCAGCCTGAACCACCGGACGTACGACGAGTTCCAGGTCCGGGACGCCGGGCGCGACCCCGACGAACCGCAGGACTGGATCGACGAGGACCAGGCCGATCTGCTCCTCTATTCCAAGGCGTTCCCGACGTGGAGCTTCCGGGCCAAGTATCCGAAGGGACGGCTGTACCGCGACTGGGACGCGCTGGTGGCGGCCATCGGGCGGCGGTTCCAGAACCCGACGGTCGCGGTGCTGCCGTGTGCCCCGCTGCAGTTGCTCGAGACGGGCGGGCAGGAGGCCAGCGCATGAGCCGGCGGCCGACTGTCTTTGTCCTGGAGGTCCACACGAAGGCGGCCCTGCCAGTCGTCGAGTCGATGGCCGCCCACGGGCGACACGTCGTCGGGGGGTCGTGGCGGCGCCGCTGTGCGGGCTACTACTCCCGGAGTGTGCATGAGCGCGTCCGCTACCCTCGGCCGGAGACTGCGCCGGAGGCATTTGTCGCGTGGCTGCTCGATTTCCTCGCCCCGCGCGAGGTGGACGTCCTGTTGCCGGTGGGCGACCGGATGACGGCCCTCGTCGCGGAGAACCAGGATGCCGTCCGAGCCCATGCCCGCGTGGCCCTGCCCCCGTGGGAGGTCTTTTGTCACGGGCGGAGCAAAATCCTCACGCTTCAGGCGGCCGCCCGGGCCGGCGTGCCGATCCCCGAGACCTGGTACCCCCACGACGAGGGCCTGGACGCGGTCGCCGAAGCCGCCCGGTACCCGTGCCTCGTCAAGCCCGCCGTCTCGGCCGGGGCGCGCGGCATGGTGAAGGTGGCGGGGCCGGAGGAACTCCGGGCAACGTTCCCCCGGATCGTCGACGAGTTCGGCGACTCGTTCGTCCAGGACTTCGTGCCGCAGACCGGCATGCAGTACAAGGTCGACACGGTCCTCGGCGACGGGGGCCGCGTGCTGGCGGGCGCCGTCTACAACAAGATTCGCTATTACCCGCCGACGGGCGGCTCCAGCGTCCTCAACAAGACCGTCCACCGGCCGGACATCCTGGACGCCGCCGTCCGGGTTCAGCATGAGATCGGCTGGTGGGGGTTCTGCGACTTCGACTTCATCACGGACCCGCGCGATGGCGTCGTGAAGTTGATGGAGATCAACCCGCGACTGCCGGAGAGCTTCCGGGCAACCTGCGCCGCCGGCCTCGACATGGCCGAGATGGTCTACCAGCTTGCGTGCGGCCACGAGCCGGAGCCGCAACTCGAGACCCGCACGGGGCGGTATCTCCGGTTCCTGCCGGGTGACGTCCTGTGGCTCCTGACGGCCAAGGACCGGTGGCGGCACCTGGGGAGTTGGCTCGACTTCCTCAACCCGAAGGTGACGTACCAGCTCACGAGCCTGCACGACCCGGGGCCGATCCTGGGGTACGTCCTGGAGAACCTGGAAGTGCTCCTGAGCCCGTCGGAGCGGCGAGCGCGGCTGAGACTGGGGCAGGCCCAGAGCCGGCCGCGCGACGCCTAGGCCGCGCCGTAGGGACTCGCCCGGCGCCGGCGGCGGATGGCTTGCGCCGCACGCCACCCAACCATGCCCACTCCCACGCAGACGAGCAGCGCAACGGGGACCATGATCCCCTTCCCGGCAAGCCCGCTGTCGGACCCGAACCATCTCACCACCACGCGGCGCATGAAGAAGAAGTAGACCATCTGCGTCAGGAATATCTCGTAGGACGCCTGCCCCATGGCCGCCAGGAGCCCGCGAAGACGCCCACCCAGGCGGCCCGACAGCGCGATGCCGGCGCCGACCACGACCAGCGAGTAGAAGTAGGCCGGCGCATGGTAACCCGGCCACGTGGGGTAGAGCACCGGCGCCAGGACGGGGCCCCGCCACCGTTCGAGCCCGATGTAGACGGCGGCCAGAGCCGCCAGAACCCACCGGACCCAACCCTTGGGGTCCTCGTCCCGCGCCCATAGAATGCCGAGACACAGGGCGAAGAAGTACCGCACGCAAAGCAGGCGGTACACCGCCGACGGGGGATGAAGGAGGCCCACGACGGCTTCCGCCGCGAAGCAGATGACGAACAGAAAGGCCCACGCGGACGCGCATCCCGTCCGGATGGAAGTCAGCCACAGGATGAACGGCAAGAGGAACCACAACTGGAGGTACACCCACGGATAGTACGAACCGGGACCCCACCCGCCCATGACGACGAACTCGCGCAGCACGTGCCCGGGCGACCTGCCAGTGGCCATCAGCAAGACGGCCTCCAAGGCCAGGACAACCGCCAGCGGCAGGGCGATACGGGTCAGCATCCGCCGCACGCGGCCCCAAGCGTAGTACGACCGGACGCCGAGGCCGTGGCGCTCCCAGCTTCGGCAGGCCAGATAGCCCGTTACGAGGATGAAGATGGGCACGGCCTGGCCCAGGTGCAGCCACGCGACGGAGGCGTCCAACTCCGGCCTCGTCAGGCCGTGACGCAGGCAGACGAAGAGGATCGCGATGCCCTTGGCGCGGTCCAGCCCTTCAGACCGCGCCGCGAGCGCGGCCTCGTTGCCGACCGGCAGTGCCTGAGTGGCGACCATGGCCTCTCCAAGCCGATGGAACTGGTGCGAAGTGTAGCTGCAGGCGTGCCGCGCGGCAACGGGCAAGCTTTCGCCTGTGGGACCTTGCCCGGCCTGAGGACTGTCGCTAGAGTCACGACCCCACGCGAGCCTGGCACCGCGATAGGAGGACCGGTTGCGCCATGCTGAGCACACGGCCGAACGTCCTGTTGCTTGTGATCGACTGCCTGCGGGCCGACCGCGTCTGCGGCACGGGCGGGGAGGCCCGGACGCCGTTCCTCGACCGCGCCCGCGAGGAAAGCGTCCTCTTCGAGACCGTCATCTCGACCAACTCCTTCACGCTGCCCTGCATGACGACGTACATGACGGGCCTCTACCCGTTCCACCACGGCCTGCGGGTGCAGACGGCGGGGCGGCTGGACGCCTCGAAGCGGCTCCTCATGGAGTACCTGAAGGAGGTCGGGTACACGACGTTCATGCGGCTGGGCGGGGCCTTCGGCAAGGAGAACGGCCTCGACCGCGGGGCGGACGACTATGAACAGGGCCACCGGGAGAGCGCGTTCCGCGACCGGTTCGGGCCGCCGCTGATCGAGGCCCTTCAGGCGGGCCGCTACCCCGAGCCCTGGGCCGGCTACGCCCACATCATGGACGTCCACGTGCCGCGCGTCATCCCGCCTGAATACGCCGAAAGCCGCTACGGCCGCCACGAGTACGACCGGGCCCTCTCGGCCCTGGACCCGTGGCTCGCGCGGACGGTCGAGGCGGCCGGGCCGAACACCGTCGTCTTCATCACGGGCGACCACGGCGAGGGCCTGCCGAAGGCGACGTTCGCCCGGAGCCTGGACAAGCTGTGGTGGGCGCGGCGCGCGTTCTGGCGGATCGGGCAGCGTCTGGTCGGGCACAAACGCTGGGCAAAGATCGTCGAGCCCCGACTCCGCGTCGCCCGCCGCCGCATGGTCGCCGGCGCCGGGGGAAGCGCCACGCGCAAGAGTGACGACGTGCTGGGCCACGGCTGGGTCTGCTACGACCCGCAGGTTCGCGTGCCGTTCGTCGCCCTGAATCTGCCGGGGGCGGCGCCGCGCCGTGTCCCGGCCGCCGTCCGCACGGTGGACTTCCTTCCGACGGTGCTGGATCTGGCGGGGCATCCGCAGGCGGGGTCGCTGAACCTGGACGGGCGGTCGCTCCTCCCGCTCGCGCGGGGCGAAGCGGAGCCCGGCCGCACGGCCTACGTCGAATGCACGAGCGGCCAACTCGATGACGTCCCCCTCGACCAGTGGCAGATGGGCCTGCGAACCGACACGCGGAAGTATATCGCCCGGCCCTTCGCCAGCGAGCGCCAGGCGGAGTTGTACGACCTGGAGGCCGACCCGGCCGAAACGGTCAACCTGGCCTCCGAACGGCCGGACGAGACGGCCGCGATGTGGGACACCCTCCGGGGCATCAACCCGGAGATCGACGCCGGCGAGATCGGCGTGGCCGCGGCCGAGGCGCAGACCGTCTCGGCCGAAGACGAGGCCGTCATCGAGGAGCGGCTCCGCGACCTCGGGTACCTGGACTGACCCGCCGGCGGCCGCCACCGTTCTTTACGCCCCGGCGAAGGTCCCGAACCGCTCAAGCAGCCGTTCGGCATTCCGGCGCAGGTCGCCGCGCTCTTCGGCCAGGCGCCGAAGCTTCGGCGCGGCCGCGGCGCGGAGGGCGTCGTCGGTGACGGCCCGGTCCAGGCAGGCCGCGAGCGCCTCGGCGTCCCCCACCGGGAAGAGCAGGCCCGTCTCGCCGTCGGTCACCCACGGCCGGTTGGCCGGAATGTCCGAGACGACGGGGAACGTGCCGGTGCTCAGGGCCTCCAGGAGCGACTGGCTGGTCCCGTCGCTCTTCGAGGCCGACACGTAGACGTCGGCCGAACCCAAGAGACCCGAGAGTTCCTGGTAGTCGAACCCCGGCTGGAAGGCGACGCGATCCGCAACTCCCGCCTCGGTCACGAGCGCCCGCGTCGATTCGACCTCGGTCGTGCTGGTGAAGGTCAGGTGCGCCCGGCTGCCGCGGCCGGCCAGAAGCCGCATCGCCCGGACAAGCGTCCCTTGGTCATAGACCGGCTTGTGGGCCCGGGTGCAGAGGATGTGGCCGGTGTGTGGCCGGGCCTCCGGCGGGGTCGGCACGAGCAATGCCGTGTCGACGCCGATCGGGGCGGTGACAACCTTCTCGGGGGGCAGGCCCAGCCGCTCCGTCAGCGCCTTGGCCAGGGCGTCGCTGACCGCGTGCACGAGCCGTACCCGGCGGCTCTCCCAGCGGAGGATGCGGCTCCACACGCGGCTGTGAAGCCGCGTGAAGACGTCGCTCCCCAGGGCGCTCACCACCACGTGCCGCGCCCCGCTGACGCACGCCAGCACCCCGCCGCTCGAGACGTACATGCCCAAGAGGACGTCCGGTTGCCACTCGCGGACGGCCCGGCGGACGGGCCACACCGTCTTCAGGTACTGGCGCCGGGAGGGCGTCTCCCAGGGCTTGAAGCCGGGCGGGCCGAGAAGGCGGACGGTGGTCCCGTACTCGTCGCCCTCGTAAGGGGTCATAGACCAGACCTCGGCCTCGTGGCCCAGGTCGACGAAGCTTCGGGCGTAGAGGTGGCCGAAGGGGCTGACGCCGTGGGTGAGGATGGCGATGCGCATCCTCAGCCCCCTCCCGGGCCGGGCCTGGCGCCGTCGCCGGAGCCGAGCGCGTGCCACATGTCCGCCAGGGACTCGCGCCATGGAATCTCGGGGGCCCAGCCGGTGGCGTCGCGAAGGGCCGAGGCGTCGCCCACGATGCAGGGGACGTCGACGGGCCTGAACCGCGCGGGGTCCGCGACGACCGGCACCTCACGCTCGGCGAAGGCCAGGCAGGCCCGGAGCATGGCCTCGATGGAGACGGGCTCGCCGGAGGCGACGTTGAAGACGCGGCCCTCGACCTCCGGGCCGGCATCCATCAAAGCCCACAGGGCGCGCGCCAGATCGCGGACGTCCAGGAAGTCCCGCTCGGCGGCCAAGTTGCCGACGCGGACTTCGGAAGCGTCGCCGCGGGCGACGGCCCGGACCTGCCCCAGGAAAGCCGCCGGAACCAGCGCGGGCGACTGGCCAGGGCCCATCAGGTTGAACGGCCGGACGCAGACGGCCCGCAGGGCGCCGGCCTGGTTCGCGAAGAGAGCCCACCGTTCCTGGAGCGTCTTGCTCAGACCGTAGGGGGTGCGGCCAAGGAGCGGGCGGTCTTCGCGGACGACCTCGCGCCCGCCTTCGGTGATGCCGTACTGGGCCGCCGTGCCGACCACGAGCACCCGGGGCGGCACTGGGAGCCGGGCCAGGGCCGACGCGAGGTTCGCCCATCCGAGGACATTGGCGGCATAGACCTCCGCCGGGTCGGAGGCGCGGAACCGGCCGGCCAAGTGGACGACACCGTCGGGTTCGGTTTCGGCGACGGCGGCCGCGACGGCTTCCGCGCACGTCAGGTCGACCTCGTGGAACGCGACGCCGGACAGGCCGGGGTCAACGAGATCGACGGCGGCGACGCGCGCGGGCCGGTCGTCCCGGTCGGCCAGAAGGTCCAGCAGGTGGCGGCCGACGAAGCCGGCCGCACCGGTCACCAGCAGGCTCGTGATGGGCGGTCCGCTCATGCCCCGGCCGTTCCGCGGTCCCGGACGAGGCGGCCGAGGAGTTCGTCGACCCGTTCGTTGGCCTCCTCGTAGTCGCCCGGGCGGCCGATGTCGAGCCAGTACCCGTCGTGCGGGTACGTCATCGCCTGCCGCCCCTGGTCGATGCAGGTCAGCATCAGGTCGTCGAAGCCGAAGGGCTCGCCCGGGGGTACCACGTCCAGCAGGGAGCGGCTGAGGACGTAGACGCCCATGCTCACGGTGAAGTGGTACGAGGGCTTCTCCTCGAAGCCCACCACGCGGCGGGCCTCGTCGCTCCGGAGGACGCCGAAGTCGATGCGGGCGTCGCGCTCGAAGGTCGCGACGGTGATCTCCGCCCCGCTCGCAACGTGCCGCTGGTACAGGTCGCCGAAGTCGAGGTCGGTCAGCACGTCGCCGTTCATGACGAAGAAGTGCTCAGGCAGGTCGTCGATGAGCGTCAGCGGCGCGATCGTGCTCAGCGGCCGGTCTTCCAGGCTGTAGTCGATCTGGAGGTCCCAACGACCGCCGTCGCCGAAGTAGGCCATGATGAGGTGGGCGAGGTGGTTGACGGCCATCGTCACGCGCGTGACGCCGGCGGCCTTGAGCTGGGCGAGGACGATATCGAGGATGGACCGGTCGCCCACGGGGACGAGCGGTTTCGGCAAGGTCGCGGTGAAGGGCCGGAGGCGGGTCCCCTTGCCGCCGGCCAGGATGACGGCGCGCATGGCGTCTCCTAGACGTTGTAGAGGTCGGGCTTGTAGAGGTCGAGGTGCCGCTCGACGTACTCGGCGACCACGGCAAGGCCCTCGCGGAGGCTCGTCCGGGGCGCCCAGCCGGTCCGCTCCCTCAGCTTCTCGGCCGAGGCGATGAGGCGCATCACCTCGCTTTTCTCCGGGCGGACCCTCTCGGCGTCACAGACGATCTCGGCCTCGCGGCCGGTGACCTCCATGATGAGCTTCGCGAGGTCGCCGATGGAGATGCCCTCCCCCGTGCCGGCATTGAAGACCTCGCCGGGGGTATCCGACGTCTCGCCCACGGCCATGAAGGCGGCCGCGGTGTCCTTGACAAAGAGCAGGTCGCGGACCGGGTCGAGCGAGCCGAGACGGATGCGGTCAGCGGCGCTCAGGAGCTGGCTCGTGATGGTCGGGATGACCGCCCGGGCGGACTGGCGCGGGCCGAAGGTGTTGAACGGCCGAAGCGTCGCCACGGGCAGATCGAAGGCCAGGAAGTAGCTCTCGGCGAGCTTGTCGGCGCCGATCTTGCTCGCGGAATACGGAGACTGGCCCTGGAGCGGGTGGGCCTCGTCGATCGGGACGTAGCGGGCCGTGCCGTAGGTCTCGCTCGTGGAGGTGTGGACCATCTTCTCGACGCCCTCCTCGCGGCAGGCCTGGAGGACGTTGACGGTCCCTCGGATGTTCGTCGCCACGTACTCTGCCGGGGCCACGTACGAGTACGGGATGCCGATCAGGGCCGCCAGGTGGAAGACGACGGCGCGGCCGCGGACGACCTCGCGGCAGAAGAAGGGGTCGCGGATGTCACCGCTGGCGACGTCGAGCGCGTCGCGGACGGCGGGGTCGAGGAGTTCGAGTTGGCCCCAGTCGTTGCGGCTGTTGTAGCGGACGAGGGCCCGGACCTCGGCCCCCGCGGCGACGAGGGCCTCGACCAGGTGACTGCCGATGAAGCCACCCGCCCCCGTGACGAGCACCGGTTTGCCTTGCCAGAACGCCATGGAGTCTCCCGCCCTTCGTGCTGGATTCGGGCCGCGCATCGGCCAACCGTCAGGCCTCGGCGGCGACGCGATTGTAAACGGCCAGGGTCCGACGGGCAACGGCTTCCGGGTGGTGGGCCTCGGCCATCGCGCGGGCCCGCTCCCCCAAGGTATCGGCCAGAGCGGCGTTCTGCATGAGCGGACGCAGACCGTCGGCAATCGACGCGGGGCGGTGCGGGTCGACCAGGCGGCCGGCGTACCCGCCGCCGATCATCTCCGCCGCACCCCCCGCGGGGGCCACGACGGCAGGGACGCCCATCGCGGCCGCCTCAGCGACGACCATCGGCGCGTTCTCCTGGAAGGACGTAAGCACGAGGCAGCGGGCGGCAGCCATCTCGGCCTGCAGGGCACCGCGGTCGAGCGGACCGAGCATGGTCACGCGGTCCGCGATGCTCCACTGTGCCACCAGGCGCACGAGTTCCGCTTCATACGAGGGCGGACGGACCGGCCCCGCGACGCGGAATTCGCACGCGACCCCGTCACGGGCCAGAAGGCCGACGGCCTCGACCACCGTGTGAACGTTTTTCAGGGGCCATACGGAACCGGCGAAGAGAACCCGCGGCCCGCTCTCGGTGCGGCGGCGCTCGAAGAACGAACCGTCGATGGCGTTCGCGACAAAGTGAAGCCGGCCGGCCACGCGGCCCTCCAGAACCTGGGCCGTGTAGCCACTGATGGCGATCAGGTGCCGGTAGCGGCGGCGGACCGGCCGCTCGATGGCGGCAATGAGGCGGGCACGGAGCCTGCGGAAGGGCACGCGGCGAAAGAGGGCGTCGCGCTCCCGCACACCGTGCACCGTCAGCACCGACGGCCACCGGCGGCCATCGACCAGGTGCGCGGCCGCTTGGACGTGGACCACGTCCGGCTTCAGGTCGCCCAGCAACGCGGCGATGCGCCCCGTCGGCCGGAACCCCGGCAGGAGCGTCAGGCCGGAGCGCGGCCCCGCGAGGCGGTGGAGCGTGAAGGGCGGGTCGCCGATCTCGGTGGCCGGCACGTCCTCGTCCCAGGGGTAGACGACCACGTGCAGGTCCGGGCGGTCCGGGAGGGCACAGAGTCCGTCTACGAGCGCCGCCACGGCGGCCGCCACTCCCCCGGCGGGGGCCCCCGGTCGCGCCGGCAGCGCGCCTGTCACGATGACCACCCTCATGCGCTACCGACCCTCGAGGACGTGGACGTGGCGGTCGGCTCCGCCTCGGGTTCGGCCGGGACCTCGGCCGCCTGGGCCGGGGTGCTGATGGCGTCGGCCGTCTCGACCCCCTCGGCCTCGAAGAACGGGTGGAGCCGGTAGAACCAGCGCGGCAGCATCTGGCGGCCCTTCCGCCACTGGCGGAACCGGAACCCCAGCCGCAGCAGCGAGCGCGGGATCCACTGGCCGACGGTGGCCCCGATGCGAATCAGCAGCTTCTCGGTGCGGCTGAGAGCCGACCGGCGCTGGGTCTCGCTGGCGAAGCTCGTGTTCGGCCGGTATGTCTCGTACGCCAGTTCCGGGTCCCACCGCAGGTCGAGGAAGTCGCAGACGCGGCGAAGCGTACCCTCGGTATCGGCCTTCAGGTCCTCGTAGCGGACCAGCAGGACCCGGTCCGGCGCCCGCTTGGCCATGGCCTTCAGGATCTTGGTCGTATAGGCCCACGCCAGACTCATGCGGAACACCGTCCACGGGCGGAAGCCGATCTGGCCGGCCAAGGCCGCCAGGCGCAGTTTCGACGCCGTGTTTGTCACGGGCTCGCGGTAGATGCCGACGAAACGGGCGTCCGGATAGGCGGCCATGGCTTTGGCGACAGGGCCTTCCTGGACATCGGCCTTTTCAAGCCAGTCGGTAGCGCCCCGGGACCGGGCGAACCGGTCCATGACGGCCCGGAAGACCTCGGCGTAGGTGGCCGGGTAAAGCGAGTACAGGAAGTCCTCGTCGGCGCCGGCCAGGCGGAAGTAGTCGCACGGGGCGATGGCCCGGACGAACTCCATGAAGTTGACCCGCTCGCGCAGGTCGCCGTAGCGGCCGTCCACCCACCCGAAGTAGGCACTCTCGTGAATGCCGTGGTGCCGTTCATGCTGCACCCCGGCCACGTCCGGGTGCCGGCAGAGCTGGTTGGCCAGCCACGTGGTGCCGGACCGGTTGCGTCCGATAACAAAGATCGGCAGTGTCATCCGTCTCCCTCCGCTGCAACGCCCCCGTAACACAGCCCGGCGCCCGTGCCGTCCCCGCGGCAGCGGCTGCCAGGCCCCCTCCTGCTAAGCCGGCACGGCCATCGGCGCAGGTCGCGCCGGTGCCGCGGCCGGTGCCGCCTTCGGCACCTCGGCCGTCCGGGCCCAGTTCAGCTTCTCGGCCAGCATGCAGACGGCCATCTGAAGCCAGAACGATTTCAGATAGAGCGACGGGTTCGCCAGACTCCCGAGCACCGCCGCCACGAACAGGCCGACCAAGCAGGCCCCCAAGGGCGTGTGGCGGATGCGCCAAGCCGACCGCGCTGCCGCGAACAACACCGCGAGATAGAGCCCCAGGCCGATAAACCCCGTCTCTGCCAAGACCATGAGGAAGTCGTTGTGGGTCACGCTGGCGCGGCCCATGACTTCGAGCAGTTCGATGCGGAACGCCCCGATGCCCACTCCTTTAAACGGGTTCGAAAGGCCCAGGCTGATCGCGTGTTGCCACATATCCGACCGCTGGCCGGCACCCAGACCCTCGCTCTGCAGCATGGCCATGCGCCGCACCAAGGCCCCGCCGAACATCCCCGTGGTCACGCCGACGACCAGGAACAGCAGCGCGCCGGCCCCGGCCACACTGAGGATGATGGCCCGCTTGGGCAGCGACAGCCGCTTGTAGACGGCCACGGCCACCAGCAGCCCGGCCAGAGTCGCGATGGCCATCGACCGGCTGCCCGTGCTGGCGATGTCCGCGAGCACGATCAGCAGCCCCGCGATGACGACCAGGCGCCAAACGCCTTTGGTCCATGTCCAGAGGACGGGGACCAAGATCACGCCGGCCAGCACGTCCTTCGCGTGCTGGTTCGTGCCGCCCGCCTCGCCGGCCAGAGCGGTCCGTACGAGCCCGCCCTCGGTGGCCTGCTGCGGCGCGACGATAAACGCGGCCGCGGCCCCGAAGACCGCGGCGATGAACATGACCCAGAGCAGGGCGCGCCCGGTTTCGCGCGTTGTGCACAGGTTGGCGACCACGAACACGAGCCCGGCCATCTGGATGAGCGTCAGGATGGCCGTCCAAGATAGCGTCGGCTCGGTCGAGGCCGGCAGCGTCAACAAGCCCCAGCCGACGAAGGCCATGACCAGCCACATCCCCGGGATCCCGAGCTGGAGCCGGCGTCGGCCCAGGAGGTGCAGGCCGAGCGCCGCTGCGGCATAGAGCCCGATGACGCGCGACATCGTCGCCATACGGGGGATCAGCACCCCGTAGTGCTCGAACGGAATGTAGACCACCATCAGGAACAGGCCCAGTTCGGGCCGGATGAGGATCAGAAAGGCAAACGGGATGGCCGCGCCGATGGCAGCCACCTCAATCAGGTCCAGCGCGTAGCCGAGCGCCAGGACCGCGATCGCAGCCGCCCCGACCCCGAGAAGGACGGCCACGTACCGCCGGGCCGGCCATTCGCCGGGCGCCAGGGCCGCTTCGCCCCCCTGTAAGGCCACCAAGGCCGGCTGAGACCGGCCTCCGGCCGCCAGTTGCTCCAACCACGTGCTCACGCCAGCCACTCCGTCCCCGGGTGCTGATACCGGCGGGTTGGCCCGCCGGCGCGGGTCGGCGCGCACCCCACACGTGGGGCGCATCGCAAACACCGCTACAGTATACACCAAAAACGGGCTTCCGCCCACTCAGAATCTCTATCGGGCGTACGCGGGCGGCCGCTTGACCGTCTCTCGCGCAGGGGCCGAGCTACGCTTCGCGGCCGGTGGACGGGCTCTGATCGACCAGTTCCTCCATCTCGTCGGCCACGCGCTCGATGCCTCGCTCCCCCAAGTCTCCGAGCTCCACCTCCACGGCGTGGGCGGCCGCCTCCCGGAGTCGCGCCCGGGTCGATTCGTCCGTGAACACGGCCCGAATGGCCTCATGGAGCCCTTCCGGCGAGTGGGCGTCCAGGGCAGCCCCGTACTGTTCGGCAAAGGGAACGTACCACCAGAGGGCCTTGTAGCGGATCAGGATCAGGGGCAGCCCAGCCACCAGCGCCTCGATGGAGACCGTGCTGAAGGCCGTCGTGACGGCATCGCACACCTGGAGGGCCTCGACGGAGCGGCACTCGTTGCGGTAGAAGCCCACCTCGTCCGTCGCTATGCCCTCCTGGCCTGCCCAGGTTCGCCAGTCTTCCAACTCGAACAGGGACCGTGGGTGGAACTTGACCATCAGGAAGGCCCCACACTCCCGGGTGGCCCCGTGCATCGTGCGGACCAAGTCGGCCGTCTCGTCCCACTGGTAGATCGACTGGTGGGCGTAGAGGAGCACGGGCTTGCCCTCGGGCAAGCCCAGCCGCTCGCGGATGGCCGCCGCCCTGGCCTCCTGGCCGGATGCGCCCAGATCGGCTTGGAGCTTCGCGTATTCCGGCGACCCGACGACGCGGATCGAGTCCCTCGGGATACCGCGGGCCGACAGGAGATCGATGCCGCTCCGGTTGACGACGAGGATGCGATCGCTGCCCCACTCCTCCCCGCCGCGCAGGCCGAACCAGCGGCTGAAGCGGCCCCCAACGGCGGCGTTGAGCCGTGTCCGAAGAGACCGCTTGACGTCCGGGTTGTCGGGGATGCACACGCCATCGTGCAGGAGGGCCGTGCCGATGCCCTCGGCTTGGGCCACACGGAGCAGCGCTCGGCAGATGTAGGGTCCGGGACTTCCGAACAGGATGGCGTCGGTCGACCCGCCGTCGAGGAAACGGCGGGCCTCGCGGAGCAGGCGGCCTTTGTCGAAGAGCGTCTGCAGGAACCAGTGCCGGTCGGCGTCGTACCCCTCGATCTGCAGGTCTTCGATGGGGTACGGCGTCTCGTCGAGCAGGTGGCGGATGCAGTTGCCCTTCGGCACGACGGTATCGACACAGACGAAGGCAACCTCGTGGCCGCGCTCCACCAGCAGGTCCATCACCGGCACAAAGCGGCTGACATGCGAGAACTGGCTGGGCACGAACCGTACGACACCCGGCATGCGCGTCACCTTCCTCCCTGGCGTTCCCCCCGACGGGCTACTCGAGGTCGGCCCACTCGATGGCCGCGTCCTCGGCGATGTCCCGCGCGGCCGTGCGCCCCACGACCTTCTCCACCTCGGTGGGCGAGATGCCCGTCCCCGGCCGCTTCATAATCAGCATGTCGTCGCGGATCACCTCGCCGGCACGGATGTCGCGGGCGGCAATGATGCTCCGCCGGGCGAACGCGCGGGCGCTCTCCTCGCAGGCCAGGACCCCCTCGTAGGCGGTGCCCAAGGCCGTCTCGGCCGTCCGGATCGCCTCGATCATCCGGGCCATCATGTCCGGGTCGGCCGAGTGGTAGTGGTCCGCCCCCTCCCAGGTCCGGTCGAGCGTGTAGTGTTTCTCAATGACGGTCGCCCCGAGCGTCACGGCCGCCACAGCCACTTCGTCGGCCACCGTGGCGTCCGTGTGGTCGCTGTACCCGACGAGGCATCGGTCGCCGAACCGCTCCGCCAAGAGCGCGATCCGCCGCAGGTTCGCGTCCTCCAGCACCGTCGGGTAGCAGAGCACGCAGTGCATGAGAACCAGATCGCGGATCCCAAGGCCCTGGGCGGCCCCGACCATCGCCTCGACCTCGTCCAGTGTGCTCGCCCCGGTCGATTGGAGCACCGGCTTGCCGGTCCCGGCGATGCGTCCGAGGAGCGGGCGGTCCGTCAGGTCCGCCGAGGCGATCTTGTAGACCGGCATACCCAGCTCGTCCAGCAGCCCGATCGCCTCCAGGTCGAACCCGGTCGAGAGGAAGTGGATGCCGCGCTCGGCGCAGGCCTCTGCGAGCTGCCGATACTCGGGCGGGCCGAAGTGGTCGAGCTCCTTGAAGATGGCGAACTGGGTCCCGGTCGGCTCGTCCTCCTCCCAGTAGCGCGAGGCCCAGCGGGTGACGAGCTTCTCGGCCTTGTAGGTTTGGAACTTGATGGCATCGCAGCCGGCCTCGGCGGCCGTGCGCACGAGGTCCAGGGCAAGGTCCATGCGGCAGTGGTGATTGACGCCGGCTTCGGCGATGACGTACGCGGGGCGGCCGGGACCGATCGTCCGGTCCCCGATGGTCACGGTGCGGTCAGACGGCATGCGGCACCTCCTCAGTCTGCTCCTCGCCGAGCAGCAGGCGCAGGACGCGGCCGATGCCGGCCATGCCCTCCCACTGCCACATGCGGCGCTGCATGTCCTTGCGGCGGTCGTAGTCGGCCATGAGCTTGCGGACCTCGTCGGCCAGCGCCTCGGCCGGGACGTCGCGTCCGAGGCCCAGGTTCAGGAACCCGTGCTCGGCGCGGGCGAACTGGTGGGTCAGTTCACGCTGGTTCTGGCACAGGACGATCGTCGGCACCCCGACGGCCGCCGCTTCGTAACATGTCCGGCCGCCCGACGTCAACATCAGGTCGGCCTGCTCCATGTAGTGGCTGATGACGCGGGTGTCGCGCACGACGTCACAGCCCTCCGGCAGGCACCGGCAGGCGGCCCCAAGGGCGTCCTCCTGGCCGAAGCCCGCCCCCACGATGACGCCCACCTGGAAGGTCGGGTCCAGCCGCCCCAGGGCCTCGAGGGCCTTGACCGTCAGACCGCTCGGGTCGGTCCCGCCGAAACAGACGAGCACGCGGGCGACCTGTGGGGCGGCCTCGCGGCGGCGGACGCTGAAGAACTCCTCTCGCATGCAGTAGTAGTCGCTGCCCGTGTAGACGTGGTCGGCCTCGTGCGGGGCCTCGTACAGGGCGTTGATAGCCACGTCGGCGTGGTCGACGCCCGTGCCCATGTCCTCGAAGTTCACCACCCGCCAGCCGCGCTCCTTCATGGCGAGGACCGTCTCAGCGTCGGTGTCCAGAACGTCGTTGACCACGATGTCCGGCTCCAAGCCGTCCAGCCGCTCAAGAGGGCTCTCGCGGTAGACGTGGACCGGGAAATGGCGGCTCTGGATGACGCCGGCCGCCAGGTGCTGGTCCTCGGCCGCCAGGAAGACGATCTCGTGGTCCGTCAGGCGATGGGCCAGCGTCAGGGCTCGGTAGACGTGGCCGAGGCCGTTCTCGGGGCTGCCGACAACGTGGAAGACAATGCGGCGGCGGCCGATGACCTTCTCGGCCAGCCACCAGTCATGGTAGGTGTCGATGTCGATGGCCTCGTCAGCGTCGAGGACCACGAGGCGGACGCGCGTGCCCAACCGTTCCCGCTCCGTCACGACACTCCGGCGCGAGGCGATAATCCCGCCGCTCTCGGTGTAGATGCGCGGGAGTTGCTGCCGGTTGACGCGCTTCTCGAAGAGCGGGACCCCCCTGCCCCGGTCGTCCACGGTCCAGTTCAGGTGCGTGTTGTCGTAGACGCTGAGGACCGTGTCGGTCTTCGGGTCGTCCTCGAAGAGGGCCACGGCCCGGTCCAGGGTCTCGGGGCGGATCAGCGGCGACGTCGGCTGAACGGTCGCGACGACGTCGAACACCTCGCCGCGGGCCTCGAGCTGCCGCACCGCGTCGTAGAGCACCGGCGCGAGCGGCACGGCGTCTCCGGCAAGTTCGGGCGGCCGGTCGAGCACCTCGGCCCCGAACCGGCGGGCCACGACGGCGATCTCCTCGTCCTCGGTCGAGACGACCGTCTTCGTGAGGCGCGAGGCGGCGTGGCAGGCCTCGATCGCGCACGCGATCAGCGGCTTGCCGTGGATCAGACGCAGGTTCTTGCGCGGAATGCCCTTCGACCCGCCGCGCGCGGGGATGACGGCCAACGCCCGCATCCGGTCTCCTTCGCCCCCCAGCGGCCCCTGCCGCCGCCCCTACATGTACCCCAACTCGCGCAGTCGTTCGGCCACCTCGGCCTCTTCGTCCTCGGAGTACGCCTCCGAGGGGCTTGTCCCCTCCAGATCGGCCCGCCAGGCGTCCATCGCGGCCGCCAGGGCCGCCTGTTCGGCCGCGTGGGCGGGCGACCCGGCCAGGTTCACCTTCTCCTCGGGGTCGTCCGCACCCCAGGCGTAGAGCTCCTCCTCACCGGTATCGGGGCGGCGGACGAGCTTGTGGGTGGCCGAGAGGGCGGCCTTGCGCTCCGGACCCCAGAGGGTCGATTCGGCGAAGACGATGCGGTCTGGGTCGCCGGCCGCGTCGCCGCCCTCCAGCAGGGCCTTCAGCGACCGGCCGCGCGTCGGCGAGTCACCCGCTTCCAGGCCCAGCAGGTCCGCCAGCGTCGGTGCCAGGTCGATCAGGCTGACGAGGCTCTCCCGCCGGCCCGCGGCGAGGCCCCCGTCCGGCCAGTGCACCACGAAGGGCACGTGGATCTGCTCGCCGAAGAACGTGTGCCCGTGCTGCACGCCGCGGTGGTAGAAGGTCGGGTCGTGGCGGTCGCTGCCGTGGTCCCAGAACTCCTCGCCATGGTCGCTGAAGAAGACGGTGAGCCGCGACCGGCGGTCTTCACGCATGCGCCACGCCTCCATCAGCCGCACAATGCAGTGGTTCGAGTACCGGGCGGTGTTGTCGTAGCGCCGGCGGACATAGGCCCGGTCGGCCTCGTCCAGCGTGTCGTCCGGGTGACGGTGCGGCCGAAGGTGGACGGGCCGGACGCGGCCGCGCGGGGCCTCCTCGGGCGGCATCCAGCGTCGCGGGGCCTCGTACGGGTCGTGCATGTCCATCAGGTTTACCCAGAGGCACAGCGGCCGGTCGGCTGGCGCCTGGCGCACGAGCCGCCGGGCCGACCGCACCAGCGGCTCGCCGCGCGTCAGCGGGCATCGGTGCGGCATCTCGGCGGACCGGCGCTTCCGCAGGTACCAAGCGGCATAGGCCAGGCCGCTGGCAAGGCCCGCCTCGGTCAGGGCGGCCAGGGCCCGCGCGGGTTTGCCGAGAGCGCGGTCCAGGAACCGCATGTTGTGGGCGTCGACGTCGCGGAGGAACCCGCCGCCGGGGCCGAGGTAGCCCGTGTTGCCCTGGCCATGGGCGACGTGGTACCCGGCCCGCGAAAGCAGGTCCCACAGGATCGGCATGTCGCCGCGCAGGGGCGTGATGGTGGGCGCCGCCCCGACATGGGCGTGATTGGACGAGCAGCCGTGCTCGCTGGGCCAGCGGCCCGTAAAGGCCGATCCGAACGACGCCCCGGTCCAGCCCGCCGTGGCGATGGCGCGGTCGAACGCCACGCCCTCCTCGAGCAGCCGCGTCGCTTCGGGCATGAGGTCGGCCCCGTAGGGGGCCATGGCATCGCGCCGCATGGTGTCGACGCTCAGGATCAGGATGTCGGGCCTCTCATCGCTCGCCATCGGCATTCCTTCGAAAACGCGGCAGACCGGCTGTCGCGTGAAGTGTAGGGTCGGCTTGTGCCGAATCCAAGCCCTTTCGGCTTCCCGGGCGTGCCTGGGTCAAGGCTGCCCCTGGTCCCGCCCGGTGGACACGTCGGCATCCTCGGACGGCGTCTCAACCGGCTTCAGCGCCGCGAAGGCACACGACCCGATGACCAGGTCCGCGAGCCACTTCGTAAGGCCGCAGGACTTCACCAGGCGGAGCGCGCGGCGGCCACCGGGGCCGGCCTCGTCGGGTAGGCGCAGGTCCCATCGGTCATAGACTTCGCTGAACCCGGCGGCGCGGAGGCGGCGGCGAGCCCTGCGGTAGGTCCACCAGTGCATAGCCGGCCGGTGGTCGCGGGCCCACAGCATGATCCGCCGCTTCAGGCCGTCAGGATACCAGCCGAAGGCCGGGAAGCCGAGGATTTCGCCCTGTCGAAAGCTCCGGCTGCTGGCGGACGAGAACCAGAAGATGCCGCCGGGCTTGAGCACGCGAAACGCTTCCGCGAAGACGGCCACCGGGTCGTCGACGTGCTCCAGGACGCTGTTGGCGATGACGGCGTCGAAGTACCCGTCCGCTAGGGGAACAGCCTCGCCGACGCCCCCGACCAGCCGCACACGCGCACCGAGGCGGGCGCACAACGCTGCCGACGTGGCACGCGCCTGGTCGCTGGGCTCGAGGCCGACGGCCTGGTATCCGAGATCACCCAGCGCCAGGAGGTCCGCGCCCTGGGCGGCGCCGATCTCCAGCACGTGGCTGCTCGGCCCCAGCAGGCGGAACCGGTTCAGGCGCGCCGTGACAGCGGGCATCTTGCGGCGCCCCACGTCGACGCGCGCCAAGGCCTGCTCCAGGTCGCGAGATTCTGCCGCGGTCTGGGCCATGCGTGCAGCTCCATCGTCCGAAAGGAGGAGGGCCGCCCACGGCCCCCCCCCGGGCACGCGCCCGTGGGAGCATCGGACTCTAGGCCTATCGTATGAAGGGCGGGCGAAGCTTTCGTGCAAACCGGCCGACCCCGTCAGGTCGGCCAGTCCCAGTCCACGCCGAGGTACTCGAACAACCGGCGATTGTGGGGCCGGAAGTACGCGTCCAGCCGCTCGCGGATATGGGCCGGCGGCTCCTTATAGGCACCGAAGTTCGTCCGCTCCAGTTTCTTCGGGGCCCAAGACGGCATATCAAGGAACTCGCAGACGCGCGGAAAAGTCTGCTCCGGTCGCTTGAACAGGTCCTTGCTGTGGAGGATCAACATCTGGTTCGACGGGAAGTACCGGCGCCAGGTGCGGATCTGGTCGACGTAGATGCCCTTCCGCAGGTACGCCATCTTGCTGTAGGCCTGGTCCGGGTAATCGCCGTCCCGCCGCAACAACTCGTCCTCCAGGGCAAGTCGCTCAGGTTCGGCGTCGAGGGCCCCCTCAAACGTGAGGCGTTCGGCTGTCTCCAAGCCCGGCGCCCGCCGTCGGCAATAGTGCGAAATCGCCCGGTCCGACGGGTTGCGCAGCAACACAACCAGCCGGGCTTCCGGCACCACACTCCACGCCCGGCGGGGCGCCAGGGGGTGGACCAGGTATGACGGGCTGGCCTCGCCCGTGACGGCCGGGCTGCCGGTGCGGCGGCCGAGCGCCTTCAGCCTCCCGCGGGTCGGGAAGAACGCCTTGTACCACGCCAATCCCTCCCGGTAAGCGTTGTCGAAGAAGTGGACCTCTTTCCGCCACGCGGGCAGCACCTGGGGGTGCTTGACGATGTGGGTGTAGAACGTCGTGGTGCCGGCCCGGGCGGCGCCCAAGACGATGAAGTGCGGCAGCACACGAAGCCGTGCCGTAGCCTTGCGCAGGGCGAATCTCGGTCTCGTCAGCCGCATCTCCTGTGCCCCTTCCTGTCCTGCGCCGCGACGGCTCAGGCGCCCGGCACGCCAGCGCGGGTGCGGCCGCGCCCTTCGCCTCTCGGGTCTCCTGTTCCGGTCGACAAGCCGCGCCGCGAACAGTCCATCGCGGTCTCCGCCCGGTAGTCTACGCCCCCTGCGGGGCCTCGTTCCAGTCCCAATCCACCCCAAGGTACTTGTAAAGGCGCTCGTTGTGTGGCTTGAAGAACTCGCGGAGCTGCTCCCGGACGGCCCGTTCGGTCTCGGGCAGGTCCCAATGGTGCATTCGCCTGACGTCCTTCGGCGTCCAGGGCCGCAGGCCCAGGAACTCGCACACGCGCGGGAACACCGTTTCGGGCCGGGTGAAGTAGTCCTCGCTCTTGACGATCAGAAGCTGATGGCGCGGGAAGTGCTCGTGCCACCGCCTGAGTTGGTCCACATAGATACCGCGTGTCTTGTACGAGAAGCGGCGGTGCGGGACACTGCGGTAGTACGGGTCCTCCAGCAGGCGCTCCTCCTCGCCGGCGAGGCGCTCCTCTTCCTTCTCCATGGCCTCGGCCATCGGCAGCGTCTCGTAGCCCAGCCGGGCGGAGAAATGGTAGTGCGAGATGGCCCGGTCGACCGGATTCCGCAGAAACGCAATCAGGCGGACGTCCGGCAGCGCCTTGCCGATTCGCCCCGGCAGGGCTGGATGGACCAGGTAGTAGGGGGATGCCTCCCCCGTCACAGCCTTGTACCCGAAGCGAAGGCGTTTGTACCGCATCGTGCACCGTAGCGGGAAGAAGGACCGGTACCAGTCCAGCCCCTGGACCACCTGCTCGTCGAAGAAGTGGAGTTCCTTATCCCGGACGGTGAGGATCAGGGGATGCTTGCCCATGTAGTGGTAGAAGCCGGTCGTCCCCGCCCTCATGGCCCCGAGGATAATGAAATCCGGGAAGACGCGGGACTCGGCGGTCGCCAGCTCAAACGACCGTTTGAGCCGCAGGCACGCTCGCTTGAGTGGACCTGGCTGCTTGGCCGTCTGTCGTGCACCCATACGAACTCCTTGATCCTGAAAGGCCGTCCCTGCGGGACTGCCGAGGTGAACCGGCAGGCGTTGTCGCGCCCCGGGGCCCGGCCTGCTCTGTTCCTTTCTCGGCCCCGGGCTGGAGCAAGGATTAGTCTTGTTGCGACTCGTCGAAGACGAGAGGTGGAACGTTCGGAGGGGCGGCACCGCCGGCACCGCCGTCTGCCCCCCCGCCTGTTACCTTGGCCTGGGCGCGGCCGACGAGATCTCGGACCATCTGCCGCTCCTGATCCGTCAGCACCAGCCACCACATGAGCACGGTGTAGGGAACGGCCGCCGCCAGGACTTCGGGAACCAGCGTCCACGCGGTCGCGGGCCAGACCTGCTGGAGGCCCCAGCCCAAGGCCGCGGGAACGGCCGCCAGGAGCACCGCCGGTGCCATGCAGCGGAGAATCGTAGCCGCCACGCTGACGTCGGTCTCCTGCTGGGCCCGGTACGAGAGGTAGAAGAGGCTGAACACGGCCGTCGGCAGGTTGAGGGCCGCCACCAGGCCGAGGATGCCCCAATCCGTCACGGTGACGACGCCGAAGCCGAGCACCACGCCCAGCAGCAGGGCCACCGCCCGCCAGATGGCCACGCCGCGAATGCGGCCCACGGCCAGGATCAGACTGTTGGCCGGCAATCCGAGCAGCGTACAGGCGAAAAGGGCCGTGTACAGGACCAGGACCGGGTAGGCCTGATCGACGATCTCGGGCCCCGTCAGGATGCCGATGATCGGCCGCCCGAACGTCAAGAGCAGCACCACCGGGAGGGCCACCAGGAGCGACGTGAACCGCAGGCTGGCCTGGTACAGGTCCGCGACGCCCTTGCGGTCCCCTCTGACCGCCCGGACGGTCAGAACGGGGCGTATCGTCTGCGTGAAGCCCGAAACCAGGCGCATCATCTGGGCGGCCATCTGGCGCGGCACGGCCATCAGGGAAACCTGGCCGACCCCCAGAACGGCACTGACAAGCGGCGCCCCCGCCTGGCTGAAGACGGCCTTGGCGGCGGCGACCACGGCCAGCCAGCCGCTGAACGAGAAGACGTCCTTGATCGTCTCCCTCGAGAAACTCAGGAGCGACAGCCGCGCCTCCGGCAGTTGCCTGCGGTAGGCCCACGCCAGCGCCACCACCGTCAGTACGGCCGGGACGGCCATGCTGAGGCCGACGGCGCCCAAGCCGACCCAGCCGCTGCTGAACACTACGACGATCAGGACGGCCATCAGCAGGTGTTCGCCGACCCGGATGCCGTTGGCGAGGTCGTATCGCTGCTTGGCCCGCAGGGCCCCGTAGTACGAAATGCCGGCCAGGTGACACGCCGCCACAAGGCCCGTCAGGCGGAGCATCCGGGCCGCACTCGCCTGCGTCTCCTCCGGGATGCCCAGGACGTCGAGCATGAAGATTGACACGAAGATACAGATGCCCCAGGCGACGGCGCCCATCACCAAGGTCAGCGTGCGCACCACCGAAACCGTCTCGGAGACCCGCTTCCAGTCGCCCGCGGCGATGCCCTCGGCAGCATAGCGCAGAATGGCCCCCGAGAGGCCGAACTGGAGGAACGACGTCATCGACGTGATCGACATGGCGACCTGGTAGACGCCGTAGTCGTCGTTGCCGAGCTTCTTGTAGAGGAACGCCAGGAGGAAGATGCGGACGCAGGCCTCAACGCCCATCGCCACCCAGTTCGAGAGAGTGTTGATGGCGACGCGGCCGGACCCGCCGGCCTTGCGCCGGCGCCCCGGCGTCCCGGTTTGCGGGGCGTCACCCACGGCCGCACTCCCACCCGGCGCGGGCCGCAGCGCCCCCCCGCGCGAGACGGGGCGACGACGGGCTGCGTGTCATGGCCATGGGACCCTCGGCGGGCGGCTCAGCCCGCGACCTCCAGCACCGCCCCCGCCACCTCGTCTTTTTGCGCGCCCGTCAGCTCCGGGTACACCGGAATGGCCAGCACCTCCTTGGCCGCCTGCTCCGAATGCGGGAAATCGCCCTCTTTGTGGCCGAGGTCGGCGAAGCACTCCTGCAGGTGCAGCGGCACGGGGTAGTAGATGGCGTTGCCGATCTTCCGCTCGTCGAACAGCGCCTGCACGGCGTCGCGCGTCCCCGGCAGCCGCAGGACGTACTGGTTGTAGATCATCCGGTTGTGCGGCTCCACATACGGGGTGATGACGCCGTCGGCCTCGGCAAACGTGGCGTCGTACCAGGCCGCGTTCGCCTGCCGGGCCGCGTGCCAGTTTTCCAGGTGGCGGAGCTTCACGAGGACGGCCACGGCCTGGATCGGGTCGAGCCGGAAGTTGCCGCCCACGAACTTGTGGTAGTACTTGGGCTTGGAGCCGTGGTTCCGCATGATGGCCAGGCGTTCGGCCAATGCGTCGTCGTTCGTGACCACCATGCCGCCGTCGCCGAACGCCCCCAGGTTCTTCGACGGGAAGAACGAGAACGTGCCGCACGTGCCCACCGAGCCCGCCCGGCGGCCCTTGCACTCGGCACCGATGGCCTGGGCGGCGTCCTCGACCACGGCGATGCCCCGTGCCTCGGCCACCTCCAGGATCCCGTCCATGTCGGCCATCTGGCCGAACAGGTGGACCGGCATGATCGCCTTGGTCTTCTCGGTGACGGCGGCGGCCGCCTGCAAAGCGTCAATATTGTACGTCTTCGGGTCGATATCGACGAAAACGGGCGTGGCGCCGGTCCGGACAATGCAGCCGACGGTCGCGAAGAACGTGAACGGCGTCGTCACGACCTCGTCGCCGGGGCCGATCTCGAGGCTCATCAGGGCGTTCAGGATGGCGTCGGTGCCGCTGGAGACGCCCACGCCGTGGCGGCAGGCGCTGTAGGCGGCGATGGCCTGTTCGCACTCGACCACCTTCGGGCCGCCGATGCACCGCTGCGACGCCAGCACCTCGTCGATGGCCGGGCGCACCTCGTCGCGGATCGTGGCGTACTGCGCCGGCAGGTCCAGCATGGGAACGGCCATGGTCACTCCTTCCGGCGCGCCGGCGGCGGCCGGCGCGGTCCCTGGTTCAGTCGGCCTCGCGGCACAGGCCGCCCTCAAGGACGTAGGCGTCGCCGCAGGCCTCGCAGGTCGCCCGGTCGCCCTCGAAGGTCAGTTTGACGCCGCACTTGCACATCCAGCCCACCTGGCGGGCGGGCACCCCGACCATCAGGCCGAAGTCCGGGACGTCGCGGTGGACGACCGCCCCCGCCCCGATGAAGGCATATCGGCCGATCGTGTGGCCGCACACGATGGTCGAATTGGCCCCCAGCGTGGCCCCGCGGCGGACGAGCGTCTCACGGTACTCGTGCTTGCGGCTGATGAAGGCGCGCGGGTTGTAGACGTTCGTGAAGACCATGCTCGGGCCGCAGAAAACCTCCTCTTCGAGGACGACCCGGTCATAGACGCTGACGTTGTTCTGGACCTTGCAGCGGTCGCCGATGACGGCCATGGAGCCGACGTTGACGTTCTGGCCGATGCTGACGCCCTGGCCGATCTTCGCCCCCGGCAGAACGTGCGAGAAGTGCCAGATACGCGTCCCGGCGCCCACCTCGGCGCCCTCATCGACGTACGCCGACTCGTGAACAAAATAGTCCGGCTCGGCCATCGACGCCCTTCCCTTCCGTGCTACGCCTTCAGTTCGACCGGCGCCCCGTCCTCGTTCAGGCTCTCCTGCCCCGCCGCCAGCACCCGCACCACGCGCAGCCCGTCGCGGGCGTCGCTGCGCGGCGTGGTGCCGGCCTCGATGGCCTCGAGGAAGTGCAGGCATTCGGCCCGGAGCGGCTCGCCGGAGGCGATCTTCGGCGTCAGAATGTCCCCGGCCCGGAGCGTCAGCGACTGGTCGAAGTCCACCACCGAGCCCACCACGTCCACCCCCTTGTCGTAGACGCGGACCTTCTCGGCCGGCTCCATGTCGTCGAAGGTGGCCATCTTCTCCGAGCCCACGAGCGTCAGTTTGCGGATCTTGTGCGGGTCGAACCACGAGACGTGGATGTGCGCCATCCGCCCGTCGGCGAACTTGAGCTGGGCGAAGACCACGTCCTCCACGCCCGGCTGCAGGTACGCCTGGCCCTGGGCCGTCACCGTCACCGGCTCCGCCCCGAACAGGAACAGGATGATCGACACGTCGTGCGGCGCCAGGCTCCACCAGGCGTTCTCGTCCTTGCGGACCACGCCCAGGTTCACCCGCTGGCAGTACGCGTACCGCAGGTCGCCCAGCCACCCCTCCGACACCATTTCCTTCAGATACAGCACGCAGGGGTGATATTCGAGCAGGTGGCCGACCATCAGCACGCGGCCGGCGGCCTCGGACCGGGCCACCAGGTCCTCCGCCTCGGCCGGCGACAGCGTCATCGGCTTCTCCACGAGGACGTGCTTGCCGGCCTCCAACGCCCTGCAGACGAGCTCGTAGTGGCTCGGCGCGTGGGTGGCGACGACGACGGCGTCGACCTCGCCGTCGCCGAAGACTTCGCCGGCGTCGGTGGTCGTCGCGATGCCCTCGTACGCCGCGCGGTGCCGCGCGAGCGTCTCCTCGCTGAGGTCGCAGACGGTCTTGAGGCGGCAGGCGGGCATCTGGTGGAAGTTGCGGACGTGGTTCTTGCCCCATCCGCCGCCTCCGATGACGGCTACGGTCGTCACTGGCACTCTCCTTCGAGCACGGTCCGTCCCCCTGCTGCCGATACGAACACGGGGCCTCACGCCGGAGGCCCCGCCACGCGTCCTGCGCCGCAAAACGAAAAAAACACTCGGCAGACCGCCGAAGTCCCGGCATTATAGGCACGGCCCAAGGGCTGTCAAGCAAGCCCTCGGGCGGCGCGCCCGGGCGTCGGACCGCCCTGGCCGCCCCGCCCGGGGCCGCAACCGCGAAGCGGCGCCGCCCGCGCCGCACGCCCAGGAAGGAGCCGGAATCGCATGGCGGACCTCATCCAGCGTATCGAATCCCGTGACGCCCTCGTCGGCATCATCGGCATGGGCTACGTCGGCCTGCCCCTCGCGACGACCTTCTGCGGGGGCGGCTTCGGTGTCCTCGGCTTCGATGTCGACCCGGCCAAGGTCGAGGCCCTGCAGGCCGGGCGCTCGTACATCAAGCACATCCCGGCCGACACCATCGCCGCCATGCGCGAGGGCGACCGCTTCGTCGCCACCACTGATTACCGTCGAATCGTCGATGTCGACGCCATTCTCATCTGCGTGCCCACCCCGCTCACCAAGTCCCGCGAACCCGACCTCAGCTTCATCGAATCGACCGGCCGGGCCATCGCCGAGCACCTCCGGCGCGGCCAGCTCGTCGTGCTCGAAAGCACCACCTACCCCGGCACGACGCGCGAGGTGCTCGGGCCGATTCTCGAAACATCCGGCCTCACCGTGGGCGACGACGTGCTTCTGGCCTTCAGCCCGGAACGCGAGGACCCGGGCAACCCGTCGTTCACCACACGGACCATTCCGAAGGTCGTCGGCGGGTGCGACGAGGCCGCCACGCGGGCCGCTACGGCCCTCTACGAGGCCGTTCTCGAGACCGTCGTCCCCGTCGCCAGCTGCGAGGTCGCCGAGGCCAGCAAGCTGACCGAGAACATTTACCGGGCCGTCAACATCGCCCTGGTGAACGAACTCAAGATTATCTTCACGCGTATGGGCATCGACGTCTGGGAGGTCCTCGAGGCCGCCGGCACCAAGCCCTTCGGCTTCGGCCGGAAAGAGAACAAGACCTTCTTCACCCCGGGGCCGGGCCTGGGCGGGCACTGCATCCCGATCGACCCCTTCTACCTCACCTGGAAGGCCCGCGAGTACGAGACGCCGACCCGGTTCATCGAGCTCGCCGGCGAGATCAACACCGCCATGCCGGACTACGTGGTGCAGCGGCTGATGCTCGCGCTGAACGCCCGCGGAAAGGCCCTGAAGGGGTCGCGCGTGCTCGTATTGGGCCTTGCGTATAAGCCCGACGTCGACGACATGCGCGAGAGCCCGTCCATCCATCTCATCGAAAAGCTCCGCGACCTCGGCGCCGCCGTGGACTACAACGACCCGTACATCCCGAAGACGCCGCGCCAGCGCGAACACGACCTCCGGATGGAGAGCGTGCCGCTCTCGGACGAGGCCCTGGCCGGGTACGACGCCGTCCTCGTCTCGACCCACCACAGCAACTACGACTATGGGCGCATCGTCGCCGGGGCCCAACTGGTGGTGGATACGCGCAACGCCACCGTGGGCGTCACCGAGGGCCGCGAGAAGATCGTCAAGGCGTGACGCGCGGCCACCGGCCGGCGCGCCTCGATGGCCTCGAAAACGCGGCACGAGCCCACGGGCGGGGATGCGTACAACTGCTCACGCCTGAATGCGTGGCGCGGGATACCGGCGATGGCAGAGCGGCCAC
>CAYNLG010000028.1:0-39065 GCA_964397995.1 uncultured Anaerolineales bacterium
GACTGCCCGATGCGCTCGCCCTCCATGACGATGATGGAGTTCTCGGGCACGTCCGCCACGCCGCCGCTGACGCCCTCGGCGCAACCGGCGATCCCCGGGCCGTCGAACCCCTCATCGCGGCCCTGGCCAGGGAAACCACCGCCGCCGAACAGGGCATGGCGGCCGCGCTCGGCGCTCTGGGCGATGCCCGGGCGGTGGACCCCCTCGTCCGGGCGCTCCGCGACGGCGACGAGGAACTCCGCCGCCACGCCGCCGAGGCCCTCGTCCGGCTTGCCGCCCTGCCCGACCAGGCGGCGGCCGCGCGGGCGCGCGAGGCCCTGGCCGGTGCCCTGGACGACCCGTATCCGCACGTGCGGGCCGAGGCGCTGCGCGGCATTCAGGAGGTGGCGCGCGTGCTCGCGGCGCTGGAAGATGAGGACTGGCGGGTGCGGGCGTACGCGGTGCGGCGGCTAGGTGCGCTCGGAGCCCGTAAGGCAACCACGGCGCTCATGGGCCGGCTGGACCCGGCGGTCGAGCCGGAGGCGTTCGTCCGCGCCATGGTCGCCACCGCCCTCGGCGCGATCGGCCATAGGGAGGCCGAGAGCGCCCTTGGCACCGCGGCCGAGACCGACCCGTCCCAGCGGGTGCGCGATGCCGCCCGCGACGCCCTGCGGGCCCTGGCCGAGACCCCAGGCCGGCCCGCGCAATGACGTGACCTACCGCGGGGCGAGTCGGAAGTCATCCAGGTACACGGTGCCCTCGCCCTCGACAACGAAGACGATGTTGATGAATGGGTCCCACGCGGGCGTCTCGAAGTCGAGCACCACGTGCTGCCACCCTTTGCCCCCCTCGGCGACGCTCGTCTGCTGCTCCTTCAGCCACTCGCGCGAGTGCGGGCTCCACTCGTAGAAGTCGCCCTTGACGAACCCGCGGACGCCCTCGCCGACCGGCTTCATCCACGCCTCCAGCCGGTACGCCGTCTTCGGCGTCAGGCTGACCTGCGGCAGGTTCGGCCACGACGTCTTCACCAGCACCAGCGACTGCTTGCCGGAGTGGGCCTCCTCGGTCGAGAGCGCCGGCGGATGCGACGTCCACACCAGGCCGCGCACCGGCCGGTCGAGGGCCACCGGCTGGTCCTCGAAGTCCTCCAGCACGCCGATACGGACGATCGGCACCGGCCCGCCCAGCGTCAGCATCTCCATCGCGTTCCAGACGTGCTCCGTCAGGGCGGGCGGCAGGCCCATCAGGCGGTGGCGGAACCGCATGTGAAAGAGGCCGTCGTCGGCCCGCTCCAGCCCCTCCGGGAAGGGGATGTTGATGTGGAAGTCATTGTGGGCGTTGCAGACGGGCATGCGCGGCACGCCGCCGGAGTCGTCGCGCGTCCGCACAAAGCTCCAGCCCGTGTCCTTCTCCAGGTAGCCGATGAACCCGTTCTTCCGCCACGTCGTCTTGCTCTTGTTGCCGTCGACCCGGTCCATGTTCATGAGGTTGTTGGCGTAGCCGACGACCCCGTCCGTCCAGTCGGGCGTGAAGACGGTCCGCTCGTAGACGCTGGCCTCGGGCCACGGGACGTAGCATCCCGGGCAGAACGTGCCCTGGCGGAAGCCGGCCTTCTTGCCCGCCGGCAGGTCCTTCAGGCCGATGCGGTACCGCCCGTCGACCACGTAGCCGAAGACCGGGTCGACGCGGAACTCGAAGGTGTGGCGGACGTTACGATCGTCGCCGACGACCTGGCGGACGAACGTCAGCGTCTGGCCGCCCCCCTCCCACGAGTCCTTCGGGTGGACCATGCCGTCCTCGCCCTTCTCGCCGCCCTCGCCGTCCTCGTAGATGAACGAGCCGTGCGACCGGACCGGCTTCAGGAATTGCCACGTGGGCAGCGACGGGCCCGGCATCGTGTCGAGGTGCAGCCGCCCGGTTGGCATGAAGTCGAGGCCTGTCGGCGCCTGGTCCGGGCACGGCGCGAGCAGCATGATGTCGCCGCTCCGCAGCGCCGCCACGTACTTGTCCCCGTCCATCACGAGGCGCAGGTCCCGCTCCTCCACCTTGCCCTTGGCGTGGTGGAACGTGAAGTGCTTCGTCACGGCCTTGAAGTCGGGCTCGTACGCGGCGTAACGGGGTTCGGGCTTGACCTTGGCGGCCAGGTCGTCGATCTCGTCGGCCCGGGCGGGCGCGGCAAGGGACGCGGCCGCCAGCGCGGCCGCCGTCAGGGCGAGGAGGGGATTCACGGTCGGTCTCCTACGGTTTCAGAATCTGCCGCGCGGGCGGCCCGTCGCCGATCCGCTCGAAGCGCAGGTCGTCCAGGTACGCCGTACAATTCTCGGCATAAAACGCCACGTCGATGAACGGGCCCCAGTCGGGCGTCTCGAACTCGACCTCGACCTTCTGCCACCCGCCCCCCGGCTCCAGGACGTTCGTCCTGATCGGCTTGCCGACGCGTTCGGGGTTGTGCGGGGTCCACTCGTAGAGGCGGGCAAGGAGGTACGCCCGCGCCGGGCCGAGGCCCTCGAACTCGCCCATCTCGGCGAGCTCCTTCTCGAAGCGGGCCTTCTTCTCGGGGTTCGTCTCCCGCTCGATGCGCTTCGCCAGGCCTTCTTTCTTCTTGGCGTGTCTCTCACGGGCGGCCGTCTCGTCCGCCTGCAGCTGCTCCGGCGTCTTCGGCACGACCTTCATCCAGGCCTCGAGGCGGTACCGGGCGCTCGGTTTGACGGGGAGCTGCGGGTCGCCGTGCCCCGAGCGGCCCTCGATGCGCAGGCTCTTCGTGCCGGAATGGGCCTCGGCGCTCGAGAGCTCCGCGTTCCACGGCATGCCGCGCTCTCTGCCATCGATCGGGAGCGGCTGGTCCTCGAAGTTCTCGAGGCGGCCGAGGCGCACCATGAGCTTCCGCTCGTCCTGGTGCAGCACGGTCATCGTGTCCCAGACGTGGCGCGTCAGCTCGGGCGGCAGGCCGACCAGCCGGTGCTTCATCACGAAGTGTTTCAGGCCGTCGTCTCGCGTCTCGGGCTCTTTCGGCCAGTTGACGACGAAGTCGAGGTCCGTATGGGCTCCGCAGACGACGAGCCTCGCCGGGGCCCCCTCGATCGTCATCGTCGGGCTCCAGCCGGTCTCGTCGTTCAGGAACGCGACGAAGCCGCCGTCGCGGCACCGCATGTCGCCGCCGTGCTGCTTGGTGGCCCCGTGGTTGCAGGCGTAGCCGACGTAGCCGCCGTCCGGCACCGCGATGGCGTGGCGGAAACAGGTGGCCTCCCCCGGCCAGAGCAGGTACCGGCCGCTCGTGGCCGCCGACGAGAACTCGTACCGGCCGGGCGGCGGGTCGGTCCAGATGTCGTACGTCGCGTCCACCACGTACCCGAGCACCGGATCGACCTCGAAGACGATGGTGTTGGTGGCATCGACCGCCACGTCGCCCTGGGTCCGGTGGGCCCAGCGGCTGAACGAGGCGTCGCCCTTGAAGCGGCGCGTCAGGACGAGGCGCGGCCCGTCGACCTGCCACTGGTAGCTCGAGTCCTTCGTCCACTCCGATTGGGGAATGAAGTTGTTCGTCCGGAGTTCGGTGCCGACGGCCGTGTCGATGTGCCACCGCTCGACCGGCAGGTTCAGCGCCTCCGGCGCCTGGCCCGGCCGGAAGTCCTGGACGTAGACCGTGCCGCCGTGGAAGCCCGTCATCGGCATGATGGCGACGTACCGGTCGCCGTCCTTGATGACCCACCAGGGCGACGTCTCCGGCCCGCCTCGCCCGAGGAACGTCAGCTCCGTCTTCGTGACGGACCACGCGGGCGTGTGGTCCGCGAACCGCGCCGGGGGCTTCAGCTTGGCGACGAGGTCGGCCACGTCGTCGGCCCGGGCGGCCGGCGCCGCCAGCAGGGCGACCGCCGCCGCCAGGAATACGAGCGTGATGCGATGCGTCATGAGACCGTCCTCTCCGCGTCTCGGCCGGGCCGTCACACCCCGGCCGCCCAAAGCCATCCTACCGTCGGGTGCGAGGCGCCGCACCGGAAAGCGCGCGCGGCCCCGGCCCGGGTCAGGGGTCGGCCACCGGCTGCGCCGTCGCACGCGGCGCCTCCGGCGTCAGCGTGACCTCCCACGTGCGGCCGCCGGCCTCCACGCGGTACGTGCCGTAGAAGCCCCGGAACGCGACCCAGCCGTCGCGGCCGGCGGCAGCCGCGCCCGACGTCACCCACTGCCGTTCCATCAGGTCGACGTAGGCCTGGCCGTTCGGCTTGATGGACCAGTCCTTGCGCCAGAGGGCCCGGCCGGGCTTCCAGTGGCGGCCCTCCCAGAAGCCCCACATCAGGATGCCCTTGACGGCCGGGTGGGCGAAGCAGACCCGGTAGAACCGCCTCAGGTCCTCGGCCTGGGCCGCCTCGTCCTTGCCCCCCGCGTCGAACTCCGTGATCTTGATGGGCAGGCCGAAGGCGGCCAGCGTGTCGAGCGAGGCCCAGAGCGTCTCGGTCGGGGGCACGCGGCCGCCGAAGTGGGCCTGGCAGCCGATGCCACCGATGGGCGCACCGTCGTCGAGCATGGCCTGGATGTGCCGGGCGTACTTCTTCGCCCCGCCGCCCAAGATGCCGTAATCGTTGACATAGTACGTGACGCCCGGGTCCGCCACCTCGGCCCATTTGAAGTACGCGGCCCCGTTCTTGAGGCCCAGGCGTTTGGCGTAGACGTCGCCGTGGAGCATCTCGTTGTTCAAGTCCCACTCGTCGATCTTGCCCTTGAAGAGGCCGAGGACGCGGACCATGCGGGCCTTGATCGCTTTCTCCAGGACGGCCGGCTCGACCGTCTTGTGCCAACCCGCCGGCCCCTGGTTCGTCCCCCACATGATGCAGTGGCCGCGCATCGAGAGGCCCAGCCGTCGGCACGCGGCCCACACCTTCAGGGGAATCTCATCGCGGTAGACGCCCGGCTCCGGCTCCATGTGCTTCCACTTCATCGCGGACTCGTCCACCGCGCAGGTGAAGTACCGGGCCAGGAGGTCTCGGTAGCGGCGGGCGTCCGGGTCGCTGTCGGGCTTCAGAAGGAGGCTCTGGTTCACGCACGTCCCGAAGGGGAAGTGGTGCTTCACGAGGCGGTACCGGACCGCGCCGGCGATGCCCGGGACGCGCACCGCCAGGTCGCCCTGGCGGTGCTTCGCGATGAGCGCGTCCAACGGGGCCTCATCCGGCGCGGCCGCGCGGGCCGGCGTCGCGGCCAAAGCAGCGGCCAGCAGGACCCCCGCGGCCACGAGGGCGGTTACTGGTCGGCGGGCATGGGTCATGGTCGCCTCCGGACTAGTCGGGCATAGGCGGCAACTTGATGGTCGGCGGTTTCGGGGCCTCGGCCTCGCCCCCGCCGGCGCCCGCGCCGAAGTCGTAGCAGTAGAGCTTCTTGGCGTCGCGGCAATAGAGGCGTCCGCCCGCCAGGGCCGGATGGGCGTACGTGTTGCCCGTCAGCTTTTCCTTGCCGAGGATCTTGCACGCCTTCCGGTCGGGCTGGAGCAGGACCGCCGTGCCGTCGTCGCCGAACGCCAGGGCCCGGTCGCCCCCCGTGATGAAGTGGACGAGGCCCAGCAGCCCGCTCACGGAGTCGTCGTACCAGAGGAGCTTCAGCTTGTCGGCGGGGTCGAGGCAGACCAGGCCCTCGCTCGCCCCGAGGACGAGCTTGTCGCCCCAGACGACGGGCGAGCTCATCTCCGGGTACATCTCGTCGCTCCAGCACAGGGCCTCCTGCTTGATCTTGCCGCCCTGCTCGAAGCCGTGCAGCCGCGTGTCCTCGTCGCTCGAGGCGAGAAGGAGCCGGTCGCCCACAGCCAGCGGCGTCGGCACGATGTACCCGCCGGAGGACTCGACGGGCAGGTCCCAGAGCCGCTCGCCGGTCTTGGCATCCCAGCCGTTGCAGTTCATGGCGTCGTAGCCGACCACCTGCTTGACGCCGCCGAACGTCGCCACGATGAAGTTCGAGTAGTTGGGCGGCCCGCCCTTGCCCTTCCAGGCGACCTCGCCCGTCTCGGGCTTCAGGGCCACGACCGAGGCCCCCACGCCGCCCGGGTTCACCACCACCAGGCCGTCCAGCAACAGCGGGCTGGAACAGTAGCCCCACGTGGGCACCTCGCCGGCGTCGAAGGCCTCGACCAGGTCCTTCTTCCAGACCTCCTTGCCGTCCTTCAGGGTGAGGCAGAAGAGCGTACCCCAGGCGTTCAGGAGGTAGACCTTGCCCTTGTGGATGAGCGGGGTGGCCTTGGGGGCGGCCCCGTACTCCATCTCCTTCGTGTTCGGGTACTCCAGCGTCCAGAGGGGCGTGCCCTTGACGGCGTCGAAGGCCCGGTAGATGTCGCGCTGCATCTCCTCGTGGTCGCCGATGACGACGACACCCTCACCGACCGCGAGGCCGGCCGGGCAATCCCCCGCGACCTCCTGGCTCCAGAGGAGCTTCTTCGCGGGCATGGTCTTGGGCACCTCGGGCGAGAACCCGTCCCCCCGGGGGCCGCGCCACTGCGGCCACGCGGGCGCCGGCTTGCCCGCCGCCTTCGCCTCCGCCGCCTTCTCGGCACGGGCCTCCTTGGCCGCGTCCGTCACCTCGGCGGCGCGGCCCGCGCCGCACAGGGTGAACACGATGAGGGCGGCCATGGCGGCCGCCGCGCTCCAGTGCTTTCGCGTCATGGTTGCCTTGCTCCTTGATCGGGGTGGGCCCGGCGCCGCGCGCCGCCCGCCTCGGGTGCGGTCCGCGCGGCCTGTTTCCGATTGTACGGGCCCCGGGCGCAAACCGTCTCAAGCGTTAACCCGGAGGGCGGCCGGCGGATACCGCGGAATCGCGCCGGACGCCCGCCCCGCCGGACGGCCGTCGGGACGCCTCACTCGTTGGACGCCTGGAATCCCCGCCCTATGCACAGGACGTGCTCGTGGGTACGCAGGAAAAGCCGGTCCCCGTCGGCCACCGGCGACGCCACCAGATGGAACCGCCACGGGTACAGGTCCCGCGAGAACCAGCGGCGCCGGACCTCCTCGAACGGCAAGTCCCCGTGGGCCATCGCCTCCTTGACCTCGGACCGGACCCGGCTCAGCGCGACAAGGCGGCACGGCGGCCCCGTGCGGAGCGTCGCCACCGCCCCCGTGCCGTCCGGCACCACCAGGTACTTCCCGGCCAGAATCGGGTTCGGCCCGAATCCCGTCAGCGGCAGCCGCTCGGGGTCCATGCCCTCCAGCGGTTCTTCCAGGAGGGTCCCGTCGGCGGCATTCAGCACCAGCAGCCGCCGGCCCGCCGGCCGCACGTACAGCCGCCCCCGGTCATGCACCGGCGCGTGGTAGAACGCGCCACGGTCGCGGTGCGTCCACAACGTCTCGGTCACAAGCGCGTCCAACCCGTCCCAGGCCAGCCGCACGGCCTCGACCTTGCAGCCCGGGCGGCCATCGCGCTCCCGCCCGTTCGGCACGAAGACGATCCTGTCACCCAAGGCCAGGGGCGTGGCGATGCAGCGCGGCAGCTTGCTGGTGAGGACGCGGCCGTCCTCGGGGGCGTAGGCACGGCCGTGGCTGGTGACGACGACCTCGCGGCCAGCGACCGTGGCCAGGACCGGGCTGCCGGCCGGCTCCTGGCCCTGCCGCGCCGAGTGCCGCCATGGGAACCGCTCGCGCCAGACCTCCTTACCCGTGGCCGGGTCCAGGGCCCGGACGGTGCAATCGGCAATCACGATGAGCCGGCCGCCCGCCAGCAGCGGCGAGTTCGTGTACCGGCACCCGACGCGCAGCGGCAGGTCGGCCTCGCCGTCGCCCTTGCCGCCCGCGCGATGCGGGACCGGGCGGAACCACGTCAGCCACTGCCGCTCGCCCTCCAGGTCGTAGCACGCCACCTGGCCGAAACCGAACGTGACGTACACGTGCCGCCCGTCGCTGACGGGCGTGGCGAAGGTCTGGCCGACGTACCCGCCCCACTGCTCGAAGTGGAGGCCGAAGTCGTGGTGCAGGCGCTCGCGGACCTCGCGGGCCGCGCCGAATGCCTCCGACGCCCGTGTCACGTAGTACCCACGCCAGCCGCGCAGCCCATACCGCGTCAGCAAGGCACGCTCCTTCGCGCGGGCTTCCAGGGCCTCCTTCCGGGCCACGAGGTCGGCCTCGTCCGCCTCCAGGTCCAGGACGATCTCCTCCAGGTCCGCCGGGCAGGCGGGCCCGAGCAGCCGTTCGGCTGTGCGTGTGCGGCCGGCGCGGGCGGCGGCCAGCTGCTGCAGCCGCGTCCGCACGAACACCAGTTCGGCGATCACGTCCTTGGCCTCGCGGTTCCGGCGCACCTCGCACTGCCAGGCCTTGCGCGCGGGCGCGGCGTCAGCCGGCAGGAAGAGCTCCAGCTGGTCGCAGACGCGCAGCCACAGGACCTGCCCCGTGCGGGCGTCCAGGCACAGGACCTGGTTCGGCTCCGCCAGGACGACCACCCGGTTGCCCACGACCACCGGCGACGCGTGCGACCAACTCGGCATGGGCGTCCGCCAGAGGACGTTACGGCCGGTGCCCTCGTCCCAGCTCAGGACCGGGTGGGCCGACGGGAACGCGCCGCTGCCGTCCCCCCGGAAGCCGACCGGCCGGACCGTCTCGGCCCCGGCCGCCAGCGCAGAAAGCGCCCCCACCACGACCGCGGCAACCGCGGCCGCCCGGATCCCTCGCCCGAGATTCCGTCGTGTGGCAGACATGTGTGGCTTCCGGCCGCCTCATGGCGCCGGCGGAAGGACATGGCACCCGCCGGCCGTCGGCACGCGTGCGGGGACCGGACCGGGACGTCCCGCGGCTTGACCGGCCGCGCACCGCCACCGCGGCGGCACACGGGCCGCGTCACTACGCGGTCAGACGGTCTCGGTACGGATGTGGCAAGAGCCGCCCCTGGCCCCCAGACGTGCCTCCTACGGCCTCAGCGAGCCTTCCGCCGGTGGTGGCGCCGCCGGGCGGACCAACGTGACGTGAGTGCCCTGTGCCCGTTCGGCGGCGTCACGGGGGAAGTATGCGCCATAACCGGGCGTTCGTCCAGCGGCAATTCGGCCCTAACGCGCAAATCAGGGGGCGCCTACCCCTTCATCCCGGTCAGCAGAATCCCCCGCACCAGCAACCGCTGCGACGCGAAAAACAGGACCACCAGCGGCAACGCCGTGATCACGCTCGCCGCCATCAGCAGGTTCGCAAACGACCCGTGCGTCGACTGGAACATCGAGAGCCCGAGGGCCGTCGTGTACTTCTCCGGGCTCGACAGGTAGATCAGCGGCGCGAAGAACGCTTTCCACTGGGCGATGAAGCTCAGGACCGCCACCGTCACCAGCGCCGGCCGCGCCAGCGGCAGCATGATGTGACGGAACACCTGGAGGTCGCTCGCCCCGTCCAGCCGGGCGGCGTCCTCCAGGTCCCGCGGGATGCTCAAAAAGAACTGCCGCAACAGGAAGATGGCGAACGCCCCGCCGCCCAGCCACTGCGGCACGATGAGGGGCTTGAAGGTGTTGACCCAGCCAATGGCCCGGAAGATCAGGTACTGCGGAATCACGAGGAGCTGGAACGGGAGCATAAGCGTCGCGAGCACGACCACGAACCAGAACCGCCGCCCACGCCACCGCAGCCGCGCCAAGGCGTACGCCACCATCGACGCCGACAGCACCTGGCCGACAACGCTCAGCCCGCAGACGATGAACGAGTTCACGATAAACGTCGGAAACGGCAGGACCTGCATCGCCTCGGCGTAGTTGCCCCATTGCGGGTCCGTGACGATCAGCGACGGCGGGAAGTCGTACACGTGGTTCAGCGTCTTCAGCGACGACGCCACCGACCACACGAACGGGAACAGGAACACCAAGCTCAGCCCGACCAGCGCCGCGTACCGTACCGCAACCCCGCCGCGGGTCATGCGGCGGCCCTCGCCGGGCTTGCGGCGAGGCGCGACCGCGCGATCGACGCCCAGGGCCGGCGTCCTCATGCCCCCTCCCCCTCGTAGTAGACCCAGCGGCGGCTCGTCCCCACGATCACCAGCGTCACCGCCAGGATCACCCCGAACAGGATCCACCCGAGCGCGCAGGCGTACCCCATCTCGTTCTCCTCGAACGCCTTCTGGTAAAGGTACAGGACGTACACGAGGGTCGCCTTGCCCGGTCCGCCGGGGCTTGCCGGAAGCAGGTACGCCTGGGCGAAGACCTGGAAGCTCGTGATGATGCCCATGATCAGGTTGAAGAAGATGGTGGGCGAGAGCTGCGGGAGGGTGACGTGGCGGAACTGGCCGAGCGGCCCGGCCCCGTCGATGGACGCCGCCTCGTACAGGTGCTGCGGCACGTTCTGCAGGCCCGCCAGGAAGATCATCATCGCGTTGCCGCAGCCCCAGGCGGCCATGAGGATGAGCGCGGGCAGGGCCCAGCCCTCGCTGGTGATCCACCCCGGGACGGCCTCCAGGCCGATCTCCCAGCTCTCCGGCACCAGCGCGTTCCAAGCCATGTAGAGCCGCCGGAGGCCCGTGTTGATGAGCCCGAACTGCGGGTTGTAGAGCCACCGCCACATGACCATCGTCGCCACGCCGCCCACGATGGCCGGCATGAAGAAGACCGTCCGGAAGAAGGAGATGCCGCGCAGCTTCTGGTCGAGAAACATCGCCAGCGCCAGCGCCAGGCTCAGCGTCAGGACCACGCTGCCGACCGCGTAGGCGGCCGTGCGCCCGAGCACGGGCCAGAAGTCCGGGTCGCCGGCCAGGGCGTGGCCATAGTTCGCAAAACCCACCCATTCGGGCGGTTTGCCGAGGGCCGCGAGCTCCGCCGGCACCTCCTGCGCCGGAGCCGCCGACCCGACCAGCGCCCCGAGGTCGCTGATGCCGTTCCAGTCTGTCAGGCTGATGACGCCGGCGAAGAGCAGCGGCCCGGTCGTCACGAAGACGAAGCCGACGAACCACGGGCCGGCCCACAGATACCCGCGAAGGCTTTGCCGCCACGTGACGGGGTCGCCGCGCCGTTTCATGGGCCGCCCTCCCCGCCGCCGAAGAGCGGCCGCTGCTTCTCGGCCAGCTCGCGGACGGCCCGCGCGAGGTCGTCCTGTTGCTCGAGCGTCAGCCGCGAGAAGGCGAGGTTGACCTCGCGGCCCATCTTGTCCCAGTGGTCGGTGATGGGCTGGACGCGGGCATAGTCCATGGCCTCGATGAACCGCTCGACGTGGACGTCCGGGTTCGGGGCCACCTCGATGAACGTCTCCTGGGCCGCCTTCAGAGCCGGCACGCTCCGCTGGGTCTCGGCCACGATGGCTTGGGCGGTCGGCCCGACGCAGAACCGCATGAACTGCCAGGCCGCGCTCTTGCGCCGCGAGTCGGCCGCCATCACCAGCGCGTCCCACGTCACGCGCGTCCCGCGCCCGCCGGGGCCCCTGGGCACGTGGACGACGTCCCAGTCGAGGTCCGTCCGGTTCAGGAAAGGCATCTCCCACGGCCCGCTCGTGAACATGCCGACGCGCCCCGTCAGGAAGAGCACGTTGCCGCCCACCTGGCCCATCTCGCCCGAGTCCGGCACCACCTCGTGCTTCCAGATCAGGTCCTGCAGGAACTGCCAGGCCGCCACCGCCTTCGGCCCCGTGAAGGCCCAGCGGGCGTCCTCGTGCGCCACCGGGAATCGCCCGTCGGCCTCGACAAACGTCGTCCCGTGGGCGTAGAGGAATGGGAGCCAGTACAGCCAGTACGGCGGGCTGAAGCCGTAATGGTCGACGCGGCCGTCGCCGTCGGTGTCGCGCGTCAGGGCCTGGCACGTCGCGACGAAGTCCTCCAACGTCCAGTCCGGCGCCGGCGGCGCCACGCCCAGCGCGTCGAACAGGTCCAGGTTCACGTAGATCAGGTTGTTGCCGCCCCAGATCGGCAGCCCGTACGTCCGCCCCTTCCACTGGAACGAGCTGACGGCCGTGGCCCAGTAGTCGCGGTCCAGGTCGAGCGCCCCGCCCTCGCGCGCGAGGTACGGCGTCAGGTCCTCGAACTTGCCGAACTCGCAGAACGGGGCGAAGGGCTCGTCCTGGAAGAGGATGACGTCGGGCGGCCGCCCGGAGGCCAGGACGACGCGGACCTTGTCGGCGTAGTGGGCCCCCGGCCAGTACTCCAGCTTGACGGGGATGTCGGGATGGGCCTCTTGGAAGGCGGCGGCGATGCGTTTCCACATCGCCCACTCTTCGAAGGCGCCCCAGAACGAGACGGTCAGCCGGTCGGCCTGGCCGCCCCCCGCAAAGAAGAGGGCCCACACGGCCAGGGCCAGCCCGGCCGCCACCAGTGCCGCCTTCAGAAGCGTCCGCCCCATGCGGGATGCCTCGTGCTCGCCGCCCGGGTCCACCGCGGGCCTACCGCCGGCGGAGAATCTTCGGCTCGTACGCGTGGTCGCGTTTGCGGTCGACAGTGACCTTCTCGAGGCGGTCGCCCTTCTGGATCGCGTCGACGACGTTCAGGCCGTCGACGACGCGGCCGAAGACGGCGTGCTTGCCGTCCAGGTGCGGGCACGGGACGTGCGTGATGAAGAACTGGCTGCCGCCCGTGTTCGGCCCGGCGTTCGCCATCGAAATCACGCCGCGCTCGTGCTTCAGACGCGGGCTGAACTCGTCGGCGATGACGTAGCCCGGGCCGCCCGTGCCGGTGCCCTGGGGGCACCCGCCCTGGATCATGAAGTCCGGAATCACGCGGTGGAAGACGAGGCCGTCGTAGAAGCCTTCCTCGGCCAGGTGGATGAAGTTGGCCACCGTGTTCGGCGCGTCGTCCTCGGCCAGCTCCAGAACGATCGGCCCCCTCTCGGTGTGCAGGGTGACCTGCGGCAGAGGCTCGGTCGAGGCGGGTTTGGCGCCGGCGTCCCCGCCGCCGGCCGACTCGGGCGGCGTGGGCGTCCCGCCGCCGCCTTGCGGCTGGCAGCCCAGGAGGAAGGCGGCCGCCATCGAGCACGCGGCACACAGGGCGATCAGGTGGTGGGGCTGGAGCATCGGGGTCTCCTACGCGTTCGGGGATTGGCGTCGTGCGAGCCCCTACCCTAGCCGCGCCCGGCCCGCCGCACAACCTATTAAGCGCCCTGGCCCGGCCCGCCAGGCCGGCCGCCTGCGTCCATTTCCCTTGCTGCCGCCCCCGCCGGGCGGTATACGCGCACGCAAACCTTCCGCACGAAAGGACGCCCCATGCCCATCAAGGTCGCCTTCATCGGCGCCGGCAGCGTGGGCTTCTGCCGCGGCCTGGCCCGCGACATCCTGGCCGTGCCCGAACTCCGGGACACGCACCTGGCGCTGACGGATATCTCGAAGCGGAACCTGGACATGGTCGCCCAGCTCATCCGTAAGGACGTCAAGGGCAACAAGCTCCCGGCCAAGGTCACCGCCACCCTGAACCGCCGCCGCGCCCTCGACGGCGCCGACTACGTCATCAACTGCACGCGGATCGGGGGCCTGGAGGCGTTCCGCCTCGACGTCGAGGTCCCCCTCAAGTACGGCGTCGACCAGTGCGTCGGCGACACGCTGTGCGCGGGCGGCATCCTCTACGGCCAGCGCAACATCCCCTGCATCCTCGACTTCTGCCGCGACATCCGCGAGGTCGCCGCCGACGACTGCCTCTTCCTCAACTACGCCAACCCCAACGCCATGAACACCTGGGCCGCCATCGAGTACGGCGGCGTGCCGACCCTCGGCCTCTGCCACGGCGTGATGGGCGGCCAGCGGCTGATTGCCGACGCCCTCGGCGCCGAGCGCCCCGACGAGGTCGACATTGTCTGCGCCGGCATCAACCACCAGACCTGGTATATCCAGATCCGCTACCAGGGCCGCGACGTCACCCGCGACGAACTCCTCGAGGCCCTGGAGCGGCACCCCGTGTACGCCGAGACCGAGAAGGTCCGCATCGACGTCCTCCGCCGCTTCGGCGTCTTCTCCACCGAGTCCAACGGCCACCTCTCCGAGTACCTGCCCTGGTACCGCAAGCGCCCCGAGGAGATCGGACGCTGGATCCACCTGCGGCACTGGATTCACGGCGAGACCGGGGGCTACCTTCGCGTCTGCACCGAGGGCCGCACCTGGTTCGAGACCGACTTCCCCAAGTGGCTCGAGGCCGACGACCCGCCCATCGGCCCGGAGTCGCGCGGCCAGGAGCACGGCAGCTACATCATCGAGGGCCTGGAGACGGGGCGCGTCTACCGCGGCCACTTCAACGTCCGCAACCACGGAACGATCCCGAACCTGCCGGCCGACTGCATCGTCGAAGTGCCCGGCTACGCCGACGCCAACGGCATCAGCATCCCCCGCGTCGGCGACCTGCCCCTCGGCTGCGCCGCCATCTGCAACGCGTCCATCAGCGTCCAGCGGCTGGCCGTCCGCGCCGCCGTCGAGGGCGACGTCACCCTCCTGAAGCAGGCCATGATGCTCGACCCCCTGACCGGCGCCGCCTGCGACCCCGTCGAGATCGACCAGCTCACCGACGAGATGCTCGTGGCCGAGGCCGAGTGGCTGCCCCAGTACGCCGAGGCGATTCCCGAGGCGAAGCAGCGGCTGGCGGCCGCCAAGCGCAAGAAAACCTACCGCGGCACGCACCCGACCCGCGGGGCGGCGCGCCGGAAGACCCGCTCGGTCACGGAACTCCGCAAGGCGGGCGAGGCCACGCGCCGCAAGGCCGCCGCGGCCGACAAGGGCGAGGCCTGACGGCCGGCTATGCCGGCGCCTGGGGCGTCTCGGGCGCAGCGCCGGCGTCCGGCTCGCCGCCCTTCGGGGGATCGCCCTGCTCCGACGGGGGTGCCGGCTCGTCCATAAAGTCCAGCCGATGCACGGGCGCGATGACCGCCGTCACGATGTTCGCCAAGTGGGCGGCGATCCGTTTCAGGTGCCGCGCCAGCAGCGAGTACGCCACCGCCTCGTCCGTCGGCAGGCTGTCGCGTTCGCGGAGCAGGTTGCGGATGAGTTCGTCGCAGGCCTTGGTGAGGCGGCCGACGGTCTGGATGACCGCCCGGGCCGCGTCGCCGTCGCTCTGCTGGAAGGCGTCCTTGCAGCGGCCGAAGAGGTCGGCCACCTCGCCGCGGATTTCCTCCAGTTGCCCAAGGTACCGGTCGGCCGTGAACTCGTGCTCGTAGAACTTCCCCACCTCGAAGATGTTCTTGCAGTAGTCGCCGATGCGTTCGGCGTCCTTGACGACGCTGATCAGGACCAGGCACGCCGGGACGTCCGTATCGCGCCGCAGGGTCAGGTGCTTGACCACCTGGGCCCGAACGGCCCGCTCCAGCCGGTTTACCTCCTTGTCGCGGGCATAGAGCGTGTCCTGGATGGCCTGCCAGTCGGTGCGGCTGAAGAAGACCTCGACCGCATGGGTGAACATCCAGTGGGTCTCGTCGAACATGCGGCCGAAGTCGTCGTAGACCTGGCCCAGCACACCGCGGCCCCAGAAAGCGGACAGGATTTCGCGCAGCATTGGGGTTCTCCTCGCGCCCGAAGGCGCTATTTCAGGACGACGTACAGCCCGATCACAACCAGCGGCAACACGAAGAACAGGAGGGCCACATGCAGCAGGGCCCAGCGCTTCGAGCGCGCCGAGTGGCCCGCGTGCCAGAGCGCCATCCGGATCGGCACATGGCGCAGCGGGTACCACACGGCCGCCCCCAGGATGTTGAAGAGCATGTGGCTGAAGGCCAGGGCGATGCCGACGCGGGCCTGCTCCGGCGTGTCGGCGCTGGTGGCGAAGCTTGCCAGCAAGGCCGTGAAGGTCGTCCCCAGGTTCGCCCCCAGCGTATACGGGTACACTTGGTGGATGGTCAGAAGCCCCGCTCCGACCAGGGGCACCGCCAGCGAGGTCGTGATGCTGGAGGACTGGACCACGAACGTCAGCACCAGCCCCACCAGGTACGCCGTGACGGCGTTCCGGAACAGGACGCGGTCGAAGAACTGCTCCACCCGGTTGATGACCAGCCGGCGCAGCACCTTCGTCAGCAAGACCAGCGCGACGAAGAGCAGAACCACGCCCAGCATCGTCAGGGCCGCGCCTCCCCACGCGGAGCTCAGCCCGAACCCGTCCTCGAACAGCCACGTCGCCCCCTCCACCAGCGGCTTCACGGCTTCCTTAAGGACATTGGTCGGCCGCTGCCCCATCGGCATGCCCGAGTACAGGCCCGACGCCATCGCCGAGGCACACCGCTCCAGCAGGCCCTGGCCCGTGATCCGCCACGTGATCCACTCGACCGGAAAGAAGACGAGCACCGAGAGGGTGTTGAAGAAGTCATGGACGATGGCCGAGCCGTAGGCCCGTTCGAACTCCTCCCGCCGCCGCACGTGCGCGAACGAGACCCCCGTGTTCGTCACGCTGGTCCCGATGTTGGCGCCCATGATGATGAAGATCGCCTGGTGCAGCGTCAGGGGGGTCGTCACCACGAGCGACACCGTCAGCGACGTGGTGAACGAGCTGCTCTGGAAGACGCTCGTGGCCAGAATCCCGATAAAGAGGCCCACCAGCGGGAAGTCCGCGTACTCGAAGATCCGGTAGACCACCGGCCGGTACCGCGGGTTCTCCGGGCCGGCCGCCCGCGAGGCGTCAAACGCCGGGCTGTCCCCGAGCGCCTTGAGCCCGCACCCCATCATCCGCATCCCCCCCAGGAACAGGTACAGCAGGAGCACCACCAGGAGGATGCGCACAAGCGTCGTGCGCCAGGAATCGGGCGGCGGCGTGTGCGGCATCAGGCTGGACATACGGAGTCACCCCGCGGGCGTGCGCCGCCGCCCGCCTGGCCGTCGCCGGACGTGTTAGGACGGCGCCAAGAACGCGTTGGCGGGATGTTAGCGAGCCCCGCGCGGAACGTCAAGGAATCACGCCCGGGCCCGCTTTACGGCTGGGCCGCCCCCGGCCACGCCCGGTGCCAGTCCGGCACCTCGCTCCGCTGGCGGATCAGCCAGGCTGGCAGCGGGCCGAAGATGTAGCCCGCGTCCGGCACGAAGAGGCCGACATCGCCCTGGTCGCGGTCCAGGTCGATCTCCGCTCCCGTCAGCGTCAGCACTGGCTTGCCGCCGCGCGCCACCGTCACGCACGCCGCGTCGTCGGCCGCGTTCAGGCCGCCCGCGAACGTGACCGTGTCGCCGCCCACCTTGACGCCGCCCGGCACGGGCTCGATGGGCGGCGTCCGCTTCGAGGGGTACAGCACAATGATGAACTCGACGTCGTCGCCCTTCGTGCTCAGGCGCGCGCCAGCCGTCTTCTCCCCGCCGCCCTTCGTGTGCTCCCACGGGAAGGCCTCGAACCGCAGCGCCGACGCCTCGGGCTTCGCCGCCACGAGCGTCAGCCGGTCCCACTGCAGCCGCGCGGGCCCGCCGACCGGCTTCACCTCGTCGCCGAGGACATGCAGGCAGAAGACCGCCGTCAGGTCCGGCCCGACCGCCTGGTCGCGCAGCACCAGGTAGTCCTCCGGGCCGCCCTTGACGAGCACCACGGTGCGGCGATAGGTGAGCCGCATGTCCAGCGGATGGAGCGGCCCGATGGCGTCCCAGTCCTCGGGCGGCAGCTTGAGCTGCTTGCGGAGCCGGTCGGACTCGACCTGCCCGACCGCCACGTCCGCCGCCGGCGAGGTCTTGAAGGCCAGGACCCGCTCGTGGCCGTCCATGTTCGCGTACGGCCACGCGTCGGTATGGAACGCGACGCGGTTGTGCATGTGCTCCTGCCCGGGCCGCGGGCTGTAGCTGCACCGGTGGTCGATGGCGAGCGGCCGCCCCCGGGCGCACCAGTGCAGCGAGAGCTGGTCGCCGTGGAAGTGGCCGCGGTTCGGCCCCGCCTTGAAGGCGACGTACGTCTCGTCGCCCGTGCCGGGGCGGTTCCGCAGGACGCACCCGAACCCGGGGAACTCCTCGCTCTCGAAAGTCTTCGGATCGGCCCGGACGCCGAACTCGGCGGCGTACGCGATGGGGTCCGGCCGCCCGGGGTGCGTGTCGCCCCCCGGATGGAACCGCCGCGCCCCGCCCCCGTCCGGGTGCGAGACGTGCGCCAGGAACGAGGCGCCGGCCTTGTAGCGCGGCCACCGGGTCATGTCGAAGCCCAGGTGCTGCTTCGCGACCTTGGCGAACTCTTTCCACTGGCTCATCGCGTGCTGGAGGTAGCCCGGGCACTCCTGCCCCGCCCCGCCGGGCAGCGTCACGGCGTGGTACAGGTCCGTGCGGACGACGTCCTCGACGCGGCGGGCGATCTCGTCGAACCGCGGGTGGGCCGTCAGGTCGCACGCCGCCCCTACCGGGTACTTGATGAAGTCCGTGTGGAAGTTCGGGTTGATCGGGCTCCACCGCTGCCAGTACCCGCAGAACCAGTCCGGGTCGAGGTTGACCTGGACCCGCGAAAGCGTCCCGCGCCCGCCCTTGCCCCGGCCGGCGTTCTTCAGGGCGCCTTCGCCCAGCCCCCGGCGCATCCCCGTCGGGTTCGTGCTCCCGGAGTAGAAGAAGTCGCCGCGGAACCCGCCCGGCGGCTGGCCCGGCCACTCCAGAATGTACTCATGCACGAGCTTGTTGAGCGGCTGGAACGCCACCCGCGTCACGAGCCCCGCCAGGCGGTCGACCTTGCGCGGCTTCTTCTTGGGGTCCTCGCTCGCGACCTGCTCGATGGACGCGACGGCCTTCGGCCCCGCCACCAGGTACCAGTACCGCCGGCCGCGCCACGTCGGGCACTCCAGGCCCGCGGTGTCGCCGGAGGCCTTCAGGCGGACGCGGATCAGGTTGTCGTGGCCCCACATCCAATGCCCCGCCCGGGCCACCATCGCCCCGACGACGTGGGCGTCATCGGTCGTCCCGAAGAACCATCCCTCGTCGAACGCCTGGGTCCAGCGCGGCTGAAGGTTCAGGAGGACGTCCCCGAGTCGCGTCTGTCCGGGCTTCAGCGTGACCGCCTCCACGGCCGGCGCGCCCTGGAACGGGCCCTTGAACCACCGCCGCATCAGCCCCCCCGTGGGTGCCCACCCCGCGGCCGCGTCGAACGTCCAGAAGGCCCCGGCGTCCATCTCGTGGGCCTCATCGATGTCCACGACCGGGTGCCCCGGGCGGAGCGTCACCACGACGTCGGCGAACGCGGGCGTCTCGCCGTCCAAGCCCGCCGTCCCGTCGAACGTGTACCGCAGGCGCACCTTGCCGTAGAGCGGCCCGGCGCCGAGGACCTCGGCCTCGAAGCTCTTCATCGGCAGCGCCGTCTGCCACGTGCTCGCCCCGCGCCACCGCCCGCCGTCGACCCGCACGCCGCCGATCGGCCCCGGCGGCGCGTCGCCCTCGGCCTCCGCCGGGACGCGAACCGCCAGCGGCCCGGCCTCCAGGACGATACACCGGCCCTCCCGCCTGACCGTGACGCGCGGCGGCCCGGCCGGCGGCCGCGCGCCGCCCCGCGTCACCTCGTAGACGTGCGACGCCTCGCTCGCGATGTCCGTCACAACCCAGACGCCGCCATCCTCGTCCACCTGGCACGCCACCGGCCGCCCGTCCTCGGTCACCGCCACGTCGGTCGCGTCCGGCGGCACCGGCTTCACCTTCAGGCGCACGAGTTCCGTCTCATAGTCGCCGGCGTGATTCGTCAGGGTCCACGTCTCGGCCCGGGCCGCGCGGGCGGCAAGGCCGGTGGCCAGGACGATGGCGAGGACAAGCAGGGGAACGCGAACGGGCGTGGGCATGGCGGCCTCCGGAATGCGGGCACGTCTCCGGAGCCTACGCCGCCCGCGCCACCGACGCAAGCCTTTCACGCGCCGCCGGGAAAGGGCCGTGGCGCGGGTCGCCGTGGGTGATTCGGCGACTCCGCGCCACTGGTGAGAGGAACGTCATGCCGCTTACGACAGGACGTGGACAACACTGTCGGGGCCGTGCGGGCCGTGCTGGAGGCCGAACGAGGCGTAGTCCGCGTACCACTGGCCGTCGGCCACGTACTTGAACCGATACGTGCCGGCCGGAAGCCGGAGGCGGGCCTCCCAGAGGCCGCCCGAGACGGGTTCCATCTCGATGCCGTCATCCCAGCCGCTGAAATCGCCCACCAGGTGGACCCGGCGCGCCGCCGGCCGCAGGAACCGGAACGTGACCCTGTCCTTGTCGACGATGACCATCGCGGAATCCCCGCCCGTGCGTCGTGCCTTTCCCCGTGAGGCGGGCGGCGCCGGCACTCCCGGCACCGCCCTGCCCCTCGTTCCGGGCGCATTGTAGGCGCCGGAGATTAGGGCGAGGCAGGAGGGCCGTTAGGATTGGGATAATCCGGCAGCGCGGCGGTTCAGCCCCCGCCCGCCGCCGCCATCGGCACCACCAGCACCGGACACTCGGCCTTTCGGGCCACCTTCTCCGTCACGTTTCCGAAAAGGACCTTCTCCAGCCCCGTGTGCCCCTGCCGCCCCAGGACGATCAGGTCCGCCGCCTGCTCCTTCGCGAACGCCAGGATGGTCGGCCAGTCGCGGCCGATGCGGATGTGGACCTCCAGGGTCACGTCGTCGGGGACGCGCGGCAGGTACGCCTCGGCGATCTTGGCATCGACGTCGCGCTTCGCCTTCTCGTCAACGCCCTCCACCTCGTAGATATAGGTTTTCCAGAACTGGGCGTCCGGCTCCGGGATGACGTGCAGCAGGAGCAGCACCGCCCCCGGCCGCCGGCGTGCGGCGTCCAAGGCGAAGCCGAACGCGTGGTCGGCGTTCGCCGAGAAGTCCGTGCAGAAGAGGATCCGCCGGTACGGGCTCGCCGGCTCCGGCGCGTCTGCCATCACGTCCCCCTTCCCATGCGGTTCGCCTCTCCGGGCAGCGCGGCGCCGGGCGCCGCTCAGCGGACGAGGCGCGGCAAGATGAGCGCCAGGTCCGGCCACGCCACCAGGATCGCCGCCGCCACCACCAGCGCCCCGAGGAACGGCAGCGCCCCTTTGAAGACCGTCTGGAGCGGCACGTCCCGCTCAATGCCCGCCACCACGTACGCGCACACGCCGACCGGCGGCGAGATCACCCCCATCTGCGTCACCACGACGATCATCACGCCGAACCAGATCGGATGGTACCCGAGGCCCGTCACCACGGGGGCGAAGATCGGCACCGTCAGAAGCACCAGCGCCAGGGCGTCGACGAAGCACCCGGCCACCAGGTAGAAGGCGATGATGATGCCCATGACGGCCCACCCCGGCAGAGGCAACCCCGCCAGGCCCTCGGCCAGCTCGTACGGGATGCGCGTGATGGCCAGGAAGTGGCCGAAGATGACCGCCCCCGCGACGATGGCCATGACCATGCACGAGGTCCGGGCGGTCTCCTTCAGGGCCCGCACCAGCATCGGCCACGTCAGTTGCCGCTTCGCCGCCGCCACGATCAGGCTCCCCGCCGCCCCCACCGCGGCCGCCTCCGTCGGCGTGAAGTACCCCAGGAACATGCCGCCGATGACCAGCAGGAACAGGATGAGCGTCTCCGAGACGCCGCCCAGCGCCCGCAGCTTCGTCCCCCACGAGACGGGCGGCGCCGCGGGCCCGAGGTGCGGCCGCCGGCGGCAGTTGATATAGATCGTCAGGCAGAAGAGGACGGCGATCAGCAGCCCCGGCAGGATGCCCGCGACAAAGAGGGCCCCCACCGACTCTTCCGTCAGGATGGCGTACACGATGAAGACCACGCTCGGCGGGATGAGCATCCCGATGCTCCCGCCGGCCGCCACCGCCCCGCTCCCGAGCTCCATGTCGTAGCCGTAGCGGCGCATCTCCGGCAGCGCCACGGCCGCCATCGTCGCCGCCGTCGCCGGCCCCGACCCGCAGATCGCCCCGAACCCGGTGCAGGCCCCGACCGTGGCCATCGCCAGCCCGCCCGGCAGCGGCCCGAGCCAGCGGTAGGCGGTGTCGAAGAGGCGGCGGCTGATGCCGGCGTGGAAGGCGACCTGTCCCATCAGGACGAACAGCGGGATGACCGTCAGGCTGTGGCTCGAGAACGTCGCGTACAGGTCCTGCGCCCCCAGGCTCAGGGCCGCCTCCGGGTTCACGATCCACGCGAACCCCGCGACGCCGATCAGGGCCATCACGAACGCCACCGGCATGCTGCTCGCCAGGAGCACCAGCAGCAGGAGACACCCGAGGATGCCGATCTGGAACGGCGTCACGGCTTGATCAGCTCCTTGCCGGGATGCAGCAGGTTCCCGAGGATCACCAACACCACCAGGGCGCAGGCGGCCGCGATCACCCAGGGAATCCAGTAGAAGGGCAACTGGAGGGTCGGCGTGGCCACCCCGCTCGCCTTCAGGACGAAGCCGTACAGGACGCTCCGCCACGCCAGCATGCCGAACAGGCCCATCCCCAGCAACCGCGTCGCCGTGTCCACCACCAGCCGCCCGCGCCGCCCGAGCTTGTGGAAGAAGTACTCGATGGCGACGTGGCCCTTGACGGCCGTCGTGTAGGGTAGCGCGCAGGCGATGGTCACCGCCCCCGCCACGCCGACGATGTCGTACGCCCCGGTCAGCGGGCGGCCGAAGACGCGCAGCACCACGTCCGTGCACGTGACGCCCATCATGACGAGGATGCCCGCCCCCGCCACGGCCGCCAGACCCAGCACCAGCCGCCGGACCGCCCCGAAAACGAGGCGGTCGGCGCGCCGGCGCAGCGTCCTATCCTCAGCGGCCAGCGCCATCGGCTACTCGCCGCCTTCCGTCCATTCGGCCAGCTTCTTCTGCAGGTCGGCCAGGAACTTCTCGCCCGGCAGGCCCGCCTCGGTCGTCAACTCGACGTACCCCTGCAGGACCGGCTGGACGGCGGCCACCCACTTCGTCTCCTCCGCGTCGTCCAGCGCGATGAACTCCACCCCGAGCGACTCGGCGAACGCGCGCCCCTCGGCGTCGGCCTCGTCCCAGGCCTTGCCGTGCTTGGCCACCCACTCGGCGCTCACCTCCGTCAGGACCTTCTGCACGTCCGACGGCAGCGACGCCCACTTGTCCTTGTTCATCACCACGAACATCGCCGTCGTGTACCCGACGGCCGAGGTGTCGGTCACGTGGCTCACGACCTCGCCCTGCTTCCACCCCTTCAGCGTCTCGACCGGGCAGAACGTCGCCTCGACCACGCCCTTCTGCAGGGCCTCGTACGTCTCGGGCTGCGGCATGCCGACCGGCGTGCCGCCCAGGCTCTCGACGATCTTCGACGAAAGGCCCGTCGCCCGAATCTTCACCCCCGCGACGTCCTCCAGCGTCTTGACGGGCTTCTTCGACGCCAGCATCCCCGGCCCGTGGGCGTGCACGTACAGGACGTGCGTGTCCGACAGCTCCTTCGGCTCGTACGCCATCACCATCTCGGTCGCCAGCGTGCTGGCGGCCATGCCCGAGGGATACCCGAGCGGCAGGTCCAGGCCCTCCAGCAGCGGGAACCGCCCGCGCGTGTACGCGAAACAGCTCATCCCGATGTCCGAGATGCCGCTGACGACCCCCTCGTAGACCTGCGGGGCCTTCGTCAGCGTGCCGGCGGCAAAGAGGCGGATCTTCACCTGGCCGCCCGTCCGCTTCTCCACCTCGCGGGCCCACGCCTCGGCCGTCTTGCACTGGATGTGCGAGGCCGGGAAGAAGATGCTGTACGAGAGCTCGATGACCTCGTCGCTCCCCGCCGGGGCCGCCTCGTCTCCGGCCCCCGGCGCGGCGTCCCCATCACCGGCGGGTTCGCCCCCGCCGCATCCCGCCCATACCAGTGCCAGGGCCATCAGTGCCGCCAGGCTCAGCCACGTCCGTTGTCCGCGTCGCGCCATCGTGCGTTCCCCTTCCTCGAGACCGGTGCCGGGCGAAGTTCCTCGACGTGCGGACCCGGACCGCCCCCGTGCCGGGCCGGAAAGGAGTGTCGCAGGGGACGCGGGGCGTGTCAAGCAAACCGTGGCGGCAGCAGCGGCGCGCCCGTGGCGAGCGCGGCCCCGTCGGCCGAGGTCACGAGAGTTCGGCCTTCAGGGCCGAGGCGGCGTCATCATACGCCTTCCCGAGCCGGTCCAGGGCATCCGAGGCCGACGTCTTCAGCGCCTCCCAGTCCTGGTTCGTGTCCGCTTTCAGCGTCTGGAGCCGGTCGCGCGTCTCGTCGCGCTGCCGCTCCATCTCGTGCTTGCGGTGGATGTACTCGATCTTCGACTCCGCGCCCTTCTGCTCGGCCTTGGCTTCAAGCAGCTCGATCTTGCGGCCAAGCTCTTCCAAGCCGCGGCTCAGGCGCTCGACGGCGTCATGTTTGGCATCAGCCATGGGGGACTCCCGCGGAACCAGGGAACGCCCGCGCGGGCCCACCCCGCCGGACACCCTCCAGGATAGACGGCATCCGACGGGCGATGCAAGGCGGCGGCCAGATTCCCAGGGCTGTCCCTTTGCCCCGTGGGCCCCTAAGGCAACAGGGGCACGCCGGACCGGGGTTCGGCGGCCGCCTCATCGTCGCCCGCGGCGGGCTCGAGCGGCGGCCACAGACGCCACACCGTCACCAGGCCGTCCTTGCCCGCGCCGGGGCGCGGCTGGATGCGCTCGACCTCGCGGAACTCGTCCTCGACGTACCCCACCGCGGCCGCCAGGCCGCTTGCCGAGTCGATCGCACACGCCTTGAAGACCGCCTTCGGCCCGACGTGCGCCTTCAGCAGCACCCGCTCCCACCCCGGGTCCACCAGGATCAGCCCCGCCCCGTCGGCGTACCCGAACGTCTCGCCGCTCGGGAAGAGGCCCCACCCGACCACCATCATCCGGTGCCACCGGTCCCAGCAGGCGGCGTTCGCGAAGCCGCGCAGCACCATCTGGCGGACCAGTTCGCCCTTCGCCGGCTCCACCTCGAAGACGAAGCTGCTCGTCCCCTTGCCGCCGCCGAACTTGATCGGGAACTGAAGCCGTTTCGAGAGGTCCTTCGGGTGGCACCGGAGCACCGTGTTGCCGCCGTCGCACTTGCCGAAGAACAACAGGTGCCGGTTCGGCATGGCCGCCGCGTACGTGCACCGGCTGTCGGCCATGTGCTCGCCCTGCTTCGCCTCGGCGTGCGACCAGCCCCAGAGCGTCCACCCGGGGCCTCTGGCGTACGGCTGCTGGAGGATGGCGTGGACCTGCCTGTAGCCGTAGGTGACGGGGCCGAGGCGGCGCATCGTGAAGGCCGGGATCCCCGCCTTGACGTCGACCTCGCCCTTGAACGGGTTGCCGCTGACGCGGGCCTCGACTTTGCTGTCGTCCGGGGCGACCGTCACGCTGACCTGGAAGTGCTTCGACGCCGCCAGGACCCGGCCGCGCCGAAACTGGACGTCCCTCAGGCACTGGTCGTCGGCCCCGCCGACGCGGGCGGCCATGAGAAGCTTCGGCGCGACCTCGGGCGGCGCGTCGGCTTCGGCGGCGGCAGCGCGGGCGGACCGAACCCCGGGGAGCAGAACGGCGAGGAGCATCACGACAGAGCAGCGACGGTGTTGCATGGCGGCGGCTCTCCGCCTGAGCATGTCCTCCTTAGCATACGCATTAGACGCCCCGGCGTCCGCGGGTGTGTCACGAAAAACCCGGCCGCCCCGTGCCGCCCCTCGTACAATCCGGTGAACCGTCGGGGAACCGTCCGCCATGCGATGCGCCTTGGCTTCCGCCGTCCTGCTCCTGGCTGCCGCGCCGCGCCTCCCGGCCGCCGAGGCCGACCGGTCGCCGGCCGACCTGGTCCGGGCCTTCTTCACGACCGACGACGAGGCCGCGCGCCGCGACCTCGCGGCCGCCTTCGGCTCCGCCGCGCCCGCCGACTGGGAGAAGGTCTCGGCCTTCCTGCACCGGGCGGTCCCGCGCCGGCCGCTCGCGCCCGGCCTCCACCGCTTCGCGACGCCCGGCGACGCGACGGTCGGCCCGGTCCGCTACGTCCTCCACGTGCCGCCCGCGTACGAGCCGCACGCCGAGGACGGCCTGCCGCTCGTCGTCGCCATCCACGGGACCCGCGGGAGCGGCGAGCGGTTCCTGGCCGGCACCCTCGGCCGCCTCGGGCCGCTGGCGGACACCTGCCTCGTGGCCGCCCCGGACGCCCCCACGAAGGGCGTCTACCGGGCCGACCCCGTCACCATCGAGTACCCCCTGCGGGTGCTGGCGGACGTGCGGCGGCGGGCCAACGTCGACGCCGACCGCTGCGTCCTGACGGGCTTCTCGAAGGGCGGCTACACCACCTGGGGCACCGCCCTGTTCTCGCCCGGCGCGTGGGCGGGGGCGGCCCCGATGGCGGGATGGCCCCTGACGGAGGCCCGCACCACCGGCGCGGTCCTTTACCTGGAAAACGTCCTGGCCCTGCCCGTCCAGGCGCACTGGGGCGAGAACGACATCGTCGGCGGCCAGACCGAGGGCATCAACACCCTCAGCCGCCAGGTCGCCGCCGAGATGCGGCGCCTCGGCGCCAAGCGCTTCGAGGGCGTCGAGGTCCCCGGCGAAGGACACCAGTTCACCCTCGACCTGGAGCGGTTCCAGGGCTTCGTCCGCCGCGTCCGCCGCGACGGGCCGCCCGACGCGTTCCGGTTCCTCTTCCACCGGGTGGAGCGCGGCCGGGCGTGGGACGTCCGGGCGGTGGAGGCGGCCGGCGACCCGTTCGACTTCGACGCCCGCCGCGTCCTCCGCGTCGACCGGCCCGACCAGTTCGAGGAGGCCCGCCGTCGCCTGTACCTGCAGCACGCCTTCGAGATACGCGGCGTGCGGAACCGCGAGGCGAACGCGCTGGCCCTCACCGTCCGGAACCTCACACGGGTCGAGGTCGAGGTGACGCCGCGCGGCTTCGACCTGGCCCGCCCCGTGCGGCTCACTGCCAACGGCCGCACCGTACACGCCGGCCCCGTCGAGGTCGACTGGTGGACGCTGCTGGAGACGGCGCGCCGGACAGGCGACCTGGACCGGTTGGTGGTGCGGCGGATCGCGTGCGACGTGCCGGTGCGGCGCTAGGCGGCGCCGTCGTCGCCGGCCGCACGCTCGGGCTCGGCCGACCGACGCGTCGCCTCGGGCACGTGCCGGAGCAGCGCCAGGAGGACGACACCCAGGCCGATCGCGCCCGGTCCCTCGGCGGCGGTCCAGGGCCAGGGCAGGCCGACGGCGGCGTCGATGGCCAGCATGGCCGAGCCGAAGCCCACGCTGAAGACCCCCAGGAACCGGATCACCCACCGCGACGTCCGCAGTCGCCCCGCCGCCATCCAGCAGAACACGCCGCTGACCGCGTACATCAGCGAGATCGACCGGACCAGGTAGTCGATGACCGGCCCGTCCGGGTACGGCCCGAAGCCGAGCGCCCGGTGGCCGGCGGCGTGCCAGGCCCGGGGGGCGACGACGGAGGGGGCGGCCAGCATGAGGACGACGCCGGTCGCTCGGAGCATCAGGGCCAGCCACCGTTCGGCACGCGTCATGGGGGGCTCCTTTCCGCGGGACGCGCCCAGTGTACCGCGCCGCGGGGGCGCGGCCAAGGCCGCGTGCGGGCAGGAGCAACACGCGTTTATTTGGTACGGGGCTTGAAACGCGGGGCGCGGGCCCGGCATACTTGAGGGTACTCTACCAAGGGAGTGCGCGGCCGAGGCCGCGCCGGTGCCGCCCCCAGCGGGCCCGAGGGGCGGCGCTCGGGTGCCGCCGGGCCCATAGGAGCCGCATGCCATGACACGCCACCTATGTCTGCTCGCCGCCATCGCCCTTGCCCTGGCCGCCTGGGTCCCCCTCGGGTGCGAACCGGGCGCGATGCGGGACCCGAGCCACCAGGAGGATCTGACGATCCGGATGCTGGAGGGGGATGACTTCGAGCAGATGGCCGTCATCGCGGGCCTGGAGGGGCAGCGGCTGCAAGAGTTCAACCAGGCGGTCGCCGAACGGACCAGGACATTCGAGGCGTTCGAGAACGGGCCGGAGGCGCGGCAGCTGCAGGTGGCGCGCGACGCGCTGCAGGCGGCCAAGACAAGCAACGACGAGGCCCGCATCGCCGCCGCCCGCCAGCGCGTCGAAGAGGCCGGCAAGGCCTACTGGGACGCCCGGTCCGACCTCCGGGCCGACGTCATGGCCCACCTGACGCTGGAAGAGCAGCAGGACTGGGGCGGCTATGTCCTGTACAAGAAGGTCCTGCCGCGGTTCAAGATGGACGAGCTGACCGACGCCCAGAAGCGCCAGCTCCGGGCCGTCGCCAACGAAGAGGCCGCCCGCGTCATCGGCCCGACCACGGTGCGCCAGGACCCGTACTTGAAGGGCATCCGCGACAACAAGGAACTGCACGACAAGGTGGAGGAGCGGGCCGTGAAAGAGGTCCTGACGGCCACGCAGTGCGACCGGCGTAACGTCTTCCTGTAGGCCGGCCGCCGCCGAGCGCCATCCTGGACGCAAGAAAGAACCGCCCGGGCCCCGCGGGGTCCGGGCGGTTTCGTTGTGCGCGCGTGCGGCTCAGCCGGCGGGCGCCGGGGCCTCCTCCTCCTCCTCGCCCTCGGCCTCCTGCTCGTCCGCCTCGCCGACGGGGCCGGCCGCCGCCGGGGCGGCCGCCTGGGCCTGCCCCAGCAGCTCGCGGAACTTGCGCTGGATGACGGGGTCTTCGCTGAACTTGCCGTTCCGCATGATTTCCATCGCCTTGAGGGCGTCGCGGGTCTCGGCCACCTGGCCGGCCTTGAACTTGCAGAGGAACAGGTTGTACTGGAACTGGTCGATGCGGGTCTTGGGGGTGTCGCGGTCGGCGTCGGCGACGTCGCGGGCGACGCGCCAAAGCTCGACGGCCCGCTCGAAGTGGGGGCGCGCGGCCCCCCTGTCGGGGGCGGTTTCGCCGAGGCCCTGGTAGGCGCGGGCCATGCCCTCGATGCAGTCGATCTTGAGGGGCTCGCCCTCGGGCGGCTCCTCGGGCTTCGGCCCGCCGAGGGCCATGAAGATGTTCAGGGCCTGCTGGTACTCGCTCACCGCCAGGAACAGGTCGGCCAGGTCGTACCGGATGACCTCGATGCGGATGGCGCCCTCGGGGCCGCCGTTCTTCTGGAGCCACTCGATGAGCCGCTGGCTGAGCTTCTCGGCGGCCTCGACCTTCGCCGCCGCCGCCGCCTTGTCCCGCTTCACCAACTGCCGCACGTCGTCGATCATCGCCTGGAAGAGGCCGCCGAGGACGCGGCCGATTTCCTCCTGCTTGCCCTGCTTCATGGCCAGGGCGAGGAAGTCTTCGAGCAGGCGCTGGGCCTCGTCGAAGCGGCGGAGCTTCTGCAGGGCGTCGATCCGCAGCTTCAGCACGCGGCCGCGCATCTCGTCCCCGACCGCCACCGCCGCCTCCATCTGCTCCAGGTACTTCAGGGCGTCGTCCGGCAGGTCCACCTCCGGGTACAGGTGCACCTCGGCCGCGTTCAGGTACGCCGCCTGGATCCAGTTCTGCACCTCGGCCTGCTTCTCCTCCGGCAGGCGGGCCTTCTGCGCGTACTCGGCAAACTCGACGAACAATTTGGCCACGCTCCGCGCCCGCGACAGGATGAGCTGCTTGTCCTTGGTCGGCAGGACCTGCTCGCGGAACTGCTCCAGGTGGCAGAGCGGCACCCAGTACCGGGCGTCGGGGTAGAAGGGGCTGTCGCGCCCGATCTGGGCGAACACCTCGGCCGCCTCCGTGAAGTGCTTCCCGTTGAAGAGGACCACCCCCAGGTAGTACCGCTGCGATTCGCCCTCTTCGGGGTACGTGTTCAGATACCAACGGAGGGCGGTCTCGTAGGCGTTGCGCGCCTCCTCGGTCTTGGTCTCGTCGTAGTGCTCGCCGGTCAGGCTGACGGCGTACTGCGCGGCCGCGTCGGCGTGCTGGAAGTCCGGGAACTGCCCGGCCACCTGCCGGAACAGCTCGGCCGCCTCCGTCTTGCGGCCCAGCTGGAAGCGGATGGCGGCCTGGGTGTACAGGCCCTGGGGATAGTTCTCGGCGGTCTTCTCGACCTTGCCGGTATAGAGGGTGAACAGGCGCAGGGCCTCCTCGAAGTCCGCCGGGGTCTTGGATTCCTGGGCCTTTTCGAGGGCCTCGTTGGCGGCCATCCAGAGCTGGAAGGGCTCCATCTGGTCGGCTTCGTCCACCGTGCCGCCCACCAGGTCGAACATCACGGCCTCGACGATGGTCGGCCACGGGTCCGCCCGCCCGTACAGGCCGCGCAGGATTTGGACGCCCTTGTCCTTGGTGGCCTCGTCCTTGGCGGCCCGGCCCTCCATGACGTAGCTCTCGGCCTCGACGATGGGGAACCCGAGGCCAAAGAGGGTATCCTCGACGACCTTGGCGCCGAAGAACTGGCGGGCGTCCTGGAGGGTTTCGCGGGACCGGCCGTACGCGCCCTGGGCGAGGTACGTCCGGGCCTTCTCGAAGGCCGAGCGAATCTTGAGCGGCTTCGGCGCATCGGCGCTGCCGCTCTGCGCGAAACTGTTCAGCGCCTCCTCGTACTGGCCCAACTCCCGGTGCGCCAGGCCGACCACCAGATGCGCCCACCATTTCGCCGGCACCGTGTCCGGCAGGTCCGTGTACCCGACGAAGCCGGTGATCGCGTCGTTGAGCAGGGCCGTGCGGCCGCGCTCCCCCTCGGCCGGCTCGTACGACTTCGGCAGCACCCAGCCGCGGTAGTAGGTGATCCAGGCGGTCTTGTACTCGGCCTCGCGGCGGAGGCTCTGGAGGTTGCGGACGTAGCCGGCGTTGACGAATCTCGAGCGGTCCGGGTCCAGGTCGATTTCCGACAGCCACTGGCTGGCCGCGAGCAGGGCCGTCGAGAACTGGTCCAGCGCCACCTTCAGCAACTCGGCCGCCCGCTGCCGGTTCCCCACCCGCCTGTCGGTCAGCTCCAGCAGGTCCAGGTCGTGCTGGAGCCACTCCTGGAAGATCATGTTCCCGAGGTCCATGCGGAGCTTCAGGACGTCCATGCGGGCGGTGTTCTTGGCCTCCCACTGGTCCTGGGGCGTCTCACGGGCGACCTGGGCGGCCGCGTCGATGGCGGCCTGGTACAGCGTCTTGGCGGCCTCGAAGTGCGCGTTCCGCGCCGGGAGCTCCCGGGTCCGCATGGCGGCCTGGCGTTCGGCGGCGGCCCGGGCCGCGGCTTGGCCACCGGCGGCCGGCACGTCCACGTCGCCGGGAACGGCGGGGGGCGGGGCGGTCGTCTCGCCGAACTCGCGCCGGTAGACGTCCAGCAAGGTCTTCAGGCCCCGCTGCTCCAGGCCCCGGACCATCGGGTCGGCGGATTGGGCGGCCGCGGCAGCAGCACCCGCCAGGAGGCAGGCGGCCGCCAGGGCCAGGTGATGAAGGCGTCGTGTCATGGGGCATCTATCCCGTAGGAGGCCGGGGCCGAGCCCCCGGCCCGGCCCTTCCTTGGACGACCGAGGCCGCCCGGCTATTGGCGCGCCCGCGGCGCGGGGGCGGCTACTTCGGCACCGAGAATTGGATGTTCGTGAAGCCGGCGGCCACGGCCCGGTCGAACGCCGCCACCACCCACTTGTGCCGCACCGCCATCGTCGGGTCGATCAGCACCGGGTAGCTGGCCGCCAGGCCCCGGGCCTGGAGTTGGCAGAGCGACGCCTCCAGGGCGTTGAAGTTCGACCCGAGCGACTGCTGGTTCAGTTCGATCGACACGTTCTCGCTCATCGGCGGCTCGTCGAGCAGCGTGATCCGGATATTCATCTTGTCCGGGTCCTGGCGGGCCATGTTGGGCCCGACGTTGCGCGGCAGGTTGGTGGTGAGCTGGCCCTCGCCTCCCTGGAAAGACGGTGTCAGCAGGAAGAAGATGAGCAGGTTGAAGATGATGTCGATCATGGGGGTCATCGGGGGCTCGCACTTGGCGGGCTCCCGTTTGCGTGCGGTGTTGCGCATGGCACGGACTCCTTCGCGCCCCCCGAGGGGCTACAGCTCGTCCTCGTCGGGGATGTCGGTGGTGATCCACCAGCCTTCGATCTTGGCCGCCCCGGCACAGAGCATGACCCGGGCGATGTCTTCGTAGGGGATCATAGCGTCGGCCCGGAGGATGACGTTCAGCTTCCGTTCCCCGGCCGCCTCGCCGCTCTCGCTGACGAAGCTCTGGAGGTACTGGGTCAGTTCACTGTTCGGGATGCCCGCCGAGATGGACGAGTCGATGGGCTTGCCCATGATCCAGACCTCGGGGTCGTCCGGGTTCTTGATGTTGATGACGACGTTGCGGAACCGGCCGTAGTCGATCGGCGTGGCCGTCTTGGCCACCGGCAACTCGACCTGCTCCAGCTCCAGCTTCGTGAACTGGCTGACCAGCATGAAGAAGATGATCAGCAGGAACACGATGTCGATCAGCGGCGTCATGTTGAACCGGACCGCGCCGGTTCCTTGTGCCTTCTTGACGCGTGGCATGGGCCCTCCTCGCTAGCGTGGGCGCCCGGGTGTCGGCGACCGCCGGCGGCGCCTACTGGCCCCCGCTGGGCTTGAAGTTGGCGAGCAGTTCCTCGGCCACCAGCGCGGCCTCCATGGAGAGCTGCTCCACGCGGTTGCGGTAGATGGCGTAGGCGGCCAGGGAGGGGATGGCGACGAACAGGCCCGCGAAGGTCGAGAACAGGGCCGTCAGGATGCCGCCCGCCAGGTCCTCCGGGTTCGCCTTGCCGCCCAGCGATTCAATCTTGCCGAACGCATTCATCATGCCGTAGACCGTCCCGAACAGCCCCAGCATCGGGCTGATGTTGCCGATCAGGTTGAGGTATTCGATCTTGCGATAGAGGCGCGCGGTGCGTTCCTCGGCGGCGTCCTCCATGGCCTTCTCCATGGCGTCGTAGCCGTTGGCGGCCTCGATGAGGCCGGCGTGGACCACGCCGCTGACGAAGGACGGGTCGGCCTGGCAGAACTCCAGGGCCTCGCGGAACCGCCGCTCGTCGAACATGGTCTTGACCTGGGCCACGGAGAGTTCCGGGAGGAGGACCGTGCGGCGAATCGTGATGGCGTGCTCGATGATCAGCGCGATGGCCGTGATCGACAGGCCGAAGATCGCGAAGATGTCGAACATGCCGATCCAGCTCTCGAACGTGGCCTGGTACATCATCTCGCCGAACGACCGCTGCCGCGCCGCCGCCGCCCACGCCGGGTCCGCTGTCGCCGCCACCACCAGCAGCAGCATTCCCCCCACCAGTGTCAGTCGTGCCACCAGCCCGTGCTTGCGCATGTGCCGTTGCTCCTTCGTCGCTTGAGCCTGAGCGTCTCCCACGCGGCTCGTCCGCATGCGATGCCCCCTGGGTCAGTTGCGGAGGCGCACCAACGCCCGCCGCGCCCGTTCCGCCCCCGTCGTGTCGGCATAGCCCTGGACCGCCTCGGTATAGACGGCCCGGATTTCGCTGCCGGGCATGTTGGCGGCCTCCATGGCCTGCCCCGCCCGCCAGAGGGCGTCCGCCGTGAGGGCCGGATTCGTTCTCGGATACAGAATCGGCAGCCGCATGAACTCCACGGCCGCCTTCGCGTGCTCGCCCTGGCCGGCGAAGATGCGTCCGGCCTCGTACACCAGCCGCGGCGCCGCCGCCGGCAACTCCTGCCGCGCCTCGGCCAGCCGCGCCGCCGCCTCGTCGTACTGCTTCGCCTCGACCAGAAGGTCGATCACCTTCACCAGCGCCCACTGCCGCGTCTGCGGGTTCGGGCTCCCCAGCGCCTGTCGCACGATCGGCAACACCTGCTCCGGCGTCCCGACCTCCAGCAGCAGCGCGAGGCGCAGCCGCTGGAGTTCGGCGGCGTAGGGCTTGCCTTGGGCGCCCTGGAGGGCCGCCTCCACCTTCCTGAGCATCGCCCGGTTCTTCGCGTCCTCGCCCGCCTTCGGCGCCGGCAGCGACAGGCCCTGGACGAGTTCCGGCTGGTCCTTCGCCAGCGACAGGTACGCCTCCAACGCCTCGGCGGCGCGCCCCGAGTCGGCGTACAGCTTCAGCAGGCGGCTCTGGAGGAGCACCCGCATCCACGTCGGCACGCCTTCGCGGATCAAAGCCGCATACAGGCCTTCGGCCTTCTTGAACGCCTCGGCGGCGCCCGGCCCGCCGGCCAGGCCCTTGTCGTAGGCGTCCTCGGCCTCCGCCAGCTTCGGGTACTTGTCCACCCGGATGGAGGCGATGTCCCCGAGGGGGATCCGCAGCGTCGTCCCCTTCGCCTTGATCTCCAACCCGTCCGGCGTCAGGCCCGTAATCGTCCCGGAGTGCCCGATCCCGCTCCGCATCCGGATGCGGTCGGCCCGGGCGGCCGGGGCGGCCACCAGCACGGCCAGCATCGCCATGAGCAGCAGTCGTTTCATCAGCGCACCAGCGTGGCCAGGTCCTTCTCGGCCACGAACTTGTAGCTCCCGTTGTTCTGGTCGGAGATCTGCTTCAGGACCTCTTCCCCGATGTCGTAGAGGAAGCCGATCGTGTGGACCGTCACCTTCTGCCCCGCGTTCAGCCGCTGGACCAGGCCCACGATGGCCTTGTCGAACTCGCCGTCGGTCAGGAGGTAGATGAGCTCCGGCTTGACGGCGAACGCCCGCTCCAGCGCCACCGACGGGTCCGTCTGCCCGTGGGCCACGATGCCGTCGATGAACTCGAAGGCCATCTGCTTGTTGCGGTCGGTGGCGGCCACGAGGCGCCGGGTGGGCATCTCGACGGGCGGTCCCGAGGAGTAGAAGATGAGGTGGAATTCCTTGTCGTCCAGCAACTCGCCGATCGACCGCTTCAGCTCGAACTTCACGAAGTCGATCGAGTCGGTCATGCTGCCGGACCGGTCGACGACATAGACGATCTTGCTGGCCTCGTCGCCGCCCGCCCCGAAGAACCCGCCCGAGCCGCGCCCCGAGCCCGTGCCCAAGCCCTCAAAGCCGCCCAGTTCCTTCCCGCCGCCGCCCACGCCGATCACGCTCAGGACCTCGAGCTTGTTGGCGGCCACGTCCGGGAAGGGGTTCTGCATGTGCTTGACGATACTGTGCGGCCGGGGGATCATCTTGCCGCGGCTGGGCTGGTCGTCCTCGGCGGGGGCCTTCTTGCGGCGGCGCTGGGTCTTGCGCTTCTGCTCGGTCACCACCGCCGTGTCGTACTTGAACGACTCCTGCGGCTTGTAGGTCTGCCAGGCGGCAAAGGCCGTGAGGATGATGACGGCGACGTGCAGGACGACGCTGGTGCCCCAGCTCGGGAGGTAGAGAGCCAGCCAACTCATCATCGTGTCGGTGGCGGTCTCTTCCTCTTCGCCCTCTTCGTCCTCCTCGGCGGCGTCCTCCTCCGGGAGGACCTCGGCCACGGGGGCCGCGGCCGCCACCGGCTCGGCCACCCCCGGCGCCGTCGGCCGCGCGTCCGCCGGAATCTCCGTCGTCTGCCCGCAATGGGGGCAGGCCACCTCGTCGCCCGGCGCGCCGTCCAGCGTCAGCCGTTTGCCGCACTTCGAACACTGAAATCGCAAGGCCATCTGCGTTCCTCCACCGTGGCCGGGGTCGGCCAAGCGGCCCATCTTGGCACCAACCGGCGACGCTGTCAACCGATTCCGCGCCGCCGAGGGACACCGCTGCCGCCCCCGTTCCTCACCGTAACGTACGGGTGAAGCCCGCCCTCGTTTGAGAAAAAATCAAGGCGCCCGTGACGCCCGCCCGATGTAGCCCGTATTCCGCCGCCAGCCACGACCTGAGGTTTCGCTTGACTTCATCGGCAACCGCATCAAGACTGGAAGCGTCCGGCCGTGCCGGCAGGCTGACCCGTCCGACGCACCCGAAACAGGAGACCGCAATGAAGACGTCCCTATCCGCCGTGCTGGCCCTCGCGCTGGTGGTTGCCGGTTGCCGGGGCGCCGCCGACAGCGGCAAGTCCGAGACCGAGGCCCAGTTCGAGGCCCTCTACCGCCAGTACGCCCAGAGCTTCCACGAGAAGATGTTCGACGCCTCGCCCCAGACGCCCATGCAGTCCGTCCGGGCCGAAAGCCTCCGCCTCTGGAACGACACCTTCGCCGACCACCTCGACGTCCTCCAGGCCCGCCAGGAACAGATCCTCGGCGAACTCAGCCAGGCCCAGCCCGTCGACATGGCCGTCTATGACGCCATCGCCGAGGGCAATCGCGACGAGGCCGAGGAGCCCGAGGGCGCCGTCCTGAAGCAGTTCCTCTGGAGCCCCGTCCGCGCCGCCCAGTACCAGCTCGCCACCTGGCTCCCGCGCATCATGGACCAGCAGATGCTCCGCAAACGCATCGTCCTGACCCGCGAGGTGCCCGTCCTGTGGCAGGCCCTGGACAAGGACCCCGGGCGGCCGACGCTGCTCCAGCGCCAGGGGCCCCTCGTCTACGTCGTCGAGCTCGAACGCCGCACCGACCACTACGTCGCCACGCGCATCCGCGTCCTCGCGCCCAAGGCCATGGTCAAGGTCCGCCCGCCGGAGGGCGGCGGGGAAGGCGCCGGCACGGAAGGCGAAGGCACCGACACCCCCGCCCCGCCCGACGGGGGCGCCGAGGAGGTGCCCGAGACCGGCATGGGCGACGAGTCGCCCGCCGGCTGAGCGCGGCCCGCACGCTGACCCGCACGCGCGAGCGCCCCGGTCCTGCCGGGGCGCTCGCATCTTTGCGCCGCGACCGCGACCCGTCGCACCGGCCCCCAGTACGCCCAACTTTCGCTTGCCCCCCGGCACCCGCCGTGGCACAAGAGGCGCGGCGGCAGCACGGCCCGCGGGCACGTCCTCACGAACGCAGATGCGAAGGAGCCGCTCCATGGCCGACCCCACGTTCGCCCTCGGCATCGACTTCGGCACCGAAAGCGGCCGCGCCGTCCTCGTCGACTGCGCCTCCGGCCGGGAAGTCGCCTCCGCCGTCCACGACTACGCCGGGGGCGTCATCACCGGCGCCCTGCCCGGCGGCGGCACGCCCCTGCCCGACCCCGACTGGGCCCTCCAGGACCCCCGCGACTACCTCGCCGTCCTCGAAACGACCATCCCCGCCTGCCTCAAAGACGCCGGCGCCCGGCCCGACCAGGTCATCGGCCTCGGCACCGACTTCACCGCCTGCACCATGCTGCCGGTGGCGGCCGACGGCACCCCGCTGTGCACTCTCGACGCCTGGCGCGACCGCCCCCACGCCTGGGTCAAGCTCTGGAAACACCACGCCGCCCAGCCCGAGGCCGACCGCATCAACGCCCTCGCCCGGGAGCGCGGCGAGGGGTGGCTGGACCGGTACGGCGGCAAGATTTCCAGCGAATGGTTCTTCCCGAAGGCCCTTCAGATTCTCGACGAGGCCCCGGAGGTCTACGCCGCCGCCGACCGCCTCATCGAGGCCGCCGACTGGATCGTCTGGCAACTGGCCGGCCGCGAGACCCGCAACGCCTGCACCGCCGGCTACAAGGCCATCTGGTCGAAGCGCGACGGCTTCCCCGGCCGCGACTTCTTCGCCGCCCTGCACCCGGACTTCGCCGACGTCGTCGACGCCAAGCTGAGCCGCGACATCCTGCCTCTCGGCGCCAAGGCCGGCGAACTGACCCCCGCCATGGCCGACCGCCTGGGTCTCGCCCCCGGCACGGCCGTCGCCGTCGGCAACGTCGACGCCCACGTCGCCGTCCCCGCCTGTGCCGTCACCGGCACCGGCCACATGGTCATGATCATGGGCACCAGCATCTGCCACATGGTGTGCGGCACGGAGGAGAAACACGTGCCGGGCCAGTGCGGCGTGGTGGAGGACGGCATCCTGCCGGGCCTGCACGGCTTCGAGGCCGGCCAGTCTGCCGTCGGCGACATCTTCGCCTGGTTCGTCCGCACCGCGGCCGGCGTCGCCCTGGAGGCCGAGGCCGAGGAGCGGGCCATGACCGTCCACGAACTCCTCACCGAAAAGGCCGCCGCCTGCCGCCCCGGCCAGACCGGCCTCCTGGCGCTGGACTGGTGGAACGGGAACCGCAGCGTCCTGGTCGACGCCGACCTGTCGGGCCTGGTGGTGGGCCTGCACCTCGGCACCCGCCCGGAGGAGATCTACCGGGCCCTGATCGAGGCCACCGCCTTCGGCACCTACACCATCATCCGGGCCTTCGAGGAGCGCGGCGTGGGGGTCGAGGCGATCACCTGCTGCGGCGGGTTGCCCGAGCGGAACCCCCTGCTGATGCAGATCTACGCCGACGTCTCCGGCCGCACCCTCCGTGTCGCCAAGAGCGCCCAGACCTGCGCCCTCGGCAGCGCCATGCACGGGGCCGTGGCCGCCGGGGCGGCGCGCGGCGGCTTCGCGACCATCCAGGACGCCGCCGACGCCATGGCCGGCGTCCGCGACGAGGCCTTCACGCCCGACCCCGACGCCCACGCCGTCTACCAGGACCTTTACGCCGAGTACGCCCGCCTGCACGACCTGTTCGGGCGCGGCGCGGAGGACGTGATGAAACGCCTGAAGGCGCTGAAGGCGCGGGTGCGGGCCGCCGCCGAGGACTGACAGCGGGGCGCCCCCCTGTCGATAGGCTCTTGCCTCCCGCGCCCCCGCGCGGTAGAACCCTCCCTCCCATTCACGAACCCAGGAGACGCACGCGATGGCCAAGCACACGATCGCCGTCCTCGGCGGCGACGGCACCGGGCCTGAAGTCGTTGCCGAGGCCCTCAAGGTCCTCCACGCCGCCGCCGAGACCTTCGGCTTCCAGTACGAGACCCGGGACTTCGACTACGGCGGCGACCGGTACCTCGCCATGGGCGGCGACCCGGCCACCCCCTCCATCCCGCCCATCACCGACGAGGAGGTCCAGCGGCTGAAGGCCTTCGACGCCATCCTCCTCGGCGCCGTCGGCCACCCGAAGGTCGCTCCCGGCATCCTCGAAAAGGGCCTCCTGCTGAAGCTCCGCTTCGACCTCGACCAGTACATCAACCTGCGTCCCGTGAAGCTGTACCCCGGCGTCGAGACGCCCCTGGCCGACACCGCCCCCGACGACGTCCAGTTCGACATCGTCCGCGAGAACACCGAGGGCCTCTACACCGGCATGGGCGGCGCCACCTACAAGGGCACCCCCCACGAGGTCGCCACCCAGGTCATGTGCAACACGCGGCGCGGCGTCGAGCGGGCCGTCCGCTACGCCTTCGAGCTCTGCCAGAAGCGCCAGGACAAGGGCCTCCTGACCCTCGTCGCCAAGACCAACGTCCTCACCTACGCCCACGACCTCTGGTTCCGCACCTTCATGGAGGTCGGCGAGGAATACCCCGACATCGAGAAGGACTACAACCACGTCGACGCCTGCTGCATGTGGATGGTCAAGAACCCCGAGTACTACGACACCCTCGTCGTCTGCAACATGTTCGGCGACATCATCACCGACCTCGGCGCCATGATCCAGGGCGGCATGGGCATCGCCGCCGGCGGCAACATCAACCCCG